>DAOQAX010000248.1:0-1969 GCA_035354395.1 Bacteroidales bacterium | reverse complement strand
AATATTCAGGTCAGAGATTGAGTTTTATACTCCAACAAAAGAACAGGTTGAGCTTGTCCCTGAATACCAGTTCCGGCCTACACTGCTCTGGAAGAGTGATGTTTACCTTGATGGTTCAGGTCCTGTCAGATTCAGCTATCCCAATAATCCTGGCAGCGGAAGGGTGATGATCTTTGTAAACGGGGTATCACTGACTAACCTGGTTGGTACCGGAAAACTAACATATAAGTTGAAATAAAATATTGTATCTTTGTAATATGTATTCTTATAAAAAGATTATAAAAATCAGTCCGGATAAAAGATTTGGAAAACCCTGTATCAGGACAACAAGAATTACTGTATCCGATGTTCTTGGCTGGCTGGGATCAGGTATGAGCATTGAAGATATTTTGCATGATTTTCCTGAACTTACCAGAGAAGATATTAAAGCAAGTTTAATGTTTGCTGCGGACAGAGAACGTAAACTTCAGACTATCTGATGAAATTGCTTTTCGATCAGAATATTTCATTCAGAATCACAAATAAAGTCCAGGATATATTTCCCGGTTCAAAACAAGTGAGCGATATATCTTTAGAAAACTCCAGGGACTCTGTTATATGGAATTATGCTAAGGAAAATGGTTTTTGCATTGTTACCTTCGATGCTGATTTTTATGACCTCAGCCTTGTAAAGGGATCATGGCCAAAAGTAATATGGCTTAGGCTTGGCAATTCCTCAACCCAAAATATCGAACATGTACTCCGGAAAAACCTTGACCTGATAAGGACATTTCTTACAGATCCGGATTACAAAGATACAGGATGCCTGGAAATCAATAGCATTTAATTAATTGAGTGAGCCTAGCGTCTCACACCTCTCTCCTTTCTACTCAGCCTTAATAATCATGCGATTTCCTATGTGTACTTTGTGGTTCCCGATAGCTATCTGGATGGATTTCATTATACCTGAGTCATAAACACATGACTTATTTTTCTCTATTTTTCGTAATATTACACTTAAACACTTAATCTTATGCAGAAATGAGAATTTACCTTATCCTCCTGCTTCTTATTTCGATTAATGCTGCCGCACAAAAAACCGGTGATGATCTCTGGTATCATAAACCAATGAGGATACTCCAAACCGTTATGCGTGAGCCTGATGCACAGGACTATGACGTTGACAGTCTTGTCAGTTACATGAAAAGTGTTCATGCAAATACCCTTGTAGTAAACGGTGGTGGTGTGGTTGACTTCTTTCAGAATAATCTTGAAATGGCAAACGTAAATCCGTATATAGGGAATAGGGATCTTCTGTATGAAATAGTTGAAGGATGCCACAAGGCTGGTATAAAGGTAATTACAAGAGTCGATTTCAGAGGTGTGGAGAAGAAAAGGTACGACTGTCACCCCGACTGGTTTGCAAAAGATGAGAATGGAGGCCCTGTTATCCTGAATTACACAACACCTCCAATGTACGCCCCCTGCTATAACAGCTATTACAGGAATGAACATGCTGTAAAATATATCGACCAGCTGATGTCGGTTTATCATGTTGACGGGATCTGGCATAATGCCGTGAATTTCCATAACACGTGCTACTGCGACAGGTGCAGGGCTGATTTCAGGAAAAAGACAGGCAAGGATCTTCCGGTAAAAAACAGTTCAATTAAGGATTGGGAGGAATATTACAAATGGAACGAAAGTGTAGCTGAAAGGCAGCTTGCCCTGATGAGAGGCACAGTGAAAAAATATGGTGAAGACAAGACCTATGCTGCAGAAGTATTTGACATGTACAAGGTTGAACAGCAGAAACAGACAGGCATAAGCTTCTACAGTGTCGCAGAATATTTCGACTTCCTTGTGATAGTTGCATTCATGGCAGACAATACCGCCGAAATAGAATACAAGGACATATATTATCCGGCTGCGATAGTCAAATTCCTGAAATCCCTCAAACCGGAAAAAGCTCCTGTAATTCTGTTCGGGG
>DAOQAX010000247.1:0-2242 GCA_035354395.1 Bacteroidales bacterium | reverse complement strand
AACTGTCGGAAGGGAGTAAATATTTATGTTGCATAAGATCCTGGTAAAATCAACTCTGAGTATTATTCTGATAGTAATAATGAGCCTCCCGGGCAAGGCTCAGACCAAAACCTTAATAAACTATTCAAGGGCTTTACGATCTGTGATAACAGAACGTGATCTAAATGCAGACAACCTGTCAGTAATCATTGATAAATCGGATCATAAACTGACCATCCTAAGTGACACTGTCATCTTGAAGGAATATCCTGTTGTTTTTGGTAAGAATCCTGTTGACGATAAACTGAAACAGGGTGACAGATGCACTCCGGAGGGGACATTCTATATGAAGGCCAAATACCCACACTCTAAATGGTCAAAATTTATCTGGTTAAACTACCCCACGCAGGATTCATGGCGCAAGCATAATGCAGCAATCCGTCAGGGTAAGATACCTGGCGACGCTAAAATAGGAGGTGAAATTGGAATTCACGGTGTGCCTGATGGGATGGATATTCTTATTGACATGAAATATGACTGGACTGAAGGGTGTATATCATTGAAGACGAAAGATATAAATGAGCTGTACTACTACGTCAATCAATCAACGCCGATAATAATAAAAAAGTAAACTCCGGATATTCACAGTCCCGGCACCATAGCCGGTTATTTTATTATTCGGTGTTAATATCGGATAACAGCCTTTGAAAATGCTGATAGAATTATAAAAAGATAAACAATGAAAAACATTTTAATCAGGGTATTCCCGGTGTTGATACTGTTTTCGGTTTTTGTTTCATGCAAAGGACAGAACACGGGTATTTCAGACAAGGATCTGCAAAAACTCTTTGAGCAGGAAAAGAAGAATGAAGATCGTGCAAAATATGGGGACAATAAAACCAGAATAGTTGTCATTTCTGAAGCAGGAGAGGTCAGCAGGATAGGTTCATGGATTAATAAAAGAATTGAAGAAAAGGCGCAGGAAAGCCTGCGGAAACTGACTGACAAGACCCTGACGGAAAGGTATAAGTCAGGAGATAAATCCGTTGTGAAACAGATTACCGGAATCCTTAAGGGTAACGATACAAATGCTAAACGCGACATATACACCGGATTATCCCGAAATTACGATGAATCGGAAGACTACAACATTACGGAGCCTGAACTGATTGAGACAATACTGCAAAATGTTCAGAGAGATGAGGATGAAGAATCAGTGATTCAGCTGGCTGGTTACATGAGGCTGCCAGGTTATGCACAGGCTTTTGAAAACCGTCTTTTGTCCGGCAAATCGCACGATATTGACCGGCTTGTGTTCTGGCTCGGATATGATGGTAAAAGCATAAAAACCCTCGATTATGTGACAGACCTGATATTGAGTTCAAAGATTAACCTTGAGGAAGAACATTCCGTGATGTCAGGCCTTGAGAACTTTGCTCAGAATGGCGATGCGCAGATTAAGAACCGGGTCTTTGAACTTTGCCTTGACATTTACAACAGGAAAATTATAAGGAAGGAAAAATTTGAAGAGATGAAAAGTGTCTGGTCATCTGATAACCCGGCAACCGGCCTTATTGATATACTGTTTGCTTCCAGTGATAAAAGAGTGATCCCTGTAGCCACCGGGTTTTTCGAAAAGGGCATCAGCACTGATGCTGCCCTGAATGTACTTATAAGAATAGAAGGAGATAAGCATAAGGATAAAGTTCTTGATCTGCTCAATGATAAAGATAAGTATTATGATGCCCTGGACCCCGCAGTGACCTTATACAGGAAAACCAAAGATAAGTCCGTTGTAGAACAGGTCCTGGTTAATTTCCAAAAGATGAAAAAGCCTGCTGACTATGAAACTGACAGGGTTGTCAATGCTCTGACAGAGATGGGAGCCACAGAATATTTTGGGAAACTGGAGGAGATATTGAAAGATAAGGAATTGATTAATTCATTGCGTCAGTCATATGAGCTTACAAAAGGCAGCGTTGAGGATGTTGCAGCAGATCTTTATAAAATGGGAGTGGTGGATAAGCCTTTTGCCGGTGAAGTAATTGATAAGGCTAAAAAGAAGTCTGAGGGTGATGAATCCCAGGGATACCTGTTTAACTTCCTGTCAGTGGCAGGCATATATTTATGGTTTGATGCTGAGGTAGGAATGGTTCCTGTTGACTATGATGAGCTGTTAAAAAGTCTGACGAAAAACAGTAACGGTAAGTTTGAGAACATCGGAATATGGATGGATGCGAAGACTGATGCCGCAGATAATGTA
>DAOQAX010000246.1:0-2257 GCA_035354395.1 Bacteroidales bacterium | reverse complement strand
TCAAATCTTTCAAAGGAATCACAGATAATTGCTGCAAATATTGATCAGGTAATACTGATGATATCTATGATAATGCCTGAGACACCGGTAGAGTTTATTGATCGTTTTCTGGCTACTGCAGAGGCTTACCGTATTCCTGCAATATTACTCGTAAACAAGTCGGACCTTATCAGTGACCAGTTGATGGAGAACACTGATAAACTGATGAAAGCCTATGAAAAGATAGGGTACAGAACACTTCTTTTATCGGTAAAGGAACGAAAAGGACTGGAGAACCTGAATGCTCTGCTTGAAGATAAAACCACCCTTGTGGCAGGCAACTCCGGAGTGGGAAAAAGCTCTCTTCTGAACTATTTGAACCCCATGTTAAATCTCAAAACCGATGATGTTTCCGCTTATCATGAACAGGGTAAACATATAACAACTTTCCCGGAGATGCATATCATGCCATCAGGGGCCAGAGTCATTGACAGTCCCGGTATAAGAGGTTTTGGTGTGATTGACTTTGACAGGAAAGAGATATATCATTTCTTCCCGGAAATATTCAGGACATCATCGAGTTGCAGGTTCCACAACTGCCTGCATTTGTCAGAACCGGGATGCGCTGTAAGAGAAGCAGTAGAATCAGGCGAAATTGAGGTCTGGAGGTTCAGAAGCTATCTGAGCATGTTGCTTGAGGATGATTTAAAATACAGATAATTGAGTATTTTTATCTTATAAATAGAGCCCTTTATGAGGAGAATAACAATAATTGCTTATATAGCAACATTTCTGATTCTGGCGATCAATGCATTATTTTACAGAAGCTTGTACAATAACCAGATTGAGTATACAACTAAAATGCTCGACAAACAGGCTAGGATTGTTGGTACCGAGATTGAAAAAACAAGCCAGTCGCTTATCCCGGATCTTGCAGAAATGCGCTTTGGCAATGATATTTCTGACTTCTTCTCAGACAGTGAGGTAAATGACAGATCTCTTGAAAAAATTGAACTCTATTATTCAAAATATGAAGACCTGATTGTCAGCCTGAAGCTAAACGATAATAAGGGCAATGTTTTTACACTTTTAAAGGACCAGGAGAAAAACACCTGGATAAACGGGAGATATAAAGCACAGGTACAACCAGTGATCTTTGACAAGGAAAAAGTTGAACCGTTAAGAGAAAATTTTGATTATTACTTCCCGGTTGTAAAAGATGGACAAGTACTTGGCAATTTTGTTATTACCATTAATTTCAATCAGTATTTCTCACGGATCTTTTCAAAGTATAGCATTGAAGATTACCAATGGCAATGGGTAATAAACGGCGAAGGGGAAATAATTTACGATTCTCATAAGGGTAAACCAGGGTACAGCGAAACGAAGAGACTCACCAAAGAGGTTAATGACGGAATTTCGGGCAGGCTGATCCACAAAATTGCTTTCGATGGGAAAAACAAAAAGATATTATCCTCATTTTTCCCGGTAACAGTTATCGGAAAAGATTTCGGAATAGTCTTTTCAGCTCCTACCGACTTTTTTCAAAAGTATATTGTTCGCAATTCAACCATAATAGTATTTATTACCCTGCTTATTGTTCTGCTCATTATTCAGATCTATTGGGTTATTTTCAAGAGACAGAACAGGAAAATGATAGAGACACAGAATTCCGAGGCTACTCTTATAAAGATGATCGAGGAGATGCCTGTTGGAATAGTGGTATATAATCAGAACAGGGAGATACTTAAGGCAAATCGAATTGCGGCACAGCTTTTCTCACGCGAAAGCGAAACCGAGATGCTGGGAATGCTTATACCGGACCTGTCACGAAACGAATATGTAAGTGACCTGTCAGGGCAATTCGGTCAGGGGAAGATAATTAAGATAAATGCCATTCACGGCGACAGGATTGTTTTCAGGGGCTCCATTCCGGTTGACTTTAAAGGCGAAGATGCGATCCTTGAGTCATACATTGATATTACTGCTCTTGAAGCTGCGCGTAAACATGAGGCAGAGGCCAACATTGCCAAGTCGGAATTGCTGGCAAGAATGAGCTTTGAAATACGCACCCCGCTGAACGGTATTATTGGTATGACCGAAATGCTTTGCCGGTCAAACCTTCCTCCCGAGTCAAAAGAGGTCTCGGGTCTTCTCAGACGCTCCACCGATCTTCTGTTGAACATCATTACCGACATTTTCGATGTTTCAAAAGTTGAAACAGGCAAAATGTTCCTGGATCAGATACCATTTAAAGTAAGAGACGAGATAACATATT
>DAOQAX010000245.1:0-2388 GCA_035354395.1 Bacteroidales bacterium | reverse complement strand
CAATCCATGCAAATTTTATTTCAGGGTCCTTCAGTTTATAAAAGTCATCGGCAAATTTTGCCATTGAGATCTTTCTTCGGAAAGGTTTGTCCCTGCCATCGTCGGGGAAATATGTCAGAGGTTCTTTTTCTGTGTCAAAAATATAGCTTTGCAGGTTTGCAAGTTAAAACCACAGCCGGGCTTCCCTATTTTTCCTGTAATCACCATAACTGAAAGGAGAGCTCTTATTGTCTGTCCTCCGTTTGAATGCCGCTGCAGGCCATAGCCTGCAATCATAGTTACCTTTTCCGAAGAGGCAATCATAGCGGCAAGTTTAACAATTGCTTCAGTGGGGATCCCTGTAATTGAATGAGCTTCTTCAGGAGTGATTGAAAGTGATTCAGCAAACTCTTTATAGCCCAGTACATGTTTTGAAACAAAGTCAATGTCTGTATGTCCATGTTTGACCAGGTAACCGGCTATGGCCAGGGCAAGAGCCGCATCAGTTCCGGGGCGGGGCCTGAGAAGCAAATCAGCTTTGTCAGCTGTCGGGGTTCTTCTGGGATCAATTACAACCAGTTTACCTCCCTTTTTCAGGGCTTTGTCAATGTGGATGATCTCCTGTATATTGGTTTCAGCAGGATTTTTGCCCCACAATATTATCAGCTCAGCATTTGATATGTCCCATGGTACGTTATGCTTTACCTCACCAAGTGTAAGGCGGACAGCCTCCAACCCGGCCGGCCAGCATAAATTTCCATAAGTTGTGGTCACTCCTCCATACTGTTTCCAGAAAACAGAGGAGATATCGTTACTAAGGCCTGATATGCCGCTTCCTTTATAAAATAGTACAGCATGTGAGCCAAACTGGTCCTTCACATATTTAAGCTGCCTGGCTATTATTTCAAGAGCATCACTTATATCAATGCGAATAAAAGAGCCATCGCTTTTTCTTTTAAGAGGATAAATAATGCGATCTTCAGAGAATTCCCGTTCCAGATAAGAAAGTCCTTTAATGCACGGTCCTTCAGGTGTGGCCAGATTCCCGCTGTAAGGCATAATCCGCACTATCCTGCCATTATCGGCAAAGACTCTGAATGAGCATGTGCTGTAACAGTTCCTTGGACAAACCGTAATGAACTCTCTCATGAAGCAAATATACGATTTGCCGTTGAGAGGTGCATCATAGACCACCTCCATATCGAGAGTTTTGTTCGTCGGGTCAGAGATGTATACCTTATATGTGCACTTAACCTGTCCAAGATAATTCTGGTAGGTATAATCCTGTGTTACTGTTGAATATGTGGTTGATCCAATTGTAAGGGAAATATCTATTTTGGGATATGATTTTTCAAACCGGTAATAATCAGTATATAAATGTGAATCAAGGGTGCCAAAAGTATGCTCGCCACCAGATGTATTTACCAGAATGTTTGTGAATAACTTATCAGTATTATTATAAATTCTTACATCTGTTGGTCCCAAAGGCTCAAATGGCGTCTTTTTGCATGAGAAAGAAACGAATACCAGCAGTATAAAAAACAAGGATTGTTTCATTATTGAAGGTTTTTAATAAAACAAGCCTTAAGTTAATATGTTTATCAATTGTTTCAGATTTTTTCGAGGCATTTAGCTGAAGCCCAGCCCTTATTGCCATCAGGGAGTATAATTTCCCAATAATCTCCAAGTCGTTGCAGTACAGTCACTTTTGCTCCTGTATGTATTACGAAGAGGTCTTTTCCTGTGTCACCCGGAGAACTTTTACCCACTACTTCGGTGCAGATTACTATTGCCTCCTTATTGTGATTGACAAGGTTATTGCTTCTTATTGCAAAAACAAGTGTGACTCCTGAGAGTATAATTGCAGCAACACCTGACCAGAAAGAAGGGTATTTATATCTGCCGGCAGGCGCAAAAAGGAAAAAGACAAATAATACCATAGATATAACGAATAGCATTATTGCAATTGTTGCCCACTGGTTTGTACTTTTAAGCAGGGAGAGGAAGTCGAACCATCTTATGAAAAAAAGCTCCGGAATCTCATCAAATCTGTCAGTAATTTTCGTTCGTGCAATCTGAAGATTATAGTTAATATCCTCGCTTGCAGGATCACGTAGCGAAGCTCTTTCATAGAAAAGAATTGCATTCCCGTAATCCGCTGCTTTAAAGCAGGCATTACCCGTGTTAAACAGAAGATTGTCGGAACGATAACCTTCTTTATATAACGATTTGTAAAGTTCGGCTGCATTAAAGTAATCTCCCTTCTGATAAAGTTCATCAGCCTCCTTCATTCTTTGTCCGGGGTCCTGGGAGAAAATGCAGGTGTTAACCAAAAAAAAGACGACTGCCAGAGCTATTATTTTTACTTTCATGACTTATTCCATTTAAAGAATGTTTTCAAGAGCGCCG
>DAOQAX010000244.1:0-2491 GCA_035354395.1 Bacteroidales bacterium | reverse complement strand
TTTGCTGATTCATTATCAATTTCATGAAGAGCATCTTCATATTTAATGACTTCACATATTCCAATAGTTAATGCTGCCCCGCTAATAAGCTGTACGGGCAGTATAATTGCAGGTGAAAAGTTCAGGATCAGACTTTCAGCGTAGACAAGAAGGCTGACAGTTCCAGCAAGGAAAAACGATGGCAAAATGTCAGCCAGTTGTTCTAAAGATGAATATCCCATGAATCTTCCGGACCAGTGACTATTGAGGAAATATGCGACAAGATTTATTACAATCATGCTGAGGATTAAGGCTTTCATTCCAAGAATCACACCTGTAATAATCACAGGCACTGCCAATGTCTTTTTAATTATTTCAATTTTTAAAAAAAGGTCACTTCGTCCTTCGACCTGTAACATATTAAGATTCAGCGCATGAAGGGGATGGAACATTCCAACGAAGCACAACATTTGCAGATAGACAATACTGGTCTCCCATTTTGGACCGATGAAAGTAAGAATCATATTCCGGCTCACCGCAACAAGACCAAGCATGAGTACAAAACAAATAAACATTGTTGATCTTATCAACCTTTTATATGCTTGCTTAAGTTTTGGCATATCTTCCTTTATACTAGATAATACTGGGTAACTTACACGTTGGACAACTGAAGTGAGATTTGATGACGGAAGGTTGTTAAACTGTTCAGCGGTTGTATAATAGCCCAGCTCCTGAGCAGAAAAGTATTTGCCGATCACTATGTAATATACATTACGGTAAATTGTATCTATCAATCCGCTAATCAGCAGTTTTGAGCCGAATGAAAAAAGTTCTCTGATAGACTTTATGCTGAAGATGAGAGCAGGCCTCCAGTTATTCAATAACCATAAAAGAATGGATGTTACAAAATATGTTGTGATGGTTTTTATTACCAGGCTCCATACTCCATATCCTGCAAAAGCCATTATTATTGCTACTGATCCTGAAATAACTGAAGATATGATTGATATTTTTGCCTGTAGTTTGAAGTCAATTCTGCTTGCAAGGATAGTCTGCTGAATAATGCAAATTGCATTGATTACCAACGACAGCCCCAACACCCTTAATAGCGGTTTTAATTGAGGTTCGTTAAAAAAGCGACCAATCATACCGGCACAAAGGAACAGTACCAGATATGTTAGAGCTCCTAAAAGCAAATTATAATAAAAGACGGTAGAATAATCCGCCCGGGAGGGCTCTTTTTTTCTAATCAGAGCTTGCTTAAATCCACTGTCAATAAACGACTGGGAAATTGCAATGAATATTGTAAGCATTCCGATCAAACCAAACTCCTTTGGTGACAGGAGTCTGGCCAGGATTACACCAACAACAAACTGGATTCCTAAATTGGCAAAGTTATCAATAAAACTCCAAATTAGACCGGAAACAGTCTTTTGCTTTAGTGACATCATGAAGGACATTTATCATCCAGGGTATACTATCCCTTTCACACAGGTCAGTTGATTATGTGTTCCAACTGAATAACGTCGATAACATTTTCTGTTGAACCTATTCCTGACATAAATATTAAATTACAATCAGCTTTCAGAAAAGCCATATCTGGCTCCATATCTGACCCTGTTGTCCTTAAGTTTAATATCATTCAGAACCAGACCAATATTATTAATATTACTTATTTTGAATTCCCTTAGGCTGTTTTCAAGGAAATCCTTCCTTGTTACATTTTGCCGGATAATCAGGATTGAAAGATCGGCATACATTGCAAGATGAACAGCGTCTGAAAGCAGGCAGAGAGGAGATGAATCGACAATGATACAATCAAATCTCTCCTTTAAAAGCATGAAAATTTCTCTGGTCTTTTCAGAAACAACAAATTCTGACATTGTTGAAGTAAGAGGTCCTGATGAGATTATTGCAAGGTTTTCAAGAGAAGTCTGGTGGATTATATCATTCAGTTGATCCTTCCCGTTAAGCCATGTCGAGATTCCATGGTTGGTATTGTATTCCTTTAAGACCTCTTTGTCTGTATTTCTTAGATCAAAATCAACAAGGACTGTCTTTTTACCAGTCAGACTCCAGGCGGTGGCCAGATTAAAGGCAACAAATGATTTTCCTTCTGATGGCATTGAGGAAGTTATTAAAATCACAGGGCAACGGATTTCTTTTGTAAGAAGTTGTATTCTGTTCCTTAAGCTACGGAAGCCTTCAGCCACAAGAGAATATTGATCTTCAATCAGAGCATTCTCCTTTTTCAGGTTGCTGTGGGGAATATTACTGTAAACTGAAAGGTCGGTTATACTATTTAAGTCTTCATTTTCAGATATTTTGTTGTTATATAAGTCAGCAAAAATGATACTGAGCAATGGGATGCCAATGCCAAAGATAACCGCCAGAACATATGCCAGCAATTTTTTCGGCTTCACAGGTTTGAAGGCTGCTTCGGCAGGATCGATCAGCTCGTTATCAGGGATATTGGAGGCTTTCTGTATTTGTGCGTCAGCACGTTTTTCAA
>DAOQAX010000243.1:0-2535 GCA_035354395.1 Bacteroidales bacterium | reverse complement strand
CAATTGCTGGCTGAGCTTATCAGGAGTGTATTCCATGAGTTTGGAATACCCAAGACCGGGACTGTATATTCAGATCCAAAGACTGATCGCCTGTACGAGCTGTTTCAGCAACCGGGTTCCTGCTATTGGGTGGCAGAAGAGGATGGCAGGGTGGCCGGTGGTTGCGGCTTATATCCAACAGAAAGGTTACCTGAAGGATGTGTTGAGCTTGTCAAATTCTATCTCCTGCCGGAATCAAGAGGTAAGGGAATTGGCAGGTCTTTGCTTGAAAAATGCATCGGGTCGGCAAAACAAATGGGATATACCCAGGTATATCTTGAGAGTTTCCCACAGCTGGGAAGGGCTCTTTACATGTACGAGAAGGCGGGATTCAGACAGATTGAAGAACCATTGGGCTATTCAGGCCACTTTGCATGCACCCTGTGGATGGTGAAAGATATCTGAAATATAACTTGTTGCGGGCAGAAATGTAAGTTGCCTAAGTTTCTGGTATAGTTTTTGTGCATTGTCATTAAACCTCTCTAAAATAATTTGCCATGAAAAAAACTGCTGTTGTTTTAGGAATATTATCGTCAGTGATTTTCACATCTATACTGGTTTCGTGCGAAAAAGCAAAAGATATCCCGGGAGATCCGGTACCAATACTTCTTACTGAAAAGCAAAAAGAGGTTATTGATCAGTCCAATAATTTTGCATTTAACCTGTTCAAAGAGATAATTACCAATAAAAAGAGTTCAGAGAATATTATGATCTCTCCGTTCAGCGTTTCAAGCGCACTGTCAATGACACTTAACGGCGCTGCGGGAGAGACATATAATGAGATGGTTAAGGCTCTTTCTATGAACGGGAAGACTCTTGAAGAGATAAACGATGCCTACCTGAAACTTATGTCAGAAATGGTCCCGGTTGATGACAGAGTTGTAATGAATATTGCAAATTCTGTGTGGGTCGAACAGGATTTTATTGTAAAAGAGGGATTTCTTCAGGCACTGGAGACCTATTATGAAGCCGAAACAAAATCATTTGATATTAACGATAAGGGTAGCGCTGACATTATCAATTCGTGGATTGCAGATAAGACAAATGACAAGATCAAAAAAATGATCAGTCCGCTGGATCCGGGGACACGCTTGTTACTGATAAATGCAGTCTATTTCAATGGCAAATGGAAAGAAAAGTTCAACCCTGACAATACAAGCGAGAGGCCGTTTTACCTTAGCTCAGGTTTATCGAAGAATGTTTCTACGATGACAAATAAAACCGTTATCTCTTCATACCATAAGAATAATGCCACTATTGTAGACCTTCCCTATGGCCAGGGCAATTATACCATGGTAATTGCTCTTCCTGATGAAGGCGTTACCCCTGCAGATGTTGTCTCCTCTCTGGATGCAGCAACATGGCAGGATTTGGAAAAATCACTTGAAAATGCCGGTGAGGAGTGCCAGCTTTATCTTCCGAAGTTCAAATATGAATATAAGATATCTTTGGTAGAGGATATGAAAAACCTGGGGATGAAGCTTGCTTTTACTGATTTTGCCGATTTAAGTAATATATCAAACACCGGTCTTAAAGTATATGATATATTGCATAATACATATATATCAACAGATGAAGAGGGGACTGAAGCTGCAGCTGCAACTGTTGTATCTGTCGGGGTAACCTCTGCAGGGCCACCTCCGGAGATTCATATAAACAGGCCTTTCGTCTATTTTATCAGGGAAATATATACCGGCACAATTGTATTTATGGGTATTGTTGAAGATCCGTCAGCATCGTAAGCCATGAGAGTATTATTATAAAACCAAAAGCCCCGTAAAAGAACTTCTTACGGGGCTTTTTCATGCTTTTAAGATCATTATTTTTTTGTCACTATTTCAATAATGCCGTCATAATTACCGCTGTAGCCCTGTTTCCTGACCAGCTCTGACCCCTTTGATATATTTATAGTCGCAATAGTCTTCGGATCAATTTTATCCATCTCTTCCTTTGAGATTTTTTCCCCATCGAGCAGAATAAGCATATTATCGGGTATATTCTTTTCTTTTGTTTTAATGAATAACTTCTTTGTCTCTCCTTTACGGACCTCCTTGTACCTGACAACAATTGTATCGTTACCCTTTATAGTGACTGTCTCAATTTCGTCAGGGTCCAGCCCTTTTACACAATTGTTATCATTAACCTCAATTATTTTTATGACTGAGTCTCCCTCAAAACTTGTTTGTATGGTTTTCCCACTGAATTCAACTTGTTTCTCTTCACACTTCTTTTCACACTTTTTCTCCCCTTTCTTTTCGCAGGTGGACTTAATAATTATTACCTTTTTCTTTACTGTATCCTCAGGAACAGCAATGGCTTTTGGAAAAGCATTGTTCAACGGCATCATCACAGAAGCTTCAGGCTTTGAAGCTTTAGCCTGCTGCGGGAAGAGGCCGTTTAAGAGAGCCACAGCCAGCAACAATACTGCTGATAACGGCACTAATGTCAGAATTTTTAGTTTTTTACCCTGATTGTTTTTACTTTTGGTCATCATAA
>DAOQAX010000242.1:0-2551 GCA_035354395.1 Bacteroidales bacterium | reverse complement strand
CTGATAAAATCAGCTGCCTCTGCAGATAACGGATTATAGAACAGACTCAACTCATTTTTTCTCAGACAGGTCAGATACCTTACAGCTGTGTACCGGTCAGGCAGAACTTTCCCGGGAAAATAGCAGATGATGTTCACATTTATGTTTTTATCATGCATTTTCTGATAGAACTTTGAAAGCTCTGTAAAATCCTCATACTTAGATGCATCCCAGACTATACCGATGTTTTTTACATGGTTGAAATCTGAATAAAACACTTTCCTGTTAGTCCTGGCAGTCTTATTCCGAAGAATAATCTTACCAATTTTTTGCCGTGTGTTTTTTAATAAATCCATAATACAAACCTAATGTTTTTTACTGAAACTATATTGTTAGATTTTGTTAATATTCTCCAACCATTTTAAGGAATTCTGTCTCATTGATAATTTTTATCCCCAGGTTAATTGCATTTTCTTTTTTTGAGGGTCCCATATTTTCTCCTGCAAGGACAAACGATGTGTTCCCGGAGATTGACGATGAATTTTTTCCTCCGTTCTTCTCAATAATCTCTTTGTATTCCTCCCTGCTGTGTCTCAGAAAAACGCCTGATATTACTATTGTTTTTCCTTTAAGAGAATTACCTGCAGGAGACATATTTCTCTCTTCACTGAACTTTATTCCTGCAAGTCTGAGACGATCAATAATCTCAAGATTCTCTTTGTCAGCAAAATAAGAAAGAATGCTTGCAGCTATTTTAGGACCTATCTCGCTGACACTTGTCAGCCACTCGGGAGTTGCATTTATCAGATCATCAATCGATCGGAATTCGGCTGAAATAATCTTTGCGACGGTTTCACCTACATGTCTTATTCCCAGGGCGTAAAGTACTCTCTGGTAGGGAGTGTTTACAGAATCATGTATACTTTTAAGAATATTTGAAGCAGACCTTTCACCAAGACGCTCCAGGGGTACCAGTTGTTCCAGCTTAAGATCGTAGAGATCGGAAAAGTTCCTGATAAGTTTCTTGTCAAAAAGAAGATCAACTGTTTCTTCTCCCAATCCTTCAATATTCATCGCTTTCCTGCTGATGAAATGCTCAATTCTGCCTTTTAACTGTGGAGGACAATGAAGATAGTTTGGACAGTAGTGATTGGCTTCTCCTTCGTTTTTGACAAGAGGTGTTCCGCATTCCGGACAATGTGTGATAAATTCAATTATATTGCTGTTTTCATTTCTGAATGAATGGTCTACACCTACTATCTTGGGAATTATTTCGCCTCCCTTCTCAACAAATACCATATCGTTAAGGTGAAGATCAAGCAGGGATATCTGATCAGCATTATGAAGAGTGGCCCTCTTCACTGTCGATCCAGAAAGAAGTACCGGTTCAAGATTCGCAACAGGAGTGACATTCCCTGTTCTTCCAACCTGAAATGATACCGATAGTAACCTGGTTGTCACCTGCTCAGCTTTGAATTTATATGCAATGGCCCAGCGAGGCGATTTAGCTGTATATCCAAGTTCCTTCTGAAGTGCAAGGGAATTCACCTTGATAACAATGCCATCAGTGTCATACGGAAGATTCTTACGTTCCGTATCCCAGTGTGATATAAACCTGAATACCTCATCAATGTTCCTGCATAACCTTATGCTATCAGGCACATTGAAGCCCCATGCTGAAGCCTCTTTGAGGTTGTCGTAATGATTGGAGTGAGGAATATCTTCGGAGAGAAGATAATAGACGTTGCATTCGAGCGACCTTGATGCCACAATCTTTGGATCGAGCAATTTCAGTGTTCCTGCTGCTGCATTTCGGGGATTGGCAAAAGGGGTTATCCCTTCTTCTATGCGCTCCTCATTCAGTTTATTAAAGACAGCTCTTGGCATTACTATTTCACCCCTTATCACAAACTCAGACGGCAGGCTTTTTGAAGTCACTTTTTTAGGGATGCTTTTTATTGTTCCTACGTTTAAAGTAACATCATCGCCTCTTATACCATCGCCCCTGGTAAGTGCCCTGGTAAGTTCTCCGTCTCTATATAGTATACTTATTGAAGCGCCGTCAAATTTCAATTCACAGACATATTCAACCTGTCCGGAAACGGATTTTCTTATCCTGGCATCAAAGTCCCTGACTTCTCCTTCGCTGTAGGTATTTCCAAGCGATAGCATCGGATACCTGTGATCATACTGGGCAAATTCTCTGGTGATATCGCTTCCGACTTTACGGGTGGGAGAACTGTCAACAATGAATTCAGGAAATTTCTTTTCAAGAGTATCCAGTTCGTTCAACAGGATGTCATATTCAAAATCCGAAACAGAAGGCTCATTCATAACATAATATCTTCTGTTATGTTCTTCAATCTCTCCACGGAGTTTTTCAATACGTGCCTTTGCTTCAGATTTCTTCATTTTTTAATTTCTTCATTTCTTCATTTCTTCCATTCTTCCATCCTTCCATTCTTCCATTCTTCCATTCCTCCATATCAGTAGTGTTGTCTGATTTAAGGATATTAATATCATTCCCATACACCCTCAATTGATTTTCCGCACTTATTGCATTTTCCTTTTT
>DAOQAX010000241.1:0-2578 GCA_035354395.1 Bacteroidales bacterium | reverse complement strand
ACATCCTCGATCCAAGTACCTGCTGAATTACATAGAATGAAGGAAAGCAGATAAGAATCGCACTGAAGAAGAGGAAGGTCGTTTTTAATCCCGCCGCTATTGATTGAAGAAAGCTGTGATAACTTCCCATCACGATCCCGTAAAGAAAGGTGAACACGGTTATGATAAGCAGCTGATTCAGGATTAACCTTCCTGACTGATCCCTGTTACGGTCCTCAAAGTACATTTCTGTATTCTGGAAGATCTTAAAGACCTCAATGAACCCGTTTACTTTTTCCATGGCGAAATAATCAGGTTAAATTATAAAATTACGAATTTATTTTGATATATAATACTGTTTTTTATCATTTTTTACTGTTATGTATTAAATAATTTATGGTGCGGGGTATGGGGTATGGGGTACGAGGTATGAGGTACAGGGTGCGGGGAGTGAATACGGACAACGAAGGGATCATATGATTCTCAACGAGCTTTCATCTTTTCTTTTGCAATGTGCCACCATTTTAATAACTTTATGGAAAACCCGGAATCCCTGGCGGATCCAGAATAGTTACAGATTATGCAAACGATCCGTGCAGTCATTATTGATGATGAGAGATATGCATGCGAACGCCTGAAGAAACTGCTTATCCCCTATTCCAAGATACAGGTAACAAATATTTTCACTGACTCCGGATCAGGATTGAAATACATCCTTGAAGAAAAACCCGATCTTGTTTTTCTTGATATTGAGATGGAAAAAGGAGCTTCGGCCTTTGATATTATCGGGAGCCTGGATCGATGTGTAAAAAGACCTTATATAATTATTGTGACAGGACATCCCCAATATTCTATAAAAGCCATTAAGCATGAGGTCTTTGACTATCTGATCAAACCTGTCGACATTGATGAACTTGAGGCTACGATTAACAGGTTGCTTAAACACTTCATGCCAGTAGCACAGACTATCATGGGAAAATATGATATGTTGAGCGACAGAGAGTTAAAAGTCCTGAATCATGTTATGGAAGGAAAATCGAGCAAGGAGATCGCTTCACTTCTATTTATAAGCAAGAACACTGTGAACACTCACCGCCGCAATATCCTGAAGAAAACAGGCGCCAGGTCATTTTTCGATCTTTTAAGAACTCCATAGGATGAATACGGGAAGGTTGAAACAGTTCATCACCCATCCTGCTTTTATTAGCCTGGCAATGCTGGCAGTCTTCCTGCTGGTTTTCCCTTTAAACTTCCCAAAGTACAAAATCAGAGAAATGGAGGAGATTTATACTCCGTCGAACATTTATTTGTATTTCAGCGACCTGGATAATGATGGTAATAGTGAAAAGATCTCATTCGACATAGGTGACAGTAAGAAGACAAAAATAATCGTAAGCAGAGATGATAAAGTATTGAAGCAGTATGATCTGCGGTTTCAACCCATATTCAACAATTCTGTTTTAATCGGGGATTATAATTCAGATGGGGTTAAAGAAGTATTTGTATTTACAGTGTCTGAAGATTCCGTCTTTCTTAACATTATTGAGCCGATACGATCAGAAGCTATTATATTATCAGACAGATTCATCGATCTCCGCAGAACGGTTGCAAACAGCGTTGATTCCCCCAATATACAGATCAGGGGACTGGCAATAAATAGTCAGAACAATGTCAAAGATCTTATTTTCAGCATTAATACAGGTTATAGCCTTCAACCACGAAGGTTATACCGTTACAAAATCGACAAGGATTCACTTCTGAAATCACCAGAAAGCTGGGTTGCCATAACAGAATGCTTAATAGATGATCTGAACAATGATTCAATCCCGGAATTTCTGCTGACCACGCTTGCAACAGGGAACGTTGAAAAGAAAGTTCCGTTTACAGATAGTTGCAGCTGGTTAATGATAATTAATGAAAATCTTTCATTCCTGTTCCCTCCGGTAGAATTTGAAAAATCTCCTTCAAAGGTACAGGCTGTTCCAATTGTTGTCGACGGTGAAAAAAACGTTGTTGCATTCAATGATTATTTTGGGTCCGGCAAAGCCGATCCGGGTCTGTTGTTATTTGACCTGAAGGGAGTTGAGAAATTAAAAATGCCTCTTACAGACTATGAACCTGAAATATCAAGGATTTTTCCAGGTGAAGATAATCATCAGGACTGTTTTTACTTTATCAGAAACTCGAAGGCAAACATTGATGTAATTGACAATTCGCTAAAAATCCTCCGGACTTTAAAATTACCGGAAATAACAACAGGGGAGCTCTTCGGAAAGGTCGATGCAGACCTTGACGGAATTCCGGAATATCTTTTTCAGGGAGCAAACAGGAGCTCAACCCTGATTGTACGGAATAATTTCATGAACCCGGTTTTATGGCAACACTCACAATATGACAGGATGCCAATGTTCACCCACTTCTTCAAAGCGGGGGAAAAACCAATGCTTTATGCCCAGTTCCCGGGAAAGGGAGTTTTTATAAGGTTTATGAAGAATACCTTTTATCTCATCAGGATTCCTGTCTATCCATGTATTTACGGCTTATTTTATCTGTTTGTCCTTTTCATAGCCCGGGGTCAGCAATATCGTCTGAACCTTAG
>DAOQAX010000240.1:0-2632 GCA_035354395.1 Bacteroidales bacterium | reverse complement strand
AGGGACTGAAGCTGTAATAATTCCTGATCCGGGAGTAAACCTGCTTTTCAGATTGATTAAATGATATTGCTTATTTGTCAATAACTCCCGAACCTATAACTTCATCCTCATCGTACCAGGCTGCAAATTGCCCGGGGGCTATGCCTCTCTGAAGATCGTCAAAGATGATGTAAATCCCTCTTTCCCTGTAGTACAGACGGGCTTTCTGCAAAGGTTGGCGGTATCTTATCCTTACCATGTAATCCCGGCTTTCACCCTCTGACATTTTCAGGTCGGTTCTGATCCAGTGAATCTCATCTTTTCTTACAAACAGTCCTTTCCGGTTTAACCCCGGGTGGGAGTGGCCTTCCCCGACATAAACAACATTCTCTTCAACATCTGTACTGATAACAAAAAGAGGTTCTTTATGCCCGCCAACATTCATCCCTTTGCGTTGTCCTATTGTAAAGAAATGGGCACCTCTGTGTGTTCCTATGTTTCTGCCCTGGGATGGGTGATAACTGAATGGCTGCGTCATTGAAAATAATATTTCTTCCTGGGCATTCCCGTCAGGTATCCCTTTCTCTGTTTCAGGAAAAACAGAAGTGTCAGCTATCTCAATAATATCACCTTCCTTAGCTTTTAGTTTTTGCTGAAGGAAAGTAGGCAGATCTACCTTCCCGACAAAACAGATTCCTTGTGAGTCTTTCCGTGTTGCGGTTGCCAGCCCTAGCCTGTCTGCTATTCTCCTGACTTCCGGTTTTATGAGATCTCCGATTGGAAAGAGTGCAGTGGTCAGTTGCTCCTGACTGACCTGACAAAGAAAATAACTCTGATCTTTATTATTGTCCTTACCCGACAACAGTCTGTAAATGGTTTTATCTCCCTGGTTTATTTCATCCTTCCTGCAATAGTGACCTGTAGCAACATAATCGCCTCCAAGTTTACGGGCTTCTTCGGCAAACGAATCAAATTTTATCTCCCTGTTGCATAAGACATCAGGGTTTGGAGTACGTCCCTTTGCATATTCTGCGAACATATAATCGATAACCCTCTTCCTGTATGGCACACTGAGATCAACCATGGTAAATGGTATGTCCAGTTTTTTTGCGACCATTTCAGCAAACATAAGGTCATCCTCCCAATGGCAGTCACTTTGCAACAGACCAGTTGTGTCGTTCCAGTTACGCATGAAAAGACCGGCTACATCATATCCCTGCTCCTTAAGAGCCCATGCCGCAACACTTGAGTCGACTCCGCCCGATAATCCGATTACTACTTTTTTCTTCACGGTGCAAAGGTATAGAAAATGCGGTCAAGTGATGAATAGAATTTTTTATAACTTTATCCAATCATGGGAAAAGGAACACTGACAATTTACAATGCTTCAGCCGGATCAGGAAAAACATACAGGCTGACAGGTATTTATCTTGAGTACCTTTTCAAATCGAGATATAGTTACAGGAGAATCCTTGCAGTGACATTTACCAATAAAGCTACTGCGGAAATGAAGTCCAGAATACTGGACAACCTTTACAAACTGGCTATAGGAGAAGATTCAGAATATCTGAACGAACTGATTGCTACTACCCAAAAAACGGAAGGATGGATAAGGGATGAAGCAAAAGAGATACTGAATTCAATTCTTCACGATTTTTCCAGGTTTTCTGTGACAACAATTGATAGTTTTTTTCAAAAAATACTTCGTGCTTTTACAAGAGAGGTCGGGCTTCATTCAGGGTTTAATATAGAACTTGATCATAGTGCAACACTCTCAGCTTCCGTTGATGAAATGATTGCTTCAGCAGCAAACGATACTCAGCTTAAGGATTGGTTGCTCACTTATGTCAATCATAATATTGATGAAGAAAAAAGCTGGAATCTGAAAGATGGGATCGTCAGCTTGTCAGAAGAACTGTTTAAAGAAAAATTTAAGATTCTGTCAGCCGGTGACAGATCAAATCTTGAAAACAAAAAATTCCTGTCAGACTATATCAATAAATTAAAAACAATATCATCTTCTTTCGAAAATAAGTTGCTTGACTTTGGAAAGAAATCCGGTGAGATATATGAAAAATTCGGACTTACCGAAGATATGTTTTACCGGAAAGGCCAGGGTGTCCCTGGATTCATTAAAACTCTCTCTTTCGGTATTGTAAAGGAGCCGAACAAGTATGTTCGTGAAATAGAAAGCAACCCTTCGCGTTGGTCAACCGGCACTATTAGTCCTCAGCTCAGGGAAGCAATCAGCGGCGGACTGGAAGATATACTGAGAGCTGCATTTGCTTTCTATGATCAGAAAATATCTGAATATAAAACTGCCAGGGCAATTCAAAAAAATATTTATGCTCTCGGCATCCTGTCGGATGTTTTGCACAACATACATCTAATAACAAATTCTGAAAACACTTTTCTCCTCTCTGATGCCGGTGAGTTTCTTAACCTGTTGATAAAAGATGATCAGACTCCTTTTATATATGAAAAGACAGGGAATAGGTTTGAAAATTTTATGATCGATGAGTTTCAGGATACATCATCAATACAATGGAACGACTTTCGTCCGCTGATTGAAAACAGTATGTCTGAAGGATTCGATAATCTTGTTGTTGGTGATGTAAAACAGTCAATATACAGGTGGAGAAACGGGGATTGG
>DAOQAX010000239.1:0-2732 GCA_035354395.1 Bacteroidales bacterium | reverse complement strand
CTTGATGATGATGGAAATCCGGTTCGTGATGGAGAACCCGGTGAACTGACAGTATCCACATTGGGAGTTGAAGCCATGCCTCTTCTTCGTTTCAGAACAGGAGATTTGTGTACATTTCATAATGAACCATGCAAATGCGGCCGGCAGACTAAAAGAATAAGTCCGATCATAGGTCGCAAAAACCAGATGATAAAATTTAAAGGTACTACCATCTTCCCATCTTCAATATTCGATGTGCTTGACCATTTTGACAGTGTTGAGAATTACGTGGTGGAGGTAAATACCAATGATTACGGAACTGATGAAGTTGTTGTTCATGTAGGATGTGTAAACGGATCAGATGCTCTTGTGAAGGAACTGAAAGATAAATTCCGTGCAAAACTGAGGGTTGCTCCTGAAATAAAACTAACTTTGGTTGAAAATATACAAAAGATTCAAGCTCCTGATAAAAACCGGAAGCCGGTTAAGTTCCTGGATAAACGAAAAAAATAAAATTGTATGGTAGGTGAGTTTGATGACATTCGTTCTTATTATGACTATGAGATAAATGATGCAATGCTGCGCATCGTTGAAAACCCTCTCTTTGAAAAAGTTGCAGGGTTTCTCTATCCTGATACCCCTTTTGAAGCTGTTAAAAACAGATTCAGATCTTTCGACAGCATAAAAAGCTTCCAGGTAAATGTCATGAATAATGCCATACAGAATATCTTGAAACTCACCTCTTCAGGGTTTTATTTCAGCGGTATGGAAAGACTGTCTTCGTCAAAAAGATACCTGTTTCTGTCGAACCATCGTGATGTTCTTCTCGATGCCGCCATTTTGCAGATTATTTTGTATTCCTGCGGACATGAGACTTCCGAAATTACTTTTGGAGATAACCTTATGAGTTCCCAGTTTGTTGTGGATATAGGCAAGTCAAATAAGATGTTCAAACTCATCAGGGGTGGATCGCCAAAACAGATATTCGTTAATTCACTTCATACATCCAGATACATACGGTACTGCATAAACGAAAAAATGCAGTCGATATGGATTGCTCAGCGAAACGGACGCACCAAGGATGGGGATGACCATACTCAGCAGGCAGTACTCAAGATGTTGGGTATGAGCGGTGAAAATGATTTTGTGAAGAAATATTCGGGACTGAATATCACACCTTTAATAATATCCTATGAGTATGATCCCTGCGATTTTTTGAAAACCAGGGAATTATATCTCAGCAGGAATAAACCTTATGTAAAGGCGCCCGGCGAAGACTTAAACAGCATGTTAACCGGTATAAGGCAGCATAAAGGGCACATACAGATGACCGTTGCAGCTCCTGTCTCTGACGATGAACTTCTTGGAATTGGTGCAGTTCACAAAAATGAACAGATAGAGGCCCTTGCCAGACTGATTGATAAAAGAGTGTACGAGAACTATAAATTGTGGAGCACTCATTACATAGCATACGATATATTAAACGGTAACACTTTCGAAGATTTATATTCTCCGGTTGACAGAACTACATTTATTAATTATATGAACATGGGGCTCTCTGTAATTGATGGTGACAGGAAGGAACTGGAATCAATTTTTCTTGGAATATATGCCAATCCTGTTATTAATTATTTAAAAATCAACAGTTCTGGCAGACAATTGTTTCAGGATGAAATTCATCATTTTGAATATACTGTATAATGATACCTATTAATATTTACTTACTATGAAAAAGAATCATTCAAGAAGGGATTTCCTGAAAATGTCTGCTACAGGAGTTCTGGGAGCCGTTGTACTCTCACAATATTCATGCAAAACAGGTAGCTCAAAAGTTCCTGCAGCTGCCGCTGTTGACCCGAAAACATTCGGAATAGGTCTTCAGTTATATACCATACGTGATGCTATGGGAACAGATGTCCCCGGCTCACTGAAAAAAGTTTCGGACATGGGATATAAATATCTTGAACTGGCAGGATATGCTGATGGGAAGTTCTATGGCTACGAACCTGTTGAGTTTAAAAAGATGGTAAATGACCTTGGAATGGAAATCCTCAGCAGCCATACACAGGTTGAAGCACTTGGCATTACCCTTGACAATGCAAAGAAAATGGCCGAAGATCATGCAAAACTTGGTGTCAAGTACTGTATGCAACCCTGGGTGGTGGAAGAAGCCCGGACAACTATCGCAAGTTATCAGAAAATGTGCGCCGACTGGAACCAGGTCGGAGCCATAATGAAAGAAAACGGTATACAGTTTGGTTATCATAACCATAATTTTGAATTCGATACAGTGGAAGGGAAAATCCCCTATTTCGATGTGTTTATGGTTGAACTCGACAAAGAGCTTGTTACCATGGAACCTGATCTTTTCTGGATGTCTAAAGCAGGACAGAACCCTGTTGAGATATTCAAAAAATACCCGGGCCGCTTCCAGGTTTTCCACATGAAGGATATGTATACCAAAGAAGCACCTTTCTATACAACTGCAGGAGTTACCGATTTTGCTCCGGTTGGAGCGGGTGTGATTGATTTTAAGGCAATCCTTGCAGCAAAAGATATAGCAGGTATGAAATATATGGTTGTTGAACAGGACAGGACAAAAGACGGCAAACCTTTTGACGCTGCACAAACCAGTATTACTAATCTGACAACAAAGATACTGGTATAATATGGCTATCAGAATATATTTGAGGCTGTCTCATAAGCCCTATATTACCCCCAACCCCCTAAAGGGAGCTTTGTAATGGACTGGT
>DAOQAX010000238.1:0-2785 GCA_035354395.1 Bacteroidales bacterium | reverse complement strand
CCGCTCTTTTCTCTTTCAATCATATTCAGCATGATGAAGGATGTTTCAATGATAGGATTACAAATAACCAAGCGAACCAGGATTATAGGCCTTTTGATAGCATGTATTGCCGCATTTAACCTTGCCCTTAATATTGCCCTGGTGCCATTGCTTAAAACATATGGCTCTGCAATTTCATCAATGACATCACAGATGATCTTTTTCATTCTGATTTTTACCCTTGCACAGAAATACTATAAAATACCCTACCGGCTGGGAAAGACTTTTATTGTTATTGCTATCGGAATTGTATTATTTATTGGTGGCAGTATCTTTAACCAGGATGATTTAATTATAAGGATCGCCGTTAAAACAACTGCTTTGATTCTCTTCCCGGTATTCCTTTTCATATTCCGGGTATTTGACCGAAGCGAACTGTTAATGCTGACCTCTATGGTTAATAACATAAAATTATTGCTTACATCATATAAAAAAGGAGAAGAGACTCCCTCTATCCCCGAAAATGACAACGCTTAATTCTCTGACAGATAGATGCAAAAGAATATTCTGATGGTCCTTGAGACCCCATTTCCACCGGATGAAAGGGTTGAAAATGAGATCCTCGTTTTAATAAAAGAGGGATTTCGTGTAACTCTTGTATGTACAGCTAAAGAAAGAAAAGGCAATATAACAATTGAAGAAAAAGAAAACCTTACTATCTACCGCATCCCGGTTTCAAAATTCATTTATAAATCAGGAGCAATAGCCCTGATTGTTCCATTTTATTTTTCATTCTGGTACAGGAACCTTAACAGGATAATTAATAAAGTTAAACCCGATGCAATCCATATACATGATCTTCCCCTGGTGAAAACAGGTATTCGTCTTTCCCGAAAACACAAGATACCTGTCGTTGCCGACTATCATGAAAACAGACCGGAAATAATGAAAATGTATCATCATGTCCAGACTTTTCCCGGCAAATACCTGATATCAATAAAAGGATGGCACAATTATCAGATAAAACAGACACCCAATGTAGACAGGCTAATACTTGTTACCGAAGAGGCAAAAGAGTATTATGCAAACTATTACGGTATTAATGCCGGTAAGATCACTGTACTCCCAAATTATATTTCAACTGAACGGTTCAAAACCTATGATTTGACAAACGAAACGGCATCTGGTAATGAAAGATCTTTCACTGTCGTGTATTTTGGTGAGACCGGGCTTAGGCGTGGTACTATGACCATTCTGGAATCCGCAAAATTACTCAGAGAGAAAAATATCAAATTCATAATTATCGGTAATAGCAGGGAACAGTCGCTTCTTGAAAAAACGGTAAAGAACCTGGAACTCAATAATGTTACTCTTACCGGTAAGCTACCTGTTCCCGAAGCAATGAAAATAATCTCATCTTCAGATGTCGGTCTTTGTCCCTTTCTCAGGAACATTCACCACGACACAACATATGCCAATAAAATGTTCCAGTATATGGCATTAGGTAAACCTGTGATTGTGAGCGATTGTACTGCCCAGGTAAATGTAGTGACGCTGGAAAACTGTGGAATGGTATTTTCATCAGGAGATGCTTCTGATCTAAGCGAGAAAATTCTCAGCCTCTCAGACAAATCGACTTATGAGGTGTTAAGCAAAAATGCAAAATCATGCATTTACAGCAAATATAACTGGGAGACTTCCGGAGTCAGGCTAACAGACCTTTATAACGGACTGCTAAAATAAATATCTGATACAGGATGGGTGGGTTTTGTTTTGTCATATTACATTACCAGACATTAAATGATACCGTAGATTGTGTCAGTTCAATTCTTTCTACCATAAAGGAGGCTGACTACCGTATCATTATCGTCGACAACGGATCCCCTAATAAAAGTGGCAATACCCTGATGGATCTCTATGAGGGCAATCCTGTTGTTAAAGTAATTATCAGCAGTAAAAATCTTGGGTTTACCTCAGGCAATAATATTGGGTTTCAATATGCCAAAAGAGAGTTCAGGTCAGATTTCATTGCTCTCATAAATAACGATACAATTTTAGAACAACCAGACTTTATTAACATAATAAAAGAAAAATTCATCGAGACCCATTTCGACATACTTGGTCCTGACATTTATACTCCGGATGGGAAACACCAGAGTCCGGCTTTCAATAAAATGTCAAGTCTCCCGGTATTGGAAAGGTATATCAGATTTTATAATAAAATTCTTTTGCTTAACTATCTGGGACTTGATTCCATTGCTGAGAGAATCAAGAAACACTTTATCCCTGCCTCTTCACTGCATGTTGAAGACATTCACTCTTTGCCTGACCGGACAAAAGAGCAGACAGGGGTTATGCTTCATGGAAGTGCATTACTATTTTCAGCAAAATATATTGACCGATATGACGGGCTTTATTCAGGACCCTTTATGTATGGCGAAGAAGCTATACTTGATTTTATTGCCAGGCGAGATAATCTTGTAGTGATTTATTCACCGGATGTCAGAATCGTTCACAGGGATGATTCTGCAACAAATTCAGTCTATAAAAAACCCCTTCTTAAAAGAAGGTTTTACCTTAAGAACTTTCTCAGGTCATCCAGAATCCTTAAAAGGCTTATGGAGGAGCAAAAAGCCACTGAACAGATTAAGTTAACAGACAAAATGAAGTAAGCTTCTATTTAGGCAGGTTGCCATCAAAATAACAGTAAAAGCTTTATTTTTACGCTCTGAAATGCATCAAAAAAGAAATAGAATGAAAATGAATAATATTTTCAAATCAGCATTACCCCATATATTGGCAGTAT
>DAOQAX010000237.1:0-2859 GCA_035354395.1 Bacteroidales bacterium | reverse complement strand
CGGTATCATCAACAAATGTTTCCGTTTCAGGATTCCATTTAATTGTCCTCTTCAGTTCGCAGGCAATGTTTCCAAGGTTGCATACTGTGCAACTTCTGTGTCCGATTTCGACAGGAACAGCAGGATCTTTCCTTGATCTTACAGATTCTATAAAGTTAACCTGGTGAGGAATTTTTGTTTCATACGGACCTTCTGTTTTAGCAGTTTCAGGAGCAACGAACTTCGGATCGGATGCTTTGAAATATCCGCGTGCCACTTCAATCCAACCATTTTCTCCAATAAATTTCACACCTTTTGTTTTTTCCTCATTAAAAGGTTCAGAAGTCATTACAGTGCCGGAAGCATATTTAAATGTCATATATTCAGTTCCGTCGCCGATAGGGGAAATCTCAACCGGACCGCTCTTATCCATTCCAAGTCCCCATTGAGCAATATCGAACATATGAGCACCCCAGTCGGTAGTAAATCCGCCCCCCATCTCTTTGTACCAGCGCCATGCACCCCACATCTGTTCATTCTGTTCAGGTTCAAGTGAAATAGGAGGATCAAGCTGATTATTAAAATGAATAGGCATAGGAAGAGATCCGAGCCACAGATCCCAGTTAAGATCAGCAGGTATCGGTTCTTCTGGAAGATTATATGGTATCGGAGGAGCTCCCACATATGCATTTACATTTGTTATTTTTCCAAGTGCACCTTTCTGTACAAGATCCACAGCATGCTGGAAATTCGGGTCAGAACGCTGCTGACTTCCTACAGCCAGGATACGGCCTGTTTCCCTGACGGTCTTTCTCAGTTCCTGACCTTCCTTAATGGTAAATGTCATTGGTTTTTCAAGATATACATCTTTCCCGGCCTTGCAGGCAGCAATAGCTATCATTGCATGAGAATGGTCGGGAACAGCAATAACAACTGCATCGATATCTTTCCGATTAAGAAGATCCTGATACTTTTCGTAAGTTTCAACCTTAGCTTCTTTTCCTGCTTTTTTATAGAATTCAGTTACACGTTTCTCAAAACGTTTCCGTTTGATGCCGTAGACATCGCAACCTGCAAGAACCTGAACCCCGGGTATCTGTATAAATCCATTGAGCAGGAACATTGATTGTTGCCCCATGCCGATAAATCCAAGCCTGATATCACCAGGTTTTTTGGCTGTTGATTTACATCCAACTATGCCGGGGAGTAACATCGCTCCTGCCACACCGGCAGCAGCTGAACCCAGGAAACGGCGTCTTGACCATTTTGCTTTTTGATCCTTCATGGTAATAATTTTATTTATTTTAATTTGATAAGTTAATTTCTGATTTCCTAAGATATAAAAATAAGTTAATTTTTGATACTCAAAAAAATTAAAACACGGTTTCAAAAAAGATTATCATATAAATGAGAATGTCTGATTCACTACAAGTCAGATAATTATCAGAATTCTCCAAAAATGGAATACTTTTCCGTATTGCAAAAAATCTCTGAATACAGAAACAACCCAGGAATATTTGTTTCCATTTTTCTTTCAAGATGAAGAACCGGCTGTCCTTTTTTCAGATTCAGAAACGGACCAATTTCGGGAGAAGCCGGTATAGCTTTGATCCTTTGTTCCCCTCCTTTTATTTCTATATGATAGCTATCTCTAAGGATTTTAATAAGAGATTTATTTTCAAACTGTCGGGCAGTGAATCGTGGAAGATTAATATTTGCTATATTGTTGATATCATAGAAGATAGGGACATCATCGAGAAGTCTTAGCCTTTCCATATGGATGCAACCCGATTCTTTTTCCAGTTCCGACAATGAAAACATAAAATTACCTGGCCAGGGCATCGAAACAGGCTTTACAATAATTTTTGTCTTAAGGTTACGGTCACCAAGGGCCGAGGTTGTGCCTGAAACTGAAAGAATACCGATTTCTCTTGGAAGCTGATGGACTATGCTGCCTTTCCCCTGATGCTTTCTGATATATCCATCGTTAGCCAGAGTGCTGAGTGACTGTCTTACTGTGGGACGCGTCATTCCATATATCTGGCATAGCTCATTTTCAGACGGCAGCAGGTCTCCCTCCTTGTAAACGCCATCAAGTATGTGCTTTCTAAGAACTTCATAAAGTCTCCTGTGTCTTGGAATGTCTGTAGATCTGACCATAGATAATGGAGTTTGAACTCATTACAATTGAAAATACAATTCTCCTGTAAATATATTAATTTTTACTTGTAAATACAAGTTAAATCATTTATTTTTGTATTTGTTGATTATTAGTAATATCGTGTTTTTAATACATTTTTTTATAAACTTATTGTAACAAGTTAAATATCAGAAATTAAAACAAAACCATAGTATATAGCTTAAAAAGACAATCTCATAATTACACTTTCACAACTTTCACAACTTTTACAACTTTACAACTTTTACAACTTTACAACTTTACAACTTTTACAACTTTACAACTTTACAACTTTTACAACTTTACAACTTTACAACTTTTACAACTTTTACAACTTTTACAACTTTACAACTTTACAACTATTTAATTATCAACTCTAAACCTTATAAATTAAGAAATATGGCAATACCGGTATTAATGCCAAAACAGGGTCAGTCAGTTGAGACCTGTATTATTACAAAATGGTTCAAGAAAAAAGGAGAAAACGTTTCTGCAGGAGACATACTTTTCACTTACGAGACCGACAAAGCTGCTTTCGATTTGGAATCACCCGCAGATGGGATCCTTCTGGAGACGTTTTTTGATGACGGAGCCGAGGTTCCGGTTCTGGTCAATGTGGCAGTGATAGGAAAAAGCGGGGAAGCCATTGACTCATTTAATCCATCCTCATCTGAAACCATACCCGCTAAAGCGGCCGAAAC
>DAOQAX010000236.1:0-3013 GCA_035354395.1 Bacteroidales bacterium | reverse complement strand
GCTTTTGCTGCTGAAGTGCGGCAGCAAGGGCAAGAAGGGTTTTTCCGGTTCCTGCTTTCCCAGTCAGTGACACAAGCTGAATGTCCGGATTCATCAGCGCTTCAAGAGCAAAGGTCTGTTCTGCATTACGTGGATCAATGCCATAGGTGGTTTGTTTAAACACCCTGTTAAGCATCTTGTTTACGGGGTTGAAATGGGCGAGGGCGCTTGATCCGTTGTTCCTCATAATGAAAAACTGGTGTCCATTAAGATCCGGATCAAGATTGAACTCTTCAGAACCCACACCTTCCGGACTATCATAAAGTTTACCTATAAGATCCTGATTAACCCCTTCGATTATTGTTATCCCTTTATACAGGTCGTCGATATTAGCCACCTTGTCATTTTCATAGTCCTGCGCAAGGATACCAAGCGATTTGGCCTTCATCCTGAGATTTATATCCTTGGTAATAAGCACAACAGTCTTATCCTTGTTTGTGTTACAGACATATTCTGCTATGGCAAGAATTCTGTGATCTGGAGTCCTCTCGGGAAATGACTGGTTTATTTTTTCAGAGAAATCCTTGCCAGTTTCGATATGCATGTTTCCAAGATTTTCTCCCAGAGGTATATTAACAGTAAGAAGCATATCTCCTGATAACTTGTCAAGCTCCCTCGTGAATTCACGCGCATGAAAGTTTATCTGATCGTTGCCTCTCTTAAACTTGTCAAGTTCTTCAAGAACAACTATTGGGATTATGACGTCATTTTCTTCAAAATTATATATGCATTTATAATCATGAAGCAAAACATTGGTGTCAAGAATGAAGAGTTTCTTGTTGTGTTTCTTAGCCATGGTTAATAAGTTAAATATCAATATATTAAAAACTCCATGATTATGCATCATATCTAATGCAAAAATAGTTAATTTCATATATTAAATGTTATCAAATTACTAAGTTTGCAGGGAATAAGGCTTCAGAGGCTGTAAAAGCTGTCTCAAAAGCCCTGTATTACCCCCACACCCCCTAAAGGGGGCTTTGTAAGAGACTGGTATTCAATAAGTCCTTTTTGGGCCTGCACTGACCGGAGCGTCAGTGGGATTCAGGGGTATACAAGGATTAAAACCTTTTGAGCAGCCTATAAATTCTTTATGGCCTCTATAGCTTTTTTAAAAAGCTTCTAACGTTTCTAGGATAAGATTGTATCAATGAATTACGAAGAGACTCTTAAATATCTGTTTGCACAGCTTCCGGCATATCACAGATTAGGGAAAGCAGCGTATAAGGATAATCTTGACAATACCATTGCCTTAGATAATCACCTGGGCAACCCGCATTTGAACTACCGGACAATCCATATAGCCGGGACTAATGGAAAAGGTTCGGTTTCGCATATGATCGCTTCTGTTTTACAGGAGGCGGGTTATTTGACCGGGCTTTACACTTCTCCGCATCTGAAGGACTTCAGGGAAAGAATAAAAGTAAACGGAGAGATGATCCCTGAAGACGAGGTGGTGAAATTTGTAGAAAAAAACAGAAACATTATAGAATCACTTGAGCCGTCGTTTTTTGAGATGACAGTAGCAATGGCCTTTAAATATTTCGAAAAAAGAAGAGTCGATGTTGCAGTAATAGAGGTAGGGCTTGGTGGCAGACTAGACTCAACTAATATTATAAACCCGGTTTTGTCGGTCATTACAAACATAGGCCACGATCATATGGATCTTCTTGGTAATACCTTTGCCATGGTAGCTTCAGAGAAAGCCGGAATAATTAAGAAATCAGTGCCGGTTGTCATAAGTGAAACGCATCCGGAAACAGAAGAAATATTTATTTCAAAAGCTACAGCGACAGGTTCCTTCATTTCTTTTTCGGACAAGAGATTTTCATGTACTCTTGAAGAAAGCGATATCATGAAGGGAGAAAGAAAATATATGATTGTTGATCATAAGACTAATTCTGAATACGAAGGCATAACTGCATTGGGAGGTGACTATCAGGGAAAAAACCTGAAGGCTGTTTTTGATGCTGTAGACAATCTGCATGGCGTTTTTAGAATCACAGAAGATAATATTAAAAACGGAATAAGAAATGTTATTAAGAATACGGGCCTTATGGGCCGATGGCAGATATTGAGTTATAATCCGTTGATCATCTGTGATACAGGACATAACAAGGAAGGGTTGGAGTATGTGACAGATCAGCTGCGACGTGTTCAAAAGACCAGGTTACATATTATCTTAGGTTTTGTGAAGGACAAGGATCTGAAACTGGTTCTTCCGCTTTTTCCTAAAGAGGCAACATATTATTTTACTAAAGCACCGATACCCAGGGCCCTGGACGAAATTCTTCTTAAGGAAAATGCAGAAAAATTTGGGCTTTCAGGGGAATGTTACCCTGATGTTAAAACTGCACTTACTGCTGCCAGGAAGAATGCAGTAGAATCAGATATAATTTTCATAGGAGGAAGTACTTTTGTGGTGGCTGAAGTAGTATAATTTTCCGCAAATGAAAAGGACGATATTCTTCTTGTTTTTTATAATAGTGCTGTTGCCTCTTGTGGGCCAGACAGAAAAAAAGATCGTGTTACTTCATACAAACGATCTTCACTCACGACTGACAGGATATGCTCCCGAATCGGCTTATTCACCGCTCTCAGTTAACGACGACAAAACGAAAGGGGGATTTGCCAGGATTGCAACCATACTGAAAACCGAAAAGGATAATAATCGGGGTAATACCCTGGTAATTAATGCGGGCGATTTTCTTATGGGAACCCTTTTTGCCGGTCTGGAAGAAAAGAATGGTTTCCAGCTTCGTCTTATGAAAGCTATGGGGTATGATATTGTCGGGCTTGGGAACCATGAATTTGACTTTGGTCCGGATAAGCTGGCGTCCATAATAAATGCTTCCGTAAAAAATGGAGAGATACCTTCATTACTGATAGGCAATACAGAGTTTGATGAAAAGGACAGGAGAGATGATAATCTGGAGAAGCTATTTTCTGATGGAGTCATAACCAGGAAAAGAAT
>DAOQAX010000235.1:0-3014 GCA_035354395.1 Bacteroidales bacterium | reverse complement strand
GATACCATAACCGAACTCGTTAAGGTCAGAAGCGGAAAGCTGGCGGCTCTCCTTCACGAGAAAAGAGTCGCCGGGCGCGGCGACCAGCTTCAGGTAACCACCGAAGTGGCCATCGACATACTGGACGACCATAAGAAAGGATTCTTCCTCATGGTAGAAGGCTCAGAGATCGACGGAGGAGGCCATGATAACGATATGGCCTATACAATAGAGGAAATGCTGGATTTTGACCGCGCGGTCGGAAAAGCACTCGAGTTTGCCGCAAGGAACCGCAGGACACTGGTAGTTGTCACTGCCGATCACGAAACGGGCGGATTAACACTTGTAAACGGAGATATCGGGAAAGGGATGGTCACCGGAAGGTTTTCAACGACGGGGCATACAGGGATTATGGTACCTGTCTTTGCCTACGGCCCGGGTGCAGAACAATTCGGCGGGATCGATGAAAATACTTCATTTTTTAATAAATTTATAGAACTTCTGAAGTTGAATAAATAAAAAAGTCATAATGAAAGTAAACCTCCGTCGCGGGATTTCATGGGTGATCTTGCCTCACCCTAAATCCCTCTCCCGGGGGAGAGGGACTTGAAGAGCATTCAGGGATTTTTCTTTGGACTGTTATCCGAAACGGATCATGAAATAATCCTACCTCATCCACAAAACGTAAACATAATTAACCTGTAAATCATAAGTATCAAACAGGATCATAAGACCAGGACTATCTAGTTGTTAAAGGGCACAATGATGGGTTATACCATCATTATACCCTGTTTAATGCATTAATGCATGTATTTACTCGTATATTCATTTGTTTCTTATTTGTTTTATTTATATATTTGTTGGGCTATCCTAACATTATGTATATATAAATGGTTTATTGATGAGAAATACCAGCACAGATTGGGTTCAGATGTCTGATGTCGCTATCCTGAGACAAATAGGGAATTATATAAAGCATATACGCGTACAACAGAGGAAGACACAGGCTCAGTTGTCCGGCATGGCGGGTCTTAATCGCTGGACAATCAGCCAGATAGAGAACGGGGAATCAATTACTTTAACGAGTTTAATACAAGTATTGAGGGCATTGGACAGTTTATATGTATTGAACGCATTTGAAGTTATTGATGAAATAAGCCCGCTGGAATATGCTAAACTTAAAAAGTACAAAAAGGAAAGAGTCAGAAATAAACAAGCCAAAACACAAGTCAAAGACAATCCGGAATGGTAGATGTTGCAGAAGTAAGGATTTGGAACGAATTCGTTGGAGCAGTCCGCTGGGATGAATCACAGCAACTGGGGTATTTCCAATATGATCCAAAGTTTATTCAGAGGGATTGGAATTTATCGCCAATAAAGATGCCAGTCACTCAGGGTTCCCGGATTTATAGTTTCCCTGAATTACGAAAGGACCGATATGATACCGAAGATGCTTTCAAAGGTTTACCTGGATTATTGTCTGATGCTTTACCTGACAGGTATGGAAATAAACTGATAAATATATGGCTGGCTAAACAGGGAAGACCGGAAAACAGCATGAATCCTGTAGAAAAATTGTGCTTTATTGGTACAAGGGGAATGGGTGCGTTGGAATTTGAACCAGCGCAAATCAAAACCGGTACAGGGAGTTTTTCAATAGAGATAGACAGCCTTGTTGAAATAGCAAAAAAAATTCTCAATGAACGAGAAGCTTTTCTTACGAATCTGGATAAGGAAGCTGAAAAGGCTGTGACAGAAATACTAAAAATAGGCACTTCAGCAGGCGGAGCACGGCCTAAAGCTGTCATTGTATATAATCCTAAAACCGGAGAAGTAAGGTCAGGACAGGGAAATGCACCTGCAGGTTTCGAACATTGGCTGATCAAACTTGATGGTGTCAGCGGAGAACAATTTGGTGAGAGTTCCGGCTGGGGAAGAGTTGAATATGCTTATTATCTGATGGCAAGAGACAGTGAAATTGAAATGAGTGAGTGTAAGTTGTTCGAAGAAAACGGGAGAGCTCATTTTATGACCAAACGCTTTGACAGAGAAGGAAATATCAAGCATCATGTTCAGTCTCTCTGTGGTTTGCAGCATTATGATTTTAATGATATGTTTGGATACAGTTATGAACAATTGTTTCAGACAATGCGATTGCTCAGATTAACTTACCCGGAAGCCGAACAAATGTTCAGAAGAATGGTAATGAATGTGTTAGCTACCAATTATGACGATCATACAAAGAATTTTTCTTTCATTTTAAAAAAGAATGACAGATGGAAACTTGCTCCAGCTTATGATGTATGCTTTTCTTACGATCCGGCTAATCATTGGGTAAGTAAACAAACCTTGAGTGTAAATGGGAAAAGACTTGGAATTACCAAAGCGGATCTGATGACAATAGCAAAGGATAATAATATAAAAAAAGGTGAAAAAATTATAGAAGATATCAATTCCATTGTGAAATCATGGAATAAATATGCTGTTCGGGCTGGGGTTAGAAATGATTTAAAGAATAAAATACAAAGTAACCTTAATCCTATTTGATGAACAAGACCAAAACTCACTCCATCCCCTCTCATCTACTATTCATCAGTCTTCTCTGCCTTTATGAACTCACCCCCGGCCCCTCTCTGTTGCTCAGAGAGGGGTGACCATGTGACAAAATTTTATTACATGAACTGATCTTCCTTCAAAGGACGGAGGCAGTGATTTTCACTTATTGCAGTTCCTTATCAGCTGATAATAAAACCCAATGCCCCTGCTGTAATGCTCTATATTAATTCTTTCATCCAAACCATGAGTCCTTGCAAGATCCTCTGATGTAACAATTATCGGTGCGAAATTGTAAATGTTCCTGCAGATATCAAGATACTTCCTGCTGTCGGATGCTGCTATCATCATGGTGGGTGCAACAAGTGCTTCAGGATATACCTGTCTTATTGTCCTGTTAATTGTTTCAAATCCAGGCACATCTATAGGTGAAACCTGAGCCGGTTCTCTCTTCCCCTCCATTACGGTTAATTTAATCCTGT
>DAOQAX010000234.1:0-3019 GCA_035354395.1 Bacteroidales bacterium | reverse complement strand
AAATGCGGACTTACCCCGCAATACAAGGATCTTGAGGAAGTATATGAGAAGTATAAGGATGATAATTTTGTAATTATAGGTTTTCCTGCAAATAATTTCATGAACCAGGAACCGGGAACAGCAGGGGAAATTAGAAAATTCTGTACCGATAATTATGGTGTAAGCTTTCCGTTGATGGAAAAAATTTCTGTTAAGGGTGATGATATGCATTCTCTTTATAAGTGGCTTACATCCAAGGAGATGAACGGAGTAAGGGATTCTGAGGTTACCTGGAATTTTCAGAAATACCTGATTGATGAAAAGGGAAATCTTGTGGATGTTGTATCTCCAAGGGATAAAGTGACTTCCGATAAGGTACTTGCCTGGATTGAGCAATAGTATCAGACAATTCTTATTCCCATAACAAGAATGTCATCTATCTGGGGAAGGGTGCCACGCCAGTTTTCAATCTCATCATCGAGCATCCTTCTCTGGATATCCATTTTCTCCTGATGAATTTTAAGAAGAAAATCCCTGAATCGCTGCGATGTATATTTTCTTCCTTTAGGACTGCCAAACTGATCAGCATAGCCGTCAGAGAACAGGTAGATAAGATCGCCCTTTTTACACTGGATAATATGGTTTGAAAATTCTGTTTTTTCAGCAGAATATCTTCCAATGTCTATTTTGTCAGCCGGATGAATAATAAAATCACCATCACGGATCATATATAACGAATTGTGCGCAGCTGCAAATTGAATAACCATTGTTTCCGGGTTATAAACACAGAGGCTGATATCCATACCATCATAAGTAGTTAATTCCCTCTCACTGCCCTGGTGTAGTGCAGACTGTATCCTGTCTCGTAACAAATCAAGTATTATAGATGCTTTGCAGAAAGGAAGCGATTTCATTATATCATTAAGTGCACTTATCCCAAGCATGCTCATAAAGGCTCCGGGTACACCATGGCCGGTACAGTCGCCTACAGAGAAATAAATATTTGAATTATCTCTTGCTGCCCAATAGAAATCCCCGCTAACTATATCCCTGGGTTTATTGAGTATGAAATATGAAGTAAGAATTTTATCAAGCTCCTTCTTTGGTGGCAGCACTGCTGTCTGAATCCTGTGAGCATACCTTATGCTTGACTGAATTTCATCTTTCTGAGCTTCAATCTGGTCTCGCTGTTCTTCAGCAATATCTCTCCTTCTTGCAATTTCAGCCTTCTGAACTTCAAGTTCCCTGTTTTTATTGCTGATCTCTTCAGTCCTTTTTGCTACCTCTATTTCAAGTTTTTCCTTGTCCTTTTCAAGTTTCAGAATACTTGACCTTATATAAATATAGACTCCGCTTACAATTAATATAACTATCAGAGTTATGAACCACCACCTTTTCCAGAAAGGAGGCTTAACAGTAAAGGAGTAATATGAATCAGCTGAATCATGCCAGGTTTTATTGTCAAGACTGACCTCAACCCTGAAAGTGTATTTTCCGGGGGGAAGCTGTGAGTATGTAAGTGTTTGATTTCTTGGGGAGTATATCCATTCAAGGTCATAGCCTTCAAGCTTGTATCTGTAAGTAAGTCCTTCCGGATTTGTAAACCAGATCCCTGTATAGCCAAATGTGAAATTGTTTTCATTATGCCTGAACCTGGTTTTTCCTTTCTGAATGGGATTGTAGAACAGGTTGCAGACCGACAAAAATACTCCAGGATCCTGACCAATGTACTTGAAGTAAAGAGGATTGTAAATTATTATACCTTTTTCTGTACCTATCCAAATATTACCATCCTTATCTGTATATACTGAATTCAGAACAGGATACTGGTATGACAGGCCGGAGTTTTCACCCAGTTCAAGAAGCACTCCCTTGCCTGGTTTATAAAACAGGAATCCGCTCTTAGAGATTATGAGGAGGTTATTTAGTTTATCAAATATTATCGACTGTATTCCGTCAAAAGAAATACCATCACTTACACCGAATAATTCCGTTCCGGACTGTGAAATTTTTAACAATCCCTTGTCCCTTGTGTTGAACCAGGGATCACCGGCTGAATCGATAGCAATGCTGTATAGTTGCGGGAACCTTGCCGAATCCTTCTCAATGAGGAACAGACTGTCATTTTTGATATAACCCGGATATTTCAGTGATCCGGCAATCCAGGTTCTTCCGGCACTGCCTGTTTTTGCGGAATAAATATAAGAAGTACTGAGATCAGGGTCCGATAATTTTCTGAATTTACCCGTTTTCAGAACATAGCATGATACGCCGCCGCCAAGTGTTGAAAGCCAGACAAGACTGTCGTTTCCTGAAATTGATATTACATTATTGTCATTTAAATCATGAGGGGCGGTGAATTTTGTGAATGCATAAGTTACAGGATCTATCCTGTATGTACCTCCTCCATAGGTGCCAGCCCACACGAGACCTTTCGCATCAGTGTATAAAGAAATGAAATTTTCCCTTTTTGCATTAATTTTTTCACCCAGGTCTATCCAGAAATATTGTCCTGTATTGTCCTGTTTACCAACAAACAGACCAGATTCTCCCGATACCCAGAGGTTCTGATATTTATCGTGGGTAACAGCATAGGCCATTTCAAACGGAGTGCCGTTGCTTTTGTTTAAAAACTCAAAAGCAGGAGGCAGTGCCTGGATAATTCCCTGTCGCCCTCCGATCCATATATTTTCTTCCCTGTCCTTGAGGATTGAAGTTGTTTTGTCGGAAATAAGGCCTTCCTGTTCAGTTATTTTGTGATAGAGGGGATTTTCAGTATTTGCAGATTTTAATTGAATAAGTCCTTCATTTTCAGTGGCTATCCAGATGTCATTCTCAAGAGTAATTGTAAAACCAGTTACGGCGCCAAAATTCCATCCTTTAACAGGGCTGAACTTCCGGGAGTAAGTATCATAAATTGTTAGTCCTGTTTCCTCAGTACCAACCCACAATTTGCCATCACTTGTTGATTTCAGCACCCTGACAATATTATCATTAAGTCCGTCTTTCATTGAGATAATATCTGTCTTTCCATTCTCAA
>DAOQAX010000233.1:0-3067 GCA_035354395.1 Bacteroidales bacterium | reverse complement strand
CAATTTTTTGATAATGGAAAAGAGGGGACAAAAATAGTCCATCGCAGTTATTTTAAAAGCAAATCTGCATTTCGCGACGCAATGCTCTATCCTCCCTTTCATACTAAATTCATCAAACAGTTTCACAGGAGCATTAAGGAGCTCATAAGCAGGGCCCCCGGTGTTATACCGGAGATGAACTAAGTTCTGACTGACCGCTTCACTGATATTTGGACAAATACCAATATTATTATGTAAATTTAATGTCCTGATTTTTTGGATTTGTTTCCAATAATAAGATTGATGTTAAATAATTAAAACCATAGACGATGAAACCAGCTGGTTCTTTTATAACAGGCTTACTTGCCGGGGCTGCAATTGGTGGCATTATTGCTTTATTGTATGCACCAAAAAGCGGAAAAGAGACTCGCCAGGATTTAAAACGCAAACTGGAAGATCTTGAGAAGGAATTTGAGACTCTGAAGGACAAAGCCTCACACAAGACCGACAACATTAAAAAAGACATTGCCGACAGGCTCGCTGATCTTCAGAGAGAGATTGAGCATCTTTCAGGTTCAATATGATAAAAAGCTGAGCAACATGCTTGACGAAATCAACAAAGTAAAGGATGATATACGGGATTATATCGAGGTAAAGTTTGACCTTCTCAGGCTTCAGATAGCCGAAAACCTGTCAGGTATCTTAAGTAAAACAGCAACCCTGGTCATTCTGGGATACCTGCTGTTCTTCATACTGTTGTTTCTTTCTCTGGCAGCCGGTTTTTATTGTGCAACACTGCTGGGATCAAATGAAGCCGGGTTCTTATGTGTGGCCGGTTTTTACGGATTGGTCCTGATTCTTTTCCTTCTGTTGAAGAAGAAGATAGTTGAAAAACCAATTATCAAGGCTATTGTCAGGCTCCTTTTCCCAAAAACCGGAGATAATGAAAAATAACCATAAATATTCTGAAATATCTTCATTTGAAGATTTCAAGGCTGAAAAAGAACGCCTCAGGATGAAAAGCCGGATTATTGAGACAAAAATGGAGCTTTCATTCCTTGAGGTAAAAAGGATATTTTCCATTTCAAATCTTCTTTTCTCAATTGCCAGGGAAATTGCCTTGCCAAAGATTTCTGATCTGTTAAGCTCATTAATAAAGAAAACCGAAAAAACCGGTTCGGAAGAATCAGGGGAAAATCAATAATCCATTTTTTATCACCCGTCAGGTTTCTGCAACAGTTACTGGCTGTTATTGCATTTTCTCACAAAAAAATAAAATAGAAACAGAGCATAATATTTCATAAATTTGACTGCTGATAAGAACCCGGGTATGAAAAAGTTTGCTGGACTTTTGTTTCTGGTTGCTTTAAGTTTCCCGTTTGCAGAGCTCTCCGGTCAGATTAAGGTAGAAAGTCAGATCGACATTGGTGATAACGAATTGTCTGATGGACTATATTTTCTTAATTCTGACTTTGGACATTATGAACAAAAATACTGGTTTGCCGAGACCGGGTTACAGTTTGGCCTGCATCAGCCACAAAATGTTTTCCTTAACTCATGGTATTTAACTTCAGGTGCAAAGGTGCCGGCAGGCAAATACATAATTATTGTCGGGCTTGAATATGACTGGACAGCCTTCGCCCCTGACTTACGTGAAGTGAACTGGATATTGTTTACCGGCACTTCATTCAATCACTGGGAGCTTACCCTGGGCAGCAACCGGAGAGTATATCGTCTAAGCAATAAGGCTGCCCGGGAAGAGGCAAACAAAGAGTTCAAAGACTCGTTTATTGAAGAATGGAACTTCATGTATTCTGCCGGTTACAGGCTGAAGCCCCGTGAAAACAAATGGAATATAATGTTTACCGTGACTGACTTCGACCGCTTCCTGATACAACAGGAAAGCAATCCCATGATCAATGCACGGTTCGATTACAGGATTAATGAATCCCTGAATCTTTATTCTGAATTATGGTATAAGAGCTCGGGGCTCCTTAATATTAAGGTTGACTACTTTGGGACATTCATACGGATCGGGGCAATATGGCAACTATAATCAAATTCGGGAGGGCTTTTTCAATAATAGCCGTACTTTTCTGCGTCTCGTGCGAGGATGTTGATTTCACCGGCTTTTTTTACAACAACAATCCGGTAAATGACCGGGTAAAAGAATCACTTGAATGGAACAAATCCAATCCTGAACAATCTATCACCATTCCCGGCAATGATTATACTCTTCTTGTAGCAGGAGACTCACATGTCGGGGGTACAGTTAATCTCAACACCTTCTTAACGCAGGCAAATACTACGGGAGCATCCGGGATTGTAATCGCAGGCGACCTGACTACGGGCCATAAAGAAGATTATGATGTCTTTAAGCATGAAATAGATACAAAAAACAGTCTGCCGGCATTTTTTGTTGTTGGCAACCACGATCTCTTTTTTGATGGGTGGAATGCATATTTTGACTACTTTGGTTCATCAACATACTCGTTTAAAGTCAATACAGCCAATGCAACAGACCTGTTCATCTGTCTCGATACAGGCAGCGGCACTCTTGGATCTGAACAGCTTGAATGGGTGACAAACCTGCTGGAAAACGAAAGAAAGAATGTCAGGTACTGTATTGTGATTACCCATGTTAATTTTATAAGGGAACATCGGACCAGCAGCACAAACCTTTTGGTGGAAGAGATCCGGGCTATACTTGACCTATGCTACAGGCATTCTATTGATCTGGTAATAACCGGACACGATCATAACCGGTCAGAGCAGTTTTTTAACAGGACTCATTTCCTGACACTCGATGCTCTTGAGGATGACTTTGATAATGCGAGTTATTTATCTTTACAGGTAAAGGAGAGTGGCCTGGTAACCACCTTTGTAGGACTATGAAACAGACTATTCTTATCAGGTTATTGTTTTTAACACTTAACCGTTAGGGTAAAAATACTTTGTCCTGTATAATATCTGAATTTGAAGATAAATTGAAACCATAAACCGGGATGTCAGGAATTAGTCAATCGGAATTTGATCAGATTTTTTTGGATTGGTATATCCCGGTAAGAAATTCAGTTTATTATAAAAC
>DAOQAX010000232.1:0-3080 GCA_035354395.1 Bacteroidales bacterium | reverse complement strand
TATTGTGCCGCTTATGATATATGGCAATACACCTGCAAGACATAGTGTTATCCAGGAGAGTGTCACCCCGAGATATCCTTCCCTGACGTTAATATGTTGCTGCGAGGAGCTTTTTATAAAACGGAAAAGGAGGAACCCGGGTATCAAAATAGTAATTGATGAAATGATAAACGGGTTGACCGGCTCGGAGTAGATTAATGCTACAGGAATGCAGGTAAGAAATGACCCTCCTGTGATCATCAATATCAGACCAATTAAGTTAAGCAGGGTTCTTATATTGATTGACTTCATTTTCTATGAAATTACCCTTATTCCTTTGTACCAGCAGGCGGTCTTAAGTATCCTGGCGTATTTTCCGGGGGTTAGTAACAGGTGGTTTCCAAGGGGATGGGTGCGAAGCAGCCCGAGTGTTTTTTCAGGGAGTTCAATCTCTGCCTGAGTACGGCAGGCCGTATTAAGGCAAGGGATGTCTGTTATTTTACCTTCAGCAATAAATGCCCTGTCAAGTTTATCTGAAAGCCTGAAGATAGTCACGTCTGTAGCAGTAATTCTCCCTTTTATAGCAACAGAGCAGTCTGTCTCGTAGTGTGTCATAAGTTTTATGCTCTCAACCAGACTCAGTGAGATAGTGCAATGCGATAAGAAGAGTGAATTTTTTGTGATGCTGGTGGTGTTGGCCATCCAGGGGACGCTCCCGGTAACAGCTGAACACAACATCATGCCAGCCATCGATGCCAGGTCACCTTCGCAGGCCGTTACGATCCCCTCAGAATTCAGCTGTGCCAGTGCCATGCATGCTGTTACTTTGTGCTTCTGTACAAGACTGAAACACTCAACAGCCACAGCACTTAGCTCCTTCTCCTTTATCATATTACGCAACATGGTCAGAACCCTGGCTGCATCTTCCAAACCCTGAAAATCACTGTTTTTAAAATTATTTAATAAAGCCCTGTCTGGCGACATTCCTTCATAACCGGGCAGCGTTTGCCATGGGATGGTTTCCAGGCTGATATTGAATGTTTCCATCAGTCTTTCTTCAGGAATATTTGATGCCACCAGCCAGTCAGAGACAGAACCCACAAGACCTGCCTTTTTCCCGCTTAATGAACCCCAGACGCTGACGGCTTTGACCCATCTTTCAAGCAGACCAGATTCTCTGGCTTCAATGCCATCAGACAGCACGACCTGAATATTATGGTTTATTGCCCATGCCATCACTTCAGTCGCAGCTGGATAAGAGTTTTTACTCCTGATAGTGAGTAATAACACCGGCTTCCCCTTATCAATCATAGATATTGCATTAGCTTCAGAGCCACCGCTCATAAAGAGTATTATATCAGGTGACTGATCAGTCATGACAAAAGTCCCGTCTGATAGCAACTGTTGCATGAATTTTTCTGCTTCGCCACCTGTTCCGGGTCCTGCGTCTGAATGGGCTACCCATGCAATCTTCAGCATTGTCCCATGATCTCCTGTCAGAGATGCTTTTTCTGTCATATAAATTATTAAAATAAAGAAAGTAAAAATACACTTTTTAATGGCCGGAGGCTATTAAAATTGACATTTGACAGGATCAAACACAAACGCCAGGATAAATCAGGGCTATCTTAATTTTGCAAATCATTTTCATCCAAACAAAAACCTTTCAGAGTTCTGCCGGGCAAATTTATCTTTAAGAGCGTCGTTAAGATGCCTGGTTTTAATGTATTCCCCAAGGTATTCATTATACGACTTTGACCAGATAAGGTTTATCATAAAATCCGATCCGAACAATATCCTTTCAGTAAGTAAATCGTCGTGCCCGCAGGTTTCAATCGTCTCTTTCAGTTTTTTAAAGTATTCATCATGCTCTGTGTTGCACGAAAAATCAGTATAGATTTTACTCTCATTCCTGTTGATATATTCTAATATGGTTTTCTTCCACTCTTCTGATCCATCACCGAAATGGGCAAAATTGATCTTTATTCCCGGCTTGTTCTCTATCACATTCTTCCATTGGAATCCGGGGTCTGCATATCTGGTGTTATCGACGTCGGCCAGGAAGCCTGATGTTCCGCAGTGAGTAACGATAGGTATATTCTTCTCAATGCAAAAATCATACAGGTACCCGACCTTTTTTCGTTCTTCAATGTCAGCAGGCCATGGCTCAAAACCCAGCGGCGGGTAAACCTTAATCCCCGCAAACCTGTTTTTACAGTCATTCTCATCTTCCAGGTCCTTTAATGGCAAACCCATCTTCTCATTCAGCTTACGTCTCCTCTCATCAATCGTATCGCCCTTTGAAAAATCACTGAAATACTTGTCAAGCATCTTTGTCTCCTCCTCATAAGAATAATTTTTCGGATTTATACCCATGAACGGGTAAATTTCAAATAGCTTCTTCTCATAGTCAGGAACAATGGATGTCAGTTTGAACTTGGTTATGCCGTTTTCAACCCTGATACTTATTTCATTGTTGTAATATATCCAGATAGCATCAAACATATCCTTTACCTGCCTGGTAACAGGCTTTTGTGGCGGGATGTTGTAGAACACTCCTTTATTCTTCAGGTTTTTATATCCAAAGTCTATGAGTAAGGGACAAAGAACTATCCTGTCGTATGTCATTTCCCCGATCTTTATTTTGTTTTCGGCTGTGACAATTTTGGGATTCCTGTTTTTAAGAAAATATTCAACTATAAGAAAGTCATAGACTATTGAAGTCTCCATATAAGAAAGCAGGTTTCTGATTTTTGTTGAGAATATCCTGTCCCTGATAACCGATATGATTTTCTCTGAGAGGATTGAATATGAAATAAATGGCAGGAGAAGTACTTTCCATCGCGACAGGTTTTTGACCAATAGTTTCTTTACGAACCCGGGGTTCAGCAATCCGTTTTTTTCATTAAAAAACCTGTTTAAAAAGGCTGTGAGGTTTGCATGACTCAGATCCATTTCATGGAAATGGATATCATAAAATCGATTTGGCTCCATAACCACATACATTTGTTTGTGACCTTGTTGAAAAAGCTAAAGCTTTCTGATTCGAAATACTTTTTTGAGATCCGGGATCAGACAGTCCTTTCATTTTATTGAAAGTA
>DAOQAX010000231.1:0-3101 GCA_035354395.1 Bacteroidales bacterium | reverse complement strand
GGAACAAAACATCTTCAATTTTTGTATTTTCAAGCATAATGTCAGGATTTTCCTTTGGACAAATGTTTCTCAATTATCGAAATCAGCACCTCTATTCCTACCTGATTTTCACCCCCGCCTGGAATAATAATATCAGCATATCTCTTTGACGGTTCTATAAACTGGAGATGTGAAGGTTTTACTGTATCGTGATATCTTTCAAGAACCATGTGTACCGTACGCCCCCGCTCAACAATATCACGCTGGATTACTCTTCCAAGGCGATCGTCAGCATCAGCATCCACAAAAACCTTGATATCAAGCATCTTGCGTAGTTCGGGATCCGTCAGGATTAGTATCCCTTCCACAAGAGCCACTCTGGCCGGGTTTATTTTCGTTGTCTCCTTTGCTCTTGTACAGGTAAGATATGAATACCCGGGCATCTCTATCGGTCTGCCTTTTTTCAGTTGTTTAAGATGATCTATCAGCAGTTCAAACTCAACTGAGTCAGGATGGTCATAATTAATTTTTTGACGCTCGTCAAGAGGGATATTACTATGATCCTTATAATAAGCATCCTGAGGAACCATTATAACTTCATCATTAGGAAAGGCCTCCATCACCTTATTTACAACTGTCGTTTTTCCGGAACCAGTTCCTCCCGCAATCCCTACTATCAGCATATTTTTTATATTTTTGCATAATCAATTTTCAAAAATAATAATTTGTGCTTTACAACTGCCTCCAATTTGAACTAAAGTTTGGAGTACATAAAGTTTGAAACATTATATTCCAAATATTAACAATAACTTTAGTCACTATTTACTCTTAAAATTATAAAATTATATGTCAGAATTATATCCTTTAAAGTTTAAACCCGCATTAAAAGAGAAGGTCTGGGGAGGCGATGCCCTCGTAACACGTTATAATAAAAAGCCGGCAGGCTCATCTAATAATATCGGTGAAAGCTGGGAACTTTCGGCCGTATCAGGCAATTTGTCGGTCATAAGCAATGGTAAGCTTGCCGGAAATAATATCGAAGAGCTGATTGAAATCTACATGGGTGATCTTATAGGTGATTCTGTTTTTGAAAAGTTCGGAAACGAGTTTCCCCTTCTCATAAAGCTCATTGAAGCCAGGGAAGACCTTTCCATCCAGGTTCACCCTGATAATGCTCTTGCAAAAAAGAGACATCATGCCTATGGAAAAACAGAAATGTGGTATATTCTTGAAAGCGGGAAAGGTTCAAGATTATTTTCCGGCTTCCTCGAAAATGTAACAAAAGATATGTATCTGAAGGCTGTTGAAGAAGGTAAGCTTCCTGATATTCTTAACGTAGAAACTGTTGAACCAGGAGACACATTCTTCACTCCTGCAGGAAGAATACATGCAATAGGTGCCGGAACAGTACTGGCTGAAATACAGCAGACGTCAGACATTACATACAGGTTATTCGACTGGAACAGAAAGAGTTCAGGCAAAGAAAAAAGAGAGTTGCATACAGATCTGGCGCTTGATGCCATTGACTTCTCAGCCAAAGGGAAGAATAAGATAAAAAAGGAACCTGAACTTAATAAAGCTGTGAAGCTGGTCAGCTGCGAATTTTTTGACACAAATGTTATCCTTTTCAATAAAGCGGTAAAAAGAGAGTATTACCTGCTCGATTCATTTGTAATTTATATTTGTGTTGATGGTGAATTTTCAATCCGCTGGGAAGGAAATACCGAGAGAGTGTCAAAAGGAGAGACAGTTCTTTTGCCTGCATTAATAAAAGAGGTAACTCTTGAACCCGTAAAAGAGGCGAGGTTACTTGAAATATTCATTAACTCACCCGGTTGCTGACATAAAAATTATTATACCCTGATCCATGAAAATAATTTCAGCCTCATTTATTTTTTTATCAGTAATCCTCCTTGGCTGTAACGGGAAAGGAAATTCCAAGCAAGATATGTCTGTCAATGACACCATTTCTGTACCTGATACGGGTTTTACAGGGATAAAACAGTACATGGGCGAACATAAATACCTCGTTAAGGAAGTTACTTTTAAAAATGGAGTGAGAGAAGGATTGACGAAAACGTTTTATCCGAACGGGAAGTTGCGTCAGACCTTCCTGTACAAGAATGATCTTAAAGAGGATTCATCAATATATTTTTATCCTGAGGGGCAGGTATTCAGGTCAACACCATATAAGCACGACACCATAGACGGTATTCAGAAACAGTACTACAGAACGGGTGAGCTCAAAGCCAAAATAGGCTACAGCAAAGGATTTCGCACCCCCTATCTTGAAGAGTATAGCAGAGAAGGAAAATTACTGGTTAATACTCCTGAGATGTTAATCAACATAAAAGATGAATACAGGACAAAAGGCGCTTACAGGATCACGATGGAATTATCAAATAAATCTGCTAATGTGACGTTTTATCGTGGCGAGCTGCTAAATGGGGTATTTGATCCAGTAAACTGCAAAAAAATTACAACAATAAAAGGAGTTGGTTCCCTGAATTTAAAGAAGACGGGCTCACCAGTAAAAAGCCATATCGGGATAATTGCATACGCATTATCCGATTTCGGGAACAGACAGTTGATCTATAAAAAGGTTGAATTGCCATATAACGATCTTAAATAGGGGAAATTTATGCTAATACACTCCGCCACATATATCAAAAGCAGTCCGACATTGAAAGATTGCCCGGTAACGGATAAACCGGAATTTGGTTTTATCGGCCGGTCGAATGTGGGTAAATCATCTCTGATTAACATGCTGACGGGGTTTTCAAAACTGGCAAAAACATCTGTCCAGCCGGGAAAGACAAGGAGCATTAATCATTTTTCGATAAATGGGAACTGGTACCTGGTCGATCTTCCGGGTTATGGTTATGCGAAAGTTCCTGTAAGTCTTCGTGAGAAATGGGTCAAAGCGACTCAGAATTATATTCTTAAAAGAGATAATCTGGTCTGTTTATTCGTGCTTCTCGACTCAAGACTTAAGCCGCAACGCTCCGATCTTGATTTTATGGAGTTTCTGGGCATGAACAGTATCCCTTTTGCAAGAGTCTTTACAAAAAGTGACAAGCTTTCAGCAATAGCAATAAAGAAATCGATTGCTCAGTATGATT
>DAOQAX010000230.1:0-3169 GCA_035354395.1 Bacteroidales bacterium | reverse complement strand
AATTTCCGGAAAAGAAGAAAGATATCTTCACCTCTTTCTCTCAAAGCCGGAATTTTTATCGGAACAGTATTTAGCCTGTAAAACAGATCCTCTCTGAATCTCCCGTTGTCTATCGCCTTTGGGATGTCGACATTACTTGCCGCAATAACCCTTACATTTGTCTTCTGAACTTTTGAAGAACCAACTCTGATAAATTCACCTGTCTCCAGTACTCTCAGGAGACGAACCTGTGTCGATAATGGCAGTTCGGCCACTTCATCAAGAAATATTGTTCCTCCGTCGGCTACTTCAAAATAACCCTTTCTGCTTTCCGTAGCGCCGGTAAATGAACCCTTTTCGTGTCCAAAAAGTTCTGAATCGATTGTTCCTTCTGGTATTGCACCACAGTTAACTGCAATATACTGACCATGCTTTCTGGTACTAAAGGCATGTATTATCTGCGGGAAATTTTCTTTTCCTGTCCCACTCTCTCCTGTTATTAACACTGAAAGATCAGTCGGGGCGACCTGTGCGGCAATATCAATTGCACGGTCAAGACCCTCAAAGTTACCTATAATCCCAAACCTCTGTTTGATATTTTGCAGATCTTTCATTTCTATTATAACAATCGTGCGAATTTAAGGTTTTTTTAAAACATTGGGAAATTCCTTTTTCATATATTCGCAATATGGAACAAGATAGGGATTTTCTTTTTGCCGGTATAATACCTGCACGATACAAATCGACACGGTTTCCCGGAAAACCGTTGGCGCTTATTGGCGGCAAACCAATGATACAAAGAGTGTATGAACAGGCCAGCAAGGCACTCGGTCTTGTATATGTTGCTACCGACGACAGCAGGATATACGATACTGTATCAGGTTTTGGAGGAAAGGCAATCATGACATCGCCTGATCATCAGAGCGGAACTGATCGCTGCGCGGAAGCTGTTTCTAAAATCACTGAGGAGACAGGTAAAAAGATTGATGTCGCAGTTAATATTCAGGGCGATGAACCTTTCATAAAACCTGAACAGATCAGATTGCTTATGGGTTGCTTCACGGGAATAGATATAGAGATTGCAACCATTATAAGAAAATGCGGACCGGGTGAGGATATTTTTAATCCGAACCAGCCAAAGGTTATTATAAACACTTCAGGTGATGCAATCTATTTCAGTCGTGCAGCCATACCTTATGTCAGAGATGCCGAAAAAAATGAGTGGTCGGGGAAACATGTTTATTATAAACATATTGGTCTTTATGCATACCGGACCGACACACTGAAAAAGATAACAAAGCTTGCCCGCAGCCCGCTTGAGATTTCCGAATCACTTGAGCAGAACAGGTGGCTTGAAAACGGCTACAGTATCAGAACGGCAGTCACATTGTGGGAGAGTATCGGGATAGATACTCCGGACGATCTGGAAAGGGCCAGAAAGTACATTGAGCATTTATTGTAATTTATTTCATAACTTTAGCACAATTTTTGATAGGGTATCTATTGAATTAAGGTAATTTTATATGAATAGGATTTTACTCTTATTTTTTCTTTTCATTTTTACTTTAACGCTTCAGGCACAGAAGGATACTGCCGTCATTAAGGGGCTTGCCCATCGTAATGATGTTATGAACAACATGCCTCCGGTTATTGCTATTTATCCTGTGCCGGTCAGGAATAATAGCATGACTATCAGAACCGACAGGGAAATCTCTTCTGTCAAAATCACCAATATAATTGGCCAGGATATTTTCAGAAATCAGTATAACAACCCGGAAGCAACGGTCACAATCACCCTTGACAGCCCAAAAAGAGGGATGTATCTGGTTACCATATTTTTCAGTGACGGTACAAGAGTTGTGAAAAAAATCATGATTGAAGAATCTGAATAAAAGAATTTTATTATTTTCGTTTTTTAAACTGCTGATTCCTGGGGTGATTTTGATGCAGTTTTTTTCTTTTTATTAAAAATTATATACAAAACGTCCAAAAAAATGAACAATTCTGCTCAATGATTGTTTATTGTTTAAGATAGTAATATCAACATCTGTTATTGAACTAAAGCTAAAAAGATGGAAGAAGGGGGAAATGTTTTTTCGATTAAGGATCTTGAGAATTTCTCAGGTATTAAAGCACATACAATAAGGATCTGGGAAAAGAGATACAAGATTCTTGAACCTGACAGAACTGATTCTAATATCAGGACTTACAGTGAAGCAGAACTCAAGAAGATTCTGAATGTTGCCTATCTTAACCGCAATGGATTCAAAATTTCAAAAATTGCATTTCTGAACGAAGATGAACTCACTCAGAAAGTAATGACTACCAGCAGTCAGAATGATGAGCTTGACAAAGATTTTCAACCGGGGAAAATCCTGATGTCAGCTATCAGGTTCAGTGAGGATTCGTTTAAAGAAGCTCTGTTGCCCTTCATAAAACACCAGGGCATAGAAGATGCATATTGCAGGTTTTTACACCCGCTTCTTGAAAAAGCAAGGATACTCTGGCAAACAGGAAGCCTTTCAAGAGCCCAGGAACAATTTGTCAGGAATACCATTAAACAGATTATCATTGTTCAGGATTATAACCTGGAACCCGACAGGAGCAAACAGGCACCATCTATTGCAATGATCAACACATCAGACAACCTGACAGACAACAACTTTTTGTTTTACAAGTATATACTCAGAAAAAGGGGATTTAATGTAATCTTTACCGGAGGTATTCTCCCTGCTTCAGAAGCTATTGAGATTCATAAAATAAAATCATTCGATTATCTGGTTGTGAATTCAAGCGCATTTGATTTTGCAGATAAAAAGATAGGGTATTTCAATAACCTTGGAAAATCTCTGATGTTAAAGAAAATAATCCTCGCAGATTCTCCTGAAACATCAGAAAGAAAATCTCATGACAAGTTTATCATAACAAGAAACCCGGTTGAATTTATTGATGCTATCGAGAACCTGATCTGAAAAATAAGTTTACAAAAGATTCCATATCTCCTGATTACCTTTTAAGGAGACTATGGAAATAGTCGCGTTCATGCGAAAGATCAACTAAGGGGATAATACTTTCTATTGCTGATACCTGCTTCAGCATACGTTCTGCAAAAATGGTTATTTTTTCTGCCGAATCAGTATTAATGCGGTGATTGCAGGCTTTGGTTATTTTAACCACTTCATTCCAGATG
>DAOQAX010000229.1:0-3188 GCA_035354395.1 Bacteroidales bacterium | reverse complement strand
CCGCTCTGGCCGTTATACAGCAAGAGATATCGGGGCTAATTATCTGAAGTCTTGTGCTCCTAACAGCATTCTGTTTACATACGGAGATAACGATTCATTCCCCGTATGGTACAGCCAGGATGTAGAAGGAGTGAGAACTGATGTGAGAGTAGCTAACCTTAGCTATATTCAGGCCGGATGGTATATTGAGATGATGAGGCAGAGAGCTTACAAATCGGATCCTTTCCCGCTTTCACTTGGGCCGGAAAAATATATTGAAGGCGTAAGGAATCAGTTGCCGGTCAACGACCGGGTAAACAAACCTGTTAACCTTAAAGAGGTCCTCGAGTTTGCAGCATTTGATGATAAAAAGTACATGGTTGACCTAAGCGGAAGAGGAGATTATGTCAATTATCTTCCTGCAAATAAATTCATTATTGACGTCGATTCTGCAAAGGTTGTGGCTAATGGAACTGTCAAAGAGTATTATAAGAACAGGATTGCTTCACCGATGATATGGGAATATTCCGAATCAGATGCTTTCAAGGGTGACCTTGCAATAATGGACATGATTGCGACAAACAAATGGGACCGACCTATATATTATTCAACCACAGTACCTTCGAGCCAGTATAAAGGGCTGGAGAAGTATTTTATTCAGGAGGGTCTGGCTTACAGATTAGCTCCTGTAAAGATCGAGCAAAAGGAAAAGGGTGAATACGGTATGATAGATCCGTACGTTATGTACGGCAACTTCATGAATAAATTCTCATGGGGAAATGCCGGTGATCCTTCAGTTTACCTCGATGAAAATAACAGGAGAATGTTCAGCAATTTCAAGCGGCAGTTTGCCAGCCTGGCGAAAGAGCTGCTTGCCGAAGGAGATACTGTCAAAGCTGTTGAAGTGGCTCGTCGTGGTCTTTCACTTGTTCCTGTTTCGAAGATGCCTCACGACTACTTTTCTATTGATCTTGCAGAGATTCTTCTGAGAGCAGGCCAGAAAGAGGAAGGCGAAAAGCTGATAAAAGATATTATCGATTACTCAAAAGGATATCTCGATTATGCAGTCAGACTGAAACCCTCAGAGAGATATGGAATGGATTATCCGACAGGAATTAATATGCAGGGATTGCTGGATATTTATAATATGTCGACGAGGCTGAATCTGGAATCTCTTACTAAGATTATTGAGCCGGAGATTAACAAATACTACGGATTACTATATTCAAATAAGTAAAAACATATGCGGCTTTTCAGGCCTTGCTTTTTTGCAGGTTGTCTTTATCCTGGAGCAATTTTCAGGATAAAGACAAATGAAAAGCTGTTGTGTCTTACTTTTGATGATGGTCCTGATCGTGATACCACCCCGTTAATCCTTGATATTCTTGAGAGACATAATATCAGGGCTCTCTTTTTCTGTAATGGAAAAGCTGCAGAAAAATTTCCTGATCTTGTTAGTATGATAGTTTCAAAAGGGCACCTGATAGGGAACCATGGCTATGATCACCTTAATGGATGGAGGACTTCCGTGAAAAGATATCTTGCCGATGTTTCGGATGCTGCACCCCATACCTCATCACTCTTATTCAGACCTCCTTACGGAAGGCTAAAGTATTGTCAGTTTAAAAAAATAAGGAAAACATATAAAATATTTTTCTGGGACATCATGCCGTATGATTTTGACAAGAAATTCGAAGATGGTAAGTCTCTGGAGATACTCAAAAAAATGATAAGGCCTGGTTCTGTAATAGTATTGCACGACACTTCACTGTCATCGGCAAAAAATATTCTTGAAGAATTTATCTTATTTTCAGGTAGAAAAGGCTACAGGTTTGTGTGTCCTGGATTCTGACAGCAGTTGGTCAGGCCAGAAATGACCTTGCCGTTGAAAATACCCTTTCAAAACTATTGTCCACTTCGATATACAGAGGTGAATTGAAAATGGGGAAAGGATTCTCATGAGAATATGGATATGGAAAATCCCATATCTCGACCACATCCTTCATGTCATTATTCCAGCTGCTAAGTGTTGCGAGGACTCCGGTTGATGGTATTACAGTATCTTTTACCAGATTCACTGAATGAATCTGTCCCTTCAGATTTCTCAATATGTTCTCCCTTAATGATTTAAACCTGGTAATGTCGATCATTGACCTGAATGCCATTCCAATCTTGCTGTTACGAAGGAAATCGACCAGCGGACTAGTCCCTTTTATAGTATTCTCAAACTCATGCATGTAAAAGGCATATACTCTATCGAAGGCCAGACTGTCCATGATTAGTTTTGAAGTTCCCTGCATGTGGCTGAAGACGGATCCTCCGCAAAAAATGAAAAGTTTTGATTCGGAAAAAAGATTTCCTGGATTTCCCATAAGAATGATTTCTGAAAGAAAAGCTCCTATTGAGTATGCAAATATATTTATCTGACATCCGGCAGGTATCAGATCGTGCTCTCCGTTTCTGATTGATTGTACCAGCTTAATAATATCCTCTGCAGTCTGGCACCCTGAACTGAAAAACCTCAGCGGATCTTCTGTAAGCCGGTTGCTGAGGGCTACATTTGCAAAACTTGACATATTGGCCTGACTAAAAATTGCTTTTCTGTTTTGCATAGCAGGCAGCATCTTTCTGGGGTCTTTCCATGAATCGGGCGAACGGTTGATGTGAAAGCATATAGGAAACAGGACAACATAGCTTTCTGTTTCCTGGGCAAGATAAAAAGCCCAAACAAGATATTTTACCCAGCTTCTTTCATTTAACCCATGTAACAGCAAAATAACTTTTTTACTATCCCTGTTTTCCGGGGCAAATACCGGATACGAAAAGGATCTGTTTTCAGAAATCAGAGTATCGTTAATATTTGAAAAATTATTTGTTTCAGTATCAGAGCAGAATTTAACATTATGTATTTTAATCTTCGATCCCGGGATATTTATCTCATCCATTTCCGGATTAAAGACTGATTTGAACTCGTTGTATTTTTTTGTATATTCCATTGTGTATTTTTAAAAGAAGGATTGAGCAGCAAATAAAGTTTAAATGAAAAGCGCCCGCAAATTAAAGGGACAACCATAACTTTGATGGGATAGAAAATAGAAATGAGGGACGTAACTTTTAAATATGGGACAAAAATCTTCACCGGTTTCCATGATGATTTTTACATGTATAAGCCGGGGAAAATAAAATCATTAAATTTGTATACTAACAAA
>DAOQAX010000228.1:0-3232 GCA_035354395.1 Bacteroidales bacterium | reverse complement strand
CGACTGGATGAACTTCATTCCTCTGACACCCTCGTGAACGGTAGGAAATTCTCCCGGAATGAATTTTTCGCCCCTGATTGATTTGGCAACTCCCTTATATATGTTGGCAAGAGCTTATATATACCCTCGGGATGTCCACAAGGCATAGTCTGGGCAGCTTCGGCCATAGGGCCATTGTAGCTATGAGCAGGTTTAAATATTTTAGTTTGTTCCTGGTCGCTAAGCATATAGAGTATATTCGGATTTTCCTGGCCCCACTTAAGACTGGCTTTTGATCCATAGATAGCCAGTCTGAGATTATTTTCTTCTCCGCCGCAAACCTGGCTGGCTCGTATAACACCTTTAAGATATTTACCGAATCGAAGAAGTACGGTTCCATCAAGATCAAGTTTAATATTATTTTTTACAGGACTCAGATCGGATAATATTTCTTTTATCTCAAGTCCGGTGGTATATTCAATAAGGTTAAAAGCATGAACTCCGATATCGCCCATGCAACTGCTGGCTCCGGCATGTTTCGGATCTAGCCTCCAGACACCGGTGATTCTGCTTTCGGTACCATGAATGATGGAATTGATCCATCCCTGATAATATTGTGCATCAATTCGTTGTATTGTACCCAGAACTCCACTTGCAATAAGTTCTTTCATCTGGCGTATCATTGGATACCCGGTATATGTGTGGGCCACTGCAAAAGTCAGTTTTTTGACCGTTACCAGCCTTTCAAGTTCTTCAGCCTCTTTTACCTTCATGGTCATAGGTTTTTCGCATACCAGGTGGAAGCCGGCATTAAGAAGACTTTTTGCAGCAGGGAAATGAAGGTCATTTGGAGTAACTATCGATACAACCTCCATACGTTTATCAGCCGGCATTTCTGACTCATTTTTAATAAGCGCATCCACATTTTCATAACATCTGAAAGGAGAGATGCCCTCATTTTTTGCAAATTCCTTGCTTTTTTCGTAATCGGATGAAAATATTCCACCTACAAGTTCGAAATCGTTGCAGATTCTTGAAGCACGGCGATGTGCATCACCAATGAAAGCTCCCGGTCCTCCGCCGATCATACCCATTCTTATTTTTTTCATTTCTTAAATTTATTTAATGTACGTTTCTTCTAACCATAAACCAATCTACGATAAACCTGTTTGCTGTGTGAGAAGCATGAATTATGGCATTTTATCTCTTCACTTTTATCTTTTTTTAGTTACTTCTCAAAAGCTGCATCAAATGCTATGTTGGAGGAAGGAAAGTCTACCCTGTGGACAAAATCGCAGGCCTCTTTTGCACCGAATTCCCTGTCCATGCCACTGTCTTCCCATTCTACTGATAGCGGACCTTTGTAACCGATGCGGTTAAGTGCCCTTATTATCTCTTCGAAATTGATTTCGCCATGCCCCAGACTCCTGAAATCCCAATAACGGCCTTTTGTTCCGAATTCCGTATGGCCGCCAAAGACTCCGGCTTCAGCATAGGTTTTTGACCAGTGGACATCCTTCATGTGTACATGGAAGATCTTTTCAGCGAAGGTGTAAAGAAATTCCACATAATCAACACCCTGGTAACCGAGGTGTGAGGGATCGTAGTTGAACCCGAAGCTGGGATGGTTATTGATTGCTTTCAATGTCTTCCGTGCAGAGGCAATATCAAATGCAACCTCTGTAGGATGAGGTTCGAGGGCATAAAGGATACCCAGTTCTTTATATTTATCCAGGATAGGCACCCACCTGGCAGCAAAGTCAGCATAACCATCTTCGATCATTGAAGGAGGAACAGCCGGAAAAGAATAATTAAGGTGCCATATAGGACTTCCGGTAAAACCATTGACGATTGATACTCCAAGAGTCTTTGCAGCTTCGGCAGTGTTTATTATCTCCCGGGCAGCACGCTGACGTACACCTTCAGGATCTCCGTCTCCCCAAACATAATCAGGAAGGATATTTTTATGCCGCTGATCGATGCGATCACAAACACACTGACCTACAAGATGGGTGGAGATAGAAAATACTTTAAGACCATATTTGTCAAGGATATCCCTCTTTTTGCGGCAATATGATTCATCAGCTTTATTCACTTCAAAATGATCGCCCCAACAAGCAATTTCCAAACCATCATATCCAAATGATTTGGCTTTCTGACACACAGTTTCAAATGGTAAATCGGCCCATTGACCCGTGAAGATTGTTACTGGTCTGCTCATGATTAAAAGTTTAAATATTTTCAGTTAATTCTACTTTGAGATTTTTCTCCTGACTCCCTTTAGGGAAGGGGTAAATCAGGAGAAAAATCATGGATTTGCTTAAACTGTCAAATTAAAATTAAAATCCTTAACAATATTACCAAACATTCTGCTTAAAAACAATGAAAACATTGAGCAGTGGTGATATAATTAAATTCGGTACTCTACCCGGAATTTATTTTCTTTGTATAATATTCAAATACCAAAAAATATGGCAGAAATTTCAGATGTTTTAAATAATCGCAGGTCAATAAGAAAATATTCATCAAAACCTGTTGATGACAGGATTCTCAATGATCTTCTTTCTAAAGGATGCAGAGCCTCCAATACCGGGAATATGCAGGCTTACAGCATAATAATAACAAGGGATGATAAAATAAAATCGGAGCTTTCCCCATCTCACTTCAATCAGAAAATGATTACTGAAGCCCCGGTTGTACTGACATTCTGTGCCGATTTTAACAGGTTTAATAAATGGTGCCTGATTGGAAACGCAAAACCGGGTTATGATAATTTTCTCTCATTTTTAACCGCTTCTATTGATGCTCTGTTAGTTGCCCAGACCGTATGCATTGCCGCGGAATCGGAAGGACTCGGTATATGTTATCTCGGGACAACGACATATATGGCTCATCAGATTATTGAAACACTGAAGCTTCCGAAAGGTGTTGTTCCTGTTACTACTGTCACTTTAGGCTGGCCGGCAGAGGAGCCGGAACAGTGTGACAGGCTCCCTCTTGAGGCAGTAATTCATAAAGAGACATATTGCGATTATACAAATAATAGCATAAAAAAATACTACAGGGAAAAAGATGAGAGGAGCGATTCGGCACAATTCATAAAAGAGAATAACAAAGAGACTCTCGCGCAGGTATTTACTGATGTCAGATACAAAAAGGAAGATAATGTTTACTTTTCAAAAACACTCCTGCAGGTATTGAAGGATCAGGGATTTATGGAACAGTAATGCGCTTTTTAAGAATTATCTGAGGT
>DAOQAX010000227.1:0-3235 GCA_035354395.1 Bacteroidales bacterium | reverse complement strand
CTTTTTGCTATCCGGGTATGATAAAACTGATCGTAATAATAGATGTCGGTCCACGGGTCGCGGAGGTCAGCTATCCATTTTATTTCAGGATATCTCTTCTTCAGCTTTAATCCTATAAGTTGTGTCGAATGAGGCGGACTGGTGGTAATTATATGTTTAATGCCCTCAGTTTCAATTAATCTGCACGCCTCTTTGAAGGCAAATTTATTCCATCCTCTTCTCGGATCAGGTATAAAAAAATTACCACGAACGAACCGGAGAATTTTCCCCACAAGATTTTTTTTACCATCCGTGGCAAAACCAGCAGAGGGGATTTTCGATTTATCCTTTTTATAAAACCTGAAATAGTCGGTTGCCTTTGTCCTGTGAACCTTAAGTTCTTTTGATATCTCGCTGCATAGTGAATCATCAGTTGCAGGGTAAGTCGCATATTCAGGATCAATAGTAAGAATAACCGGATCCCATCCATTCTCGGGAAGGAACTTTGAGAATTTAAGCCACCGCTGAACACCGGCTCCGGAACTTGGGGGCCAGTAGTAAGTGATTATAAGGACCTGGCTTTGCATTTAGAAGGGGTTGTAAAAAATGTTGTAAGTGTTGTAAATGTTGTAAATGTTGTATTTGTTGTATGTATGTTGTAAATGTTGTAACGTGTGTTTTAAATGTTATTAAATATGTTGCAAAAGGTTGAATCAGACTGGTATTTCTTTAATTGATTTAATCAGATTGTTAAGAAGAATGCTTATCTCAGAACATTTTCTTTCTGTTTCCTGATAAGTTATCTCATTGGCGTATCCCAGGTCTTTAGCTAACAAAAACAAGTATCTTACTTCTTCAAGGGAACCTCTTGAAATATACAGAAAACGAATAAACTCATTTACCGAATTCCGGTCATGACCTTCAACAATATTTGTAGGTACAGAAACTGCTGCTCTTTTTATCTGGCTTGTAAGGTTGTACTTTTCTGATTCAGGAAATGAGTTGGCTGTTTTGTAAATATCAATAACCAGTTGGTGAGCTTTTTGCCAAACGATTAAATCCTTCCATGAATGTTTTGACATGTCTATCTGAGTTTATGCATTCTCTTTTAAACAAATAAAAACCTTTCCTGTACCTCAAACCCTAATAATCCTCATAACCTCTGCAACCTGCAGCCTGCTGGCTGCAGCCTACAGCCTACAGCCTACAGCTTTTTTAACAGACTCTGTATCGAAACTTTTTCTTTTATTATGTCCTTTAACTGTTCAATGCTTACTCTTTCCTGTTCCATTGAATCGCGATACCTGATTGTAACGTTCTTGTCCTCAAGAGTCTGATGGTCAATTGTTATACAATATGGGGTTCCGATTGCATCCTGCCTTCTGTAACGTCTTCCTATAGAATCTTTGTCGTCGTACTGGCAGTTAAAATCAAATTTCAGATCGTGAATGATTTTCTCGGCTATTTCAGGAAGTCCGTCTTTCTTTACAAGAGGCATCACTGCAAGTTTGACAGGAGCAAGGAATGATGGTAACTTCAGTACGGTACGGGTGTCAGAAGCCCCGTCTTCTTTTTTAAGTTCATCTTCAACATAAGCAGCTGACATTATCTGCAGGAACATCCGGTCAACACCGATTGATGTCTCAATATCATATGGTATATATGATTCACCTTTCTCGGGATCGAAATACTGCATTTTCTTACCGCTGTACTGCTGGTGCTGTTTCAGGTCATAGTCGGTTCTTGAGTGTATGCCTTCAACTTCCTTGAATCCGAAAGGAAATTTATACTCGATGTCGGTAGCGGCGTTAGCATAGTGTGCAAGTTTGGTATGATCGTGGAAACGGTAGTTCTCACTTCCGAAGCCGAGTGCCTGATGCCATTTCATACGTATCTCTTTCCATTTTGCAAACCACTCCAGCTCAGTACCTGGCTGTACAAAAAACTGCATTTCCATCTGTTCAAACTCCCTCATTCTGAAGATGAACTGACGGGCAACGATCTCATTACGGAATGCTTTTCCAATCTGTGCGATACCAAAAGGGAGTTTCATTCTTCCTGTCTTCTGAACATTAAGGAAGTTTACGAAAATACCCTGAGCGGTCTCGGGACGAAGGTATATTTTACTTGTTCCCTCGGCAGTAGATCCTACCTCAGTTGAAAACATCAGGTTAAACTGCCTTACATCGGTCCAGTTACGGGTGCCGGATATAGGGCAAACTATTTCATTGTCAATTATAATCTGTTTCAGTCCGGCAAGATCAGTATCATTCATGGCTTTAGAAAAGCGGGCATTAAGCTCATCGAGCTTTGCCTGGTTTGCAAGAACTCTGGGATTGGTCTCCCTGAATTTCTTTTCATCGAAGGCTTCTCCGAATCTTCCTTTTGCCTTTTCAACCTCTTTTGTGATCTTATCTTCGATTTTGGCAAGATGCTCCTCAATAAGGACATCAGCCCTGTATCTTTTTTTGGAGTCTTTGTTATCAATGAGAGGATCATTAAATGCATCAACGTGTCCTGATGCTTTCCATATAGTAGGGTGCATGAAAATAGCTGAATCGAGACCTACTATGTTGTCGTGCAGAAGAACCATACTGTCCCACCAGTATTTCTTAATATTATTTTTCAGTTCAACGCCGTATTGGCCATAATCATATACTGCACTTAAACCGTCATATATTTCACTTGATGGGAAAACATACCCATATTCCTTGCAATGCGCAACTAATTTTTTAAAAACATCCTCCTGAGCCATAATTACTTTGTTTTACTTTTGAAGAAGGCAAAAATAGTTTAAAATCTTTTGTTTTACAATTTGTTTGATGCATAGACCCTTTTTACATTATTATTTAACAATACCGGCCCTTTCTCCAGGATTTTTTTCGCCTTTTACCCCGGCACTTCTCCCATATTTTTTTACCTCATCCCCCGACCCCTTATCCCACGGGAGAAGGGGAGGAAGAAGGGGAGGAAGAAGGTGGTAATATTTTTAAGGAGGCTGTCTCAAGAGGTTTTAATCCTTGTCTACCCCTAAATCCCACTGATGCTTCGGTAAGTGTTGGCCTAAAGGGGAATTGTTGAATGCCAATCTCTTACAAAGCCCCCTTCAGGGGGTTGGGGATTAATGAAGGCTTTTGAGATACCCCCACGGGAGAAGAGGAAGGTGGGGAAGAAGAGGGTAACATTTTTAAGGAGGCTGTCTCAAAAGTGTTAATTAAGATAAATATTTTCCTTAGTGCTCTTTATGTAACCTTTG
>DAOQAX010000226.1:0-3412 GCA_035354395.1 Bacteroidales bacterium | reverse complement strand
GCTCCTATAGCATTTCAGGAGTTTATGATCAGACCTGTTGGCGCTGCTTCTTTTAAAGAAGGTCTGCGAATGGGGGCTGAAGTGTTCCATTCACTGAAAAAAGTTCTTAAAGGACGCGGATTAAGCACTGCAGTGGGTGATGAGGGAGGTTTCGCTCCTAAATTTGATGGAACAGAAGATGCACTTGAAACAGTTATTAAAGCCATAACAGAGGCAGGTTACAAGCCGGGTGCTGATGTTACAATAGGACTCGATTGCGCAGCTTCAGAGTTTTATATTGAAGGAATGTACAACTATTCAAAATTTGAAGGTCCTAAAGGCGCAAGAAAGACTTCAAAAGAACAGGTCGACTATATTGAACAGCTGATAACAAAATATCCTATTGATTCAGTTGAAGATGGCATGGCCGAAAACGATTGGGAAGGATGGAAGATGTTGACTGACAGGTTAGGAAAGAAAGTTCAGCTGGTAGGTGATGACCTGTTTGTTACAAATGTAGAATACCTTAAGAAAGGTATAGAGATGGGTTGTGCAAACTCAATCCTTATCAAGGTAAACCAGATTGGTACCCTTACTGAAACACTTAACGCCATAGAGATGGCTCACAGGGCAGGTTACACATCTGTTACATCGCACAGATCAGGCGAGACTGAAGATACTACAATTGCTGATATAGCTGTTGCAACTAATTCAGGTCAGATCAAAACTGGTTCGGCAAGCAGAACCGACAGAATGGCTAAATACAATCAGTTACTGAGAATTGAAGAGGCTCTCGGGGATCTGGCTGTTTACGGCTATAAAAAGTAAATTTTATTTCCTCTCTATAAAGAGGCTGCCCTTCAGAGCAGCCTCTTTTTTTGACTATTATTTGACCAATTTATGCCTTATCCCGAAGTCTTAACCAATGGAAACTAATCTTAATCGACTGGTTTCAATTATTGTTTTTACAAACACGGATCTAACCATGATTAAGCCATTATCTTCAGTATGTGTTGTATTTTTCATATCTGTCGAATAAAATATGGATTATTAATCTATTTTTGCAATATCTGATGGTACTGTTAGGATTAATATATAGCTATGATTTTGACATTGACAATAACTTGCTGTTCAATTGGTTGTTGAACAACAACACGGCGAGTTCAATGCCTCCTTTATGCCGTTTATTCTTATACGGCATCATTACTTTTGCGTTGGTATATGTCATTGTTATGTCGCAGACAAGAAGCCTGTTAAAATCAAAGAAACTATTAAAAGAAAAAGAACATGCACTTGATCTGATAGAAAAACAAAAGTCGGAGTTGGAGATGAGAGAAAAGAGCATAACCGACAGCCTTGTTTATGCCCAGAGAATCCAGGAAGCCCGTTTACCATCAGAGACATACTTCAGAAAACATTTTAAAGACTCATTTATCTTCTTGAAGCCCAAAGATATTGTAAGTGGCGATTTCTATTGGATAGGTGAAAAAAACGATAAGGTTTTTATAGTAGCAGCCGATTGCACAGGACATGGTGTACCTGGAGCTCTTATGTCGATGATTGGCATCGAGATTATTGAAAAGACGATTAATGAAGATAACATTGAAGATCCTTCAAAGATATTGTCAATCCTCAATAAAGGACTGGAAAAAACATTCAGCAGGGAGAAAAATATCGGTACTATAATAAAGGACGGAATGGATGTGGGGCTTTGTGTGATTGAAAAGAAAAGAAAAAAGCTCAATTATTCAGGCGCATTTTTTCCGCTGTACCTGTTTCGTGATAATAATCTTATTGAGACAAAAGGCGATAAGATTATTATTGGAATGAACCCGGAAGATAAACCTTATACCAATCACGAACTTGATCTGCAGGAGGATGATATTTTCTATTTTTTTTCTGACGGATATGTTGATCAGTTCGGAGGGTCAGAAAATAAAAAGTTTATGTACCGCCGGTTCAGATACCTGCTCCTGACCATTCACCGGTTCACGGTTGATGATCAGAAAGCAATTCTGGAGGAGAATATCAGGACATGGATGGGTAATAATGCCCAGGTCGACGATATCATGGTTATTGGATTCAAACCTTTATCAGGGGAAAACTAAATATTCTGTTTAATCTTTTCTATCAGGGCTTTTGGCTGGAAAGGTTTGCTTATATAGTCATCTATCCCGGCCGACATGCATTTTTCTTTATCTCCGATCATAGCGTTTGCAGTGATGGCAATTATCGGTACATGAGTATTTGTTGAAGATTCAAGAGCGCGTATCTTCTCGGCTGCTAAAAGTCCGCTCATTATTGGCATCTGAATATCCATAAGGACAAGATCGTAGTTTGTTGTCCCAAATTTATCCAGGGCCTCTTTACCGTTTGAAGCAGTGTCAATGTTGTTTATAAAAGGTTTCAGTGTGAGAAGGGTAATCTTCTGGTTTATGAGATTATCTTCCACAAGAAGAATCTTGGCATCCTTGAGAACTTTATGAGTCTTTTCTTTCTGAATAAGTTCTTCAATCTTTGGGGAAGCGGTGATTAGTTTTGTTTCGGGAACAGATTTTGTAAAAGGCAGGAATATATTAAGAATTGTGCATTCCTTTTCCGACTCCTGGCTGAAGGTCCCGTTTCTTGATGAGATCAGTCTCATAGCCAGACCGGGCTCAGTATCCCTGTAATTTATGATAGTAATATTCTGATCAATCTGAATATTAAGTTTAATAATGTTCTCAGTCTCTGATTCTTTTGTCTTCCGGATGTTTATTATAACATTTATGGCTTTTTCTGAGGCCTTGTCCTCAATTGTATTGAACAGATCAAGAAAGATCTGCTTAATGATTATCGGGTCCCCAAAACAATCAAAGTCTTTTTGTTCCTCTTTTTCAAGAACAAAATTGATTTTGGCATGATTTTTAAGATTATACAGGTCAATTGTGTTTTGTACAGTCGATATCAGGTTGAACCTGATAGCTTTTCTGTGTTCATAGCTCAGGTTGCCAGCCGATTGCATGGTCAGTTCATTAACTGAGGTAACCATATTGTCTGTCGATGCAATCAAAGTCTCAAGCAGATCTTTCTGCTTTTCATTTGATTCCAGCTTTGAAAGCATATCGACAATGATTACAAGGTTATTCAGCGGTTCTCTTATCTTGTGTGAGAAGTCGTTAATGACTTCATCTTTTTTACCGTTAAGTGAGGAGAACTCATTTAAAGATCCTTTATATCCTTTATAAAGAAGACTTACTTTTCTTATTATTATTAAACCTATACCCGTGCAACCTATTATCATGCATCCTGATAGAAGTCTCTGGTCAAGTACAATAAAAAGCACAGCAGCAATCAGACAGAATAGGGCAACGATTGAATATGTTTCAATATTCTTCCTGTGTTCATCGATATTTTCCGCGGAAAGCTTATTGAAACCACTGTTATCGTTGCT
>DAOQAX010000225.1:0-3421 GCA_035354395.1 Bacteroidales bacterium | reverse complement strand
ATTAACGGAACAGGGATACTCAATTCGTGGTTACGAAGAAATACGGTCGGTAAGCTATCGTATAATGAGATGAATGAGCTGGCTGAAAAGATTGCACCGGGGTCTGATGGTCTCAGAATACTCCCGTTTGGCAACGGTTCAGAAAGGATGCTTGGGAACAAAGATACAGGAGCGCATATAGCGGGACTGAACTTTAACACACATACAAATGCACACCTGTTCCGGGCTGCACAGGAAGGTATTGCATTCTCATTCAGATATGGACTGGACATAATGAAGGAGACAGGTATCCATCCTCAGATAATCAGGGCCGGGAAAACCAATATGTTCCTGAGTAAAATTTTCCGTGATACTCTTGCTTCGGTAACCGGAACAGTAATACATCTTTATAATACTGATGGTTCAATAGGAGCAGCACGTGGTGCAGGTATCGGATGTGGTTATTATGAATCTGAAAAAGAGGCTTTTAACGGACTGGAAGAGCTTGGTATTACAGAACCTTCTGTAAAAGGAGCTTCTGCCATTGAGGAGTCGTATCAGAAGTGGCAAAATCTTTTATTGTCGATATAAAAAATTGATTTTGATTTGAGGTCATTTAGGTATTTAAATAATTTTATAAAAAATATTAGCTATGGTTTACAAAGGAAATAAAGAAGCATATCCCGGTATAGGGAAAATTGATTATGAGGGTAAAGAATCAAAAAATCCTCTTGCATTCAGATGGTACAATCCCGAAGAGGTTATTTCAGGAAAAAAGATGAAAGATCATCTTCGTTTTGCAATTGCATACTGGCATTCTTTTGGAGCTGACGGTACTGATCCGTTCGGAAATGCAACGAGGTTTTTCCCATGGAATGACGCCAGTAATGAAGATAAAGTAAAACAAAGACTTGATGCTGCTTTTGAATTCTTTACAAAGATCGGTGCAGGTTATTATTGTTTTCATGACGTGGATGTTGTAGGAGGTGAAGGGTCTGTACTGGATATTGAAAAACGGCTGGAGAAGATAGTTCCTGTAATGAAAAAACTCCAGGAACAGACCGGTGTTAAATTATTATGGGGTACAGCAAATCTCTTTTCGAATCCGAGATATATGAATGGTGCAGCAACGAATCCCGATTTTGCTGCTGTTGCAAATGCTGGTGCCCAGCTTAAGAACGCAATTGCTGCAACTGTTGCTCTTGGTGGAGAAAATTATGTCTTCTGGGGAGGCCGCGAAGGCTACAACAGCCTTCATAACACTGACATGAAAAGGGAACTTGAACACATGGCCATGATGCTTTCAATTGCACGCGACTATGGAAGGAAAATCGGATTTAAAGGAACATTCCTTGTTGAGCCAAAGCCGATGGAGCCTACCAAACACCAATATGATTTTGATGCAGCCACAATAATTGGATTCCTGCGTCAGAATAATCTGGATAAAGATTTCAAACTGAATATTGAAGTCAACCATGCCACTCTTGCAGGACACACTTTCCAGCATGAACTTCAGGTTGCTGCTGATGCAGGACTTCTTGGCAGTATAGATGCCAACAAAGGTGATTACCAGAATGGCTGGGATACTGATGAATTCCCTACAAATGTATACGAAGTGACCGAAGCAATGATGGTCATTCTTCAGGCTGGCGGGTTTACAAACGGAGGTGTTAACTTCGATGCCAAGATAAGACGTAATTCAACCGATGTTGAGGATCTTTTCATTGCTCACATCAGTGGTATGGATACATTTGCAAGAGCCCTGGTTATTGCTGATAAAATATTGAAAGACAGTGATTATCTGAAAATGAGAAAACAGAGATATGAGTCATTCGATAAAGGTACAGGAAGAGATTTTGAGACAGGGAAACTCACTCTTGAGAAACTGAGAGATATTGCAGCTGAAATTGGAGAGCCTGCTATGAGAAGCGGAAAGCAGGAACTTTATGAACAGCTGATCAATATGTATATTGCATAAATATTGCTGTAATTCTGTGGTTCTCTGTGTATTCTCAGTGGTTCTCCGTGAAGTCTTTTAAGAACTTACACAGAGTTTAATTGAGGATACACAGAGTTGCACAGTGAAAAAATGTCAATTATGACTGCATTCATGGTCATGAGAATGGCAACTGTTGCCACTGTCTTCCACTAACCCGGAAAGATAGAGCTTCACAACTTCCGTGGCATCTCCCGAGCATCCACGAATAACTTCTATGCCGTTGTAGTTAAGAACGTTAATGGCCCCGTCGCCGATTCCTCCTGCAAGCATAACGGTTACCCCGTCGGCTGCAAGTGTTGATGCAATATTTGATTTACATCCGCATCCCTGAGGCGATGCAATATTTTTCTTATCTGTTATCTCTTTGTTGTCCGATATAGTAAATATCCCATATCCTTCACAATGGCCGAAATGGCTGTCAATTTGATTTTCTCGTGTTACAGGAACTGCAATTTTCATGTTTGTTATTTTTTAGATGTTGTAATTTTAAATTTTGGCTGACTTATTATTGTTTTTTTGACTTTGCATAATTCAGCCACATTGATAACTGATGCAATGTATTTCTCAGGAAAGTTTTCCGGTAGCTGAATTTCAAGATCAATATTGGTAGGAAGCCCCGTCTCTTTATCATATTCAGCGCTTTGGATAATTTTTATATCCTCAGCCGGAATATTGCGGTTATCGCAAAATGACTTCACATAAATACCTGCACAGGTTCCAATTGAAGCCATAAAAAGTTCAAACGGAGTAGGAGCACTGTTGTTGCCTCCACTTTCAACCGGCTGATCGGTCCTTATTGTGTGGCCATGTAGGTGAGCTGTTATTACTTTACCGCCATCAAATGTTATTTCCATTTTAGTAAGAGTTAAAGTTATTATTATGATTGCCTGGCCTTATTAAGACTGATTAATTCGTTTTCTCCATAAAGTGAGCAGTTTTTACATCTTGTGTGGTTTTCTGCGCCTTGTATAAGCTTATAGCATTTTTTACACCGGTACCATTCTTTTTCAAACTCGTAGTTTCCCCCTTCAATTGCTATTGCTTTACCTTCAACAAATGATTTTGCTATTTGTTTTAAAGCGTTATTATATATCCGTGTAAATGTCGGACGTGATACATTCATCTGAGAAGCTGCCATATCCTGTGAAAGCATCTCATAATTGATCAGCTTAATACTCTCAAACTCTTCAAGTTTCAGAAATACAGGTGTGTTATCACACATTCTTATTCCAAAAGGTTTAAAACCTTTCATTTTTGGGGGGTTACATATTCTCCTGCACTTTTGTGGTCGCGCCATTATTAATAAATCGGATAATTTTCACTGCAAAAATAATGAACCTACGTTCATTATACAAATAAAATTCATGTTTTTTCAGAACATAATAATTTACTATGATTGCGTTCGGGATAATTTCCGAAAGGAGATTAAGGACGCAATGCAGT
>DAOQAX010000224.1:0-3447 GCA_035354395.1 Bacteroidales bacterium | reverse complement strand
ATTCAGATTGAGCAGGAAGCGCTGTTAAGAGAAGTAGCCCTTTGGAACATGGTAAATCAGGAATCCATACATGATATCCGTCCCTGGGAAATAATAAAAGAAGGAGACATCTGGTTTACCAGGGCCAGAGATAAAAATACCGTTTATGCATTTGTACCTGCCGGAAAAGAGTGGAAATATGGCACAAGAAAAGAGTTTGTATTCAAGACCCTTGAAGGAAATGATCAGACTAAGGTCAGCATTCTCGGTTATGCGAGTGAACTGGTGGAATACAGGAACGGGTTTGACGCATCAATTTATTACTTCCCGACAAAGCTGGGTCTGGTAATAAGTGCAGTAAACGGCCAAAGGTTATACACCAATAATGAATGGCCAAATCCTGTTGTATTAAAGATTGAGAACGTAAAGTATATGCAGCCTGTTACATCACAGGTAAAAAGCAGCACTATTGACGGGGCAAAATAGGATTACCCCCACACCCCCCAAAGGGGGGCTTTGTAAGAGATTGGTATTCAACATGTTTCCTTTAGGGGATTCAGGGGTGGGCAAGGATTAAAACTTTTTGAGACAGCCTCGTTATTCTATCTTTTATGTCCGAAACACAACTCCCAAAATTGAAACCAAGGTTGATAGCCTATCTTCCGGAGTTCAAATCTTAATTAATTTTCGCAAAATTAAATATTCAAAGACTTCATGAGGCATTTTAAGATTTTGTTTAACTTTATAGAACTGTGATCAAATGTGTCGGGCTTAAGCATTATATCTCAATGAAATCGATGATTTAATATTAATGCTCATGTGACTGACAGGGCAGTTATTTGACTGGAACATTTGCAACCTGCTCAGGCTACACGAAAAAGTCAAAGGCTTCAAAAAAGCTTTGCCGTCCGTCTTACACCACCACAATAAGAAACGGAAGCACTTTGATAGAGAGAAATAATAAGGAATTTAGATTAAACATAATCTCTCACCTCACCAGTTCAAATATCCTTCCCCACACCTTCCTGTCATTGTGCAGATCCAGCAGCTTATTGTCTGTTAAGGTGTAGCCTGGTTCAGAGGTATATTTATAAAGACGAGCGACTGATCTGTTATCACCGACAGACCCCAGTGTCCAATGAATAATAATAAGGTTGATGGCAGAAGTACTTTTGCCCATAAACTTTTTATTGGGACGCACCAGCGGTTCGGTATACTCCATGCTGCTGTCGGCTAATCCTGATAAACTACCATTCTCTTCCATCGCCCCCACATAATAATAGGCCTGACTAACCCTCTCCTCAGGTGTAAGCCTCTCAAGCTCACCCCTGAGCCTTGAGACCATATCGAAAGAATTATCGATCCGACTGATGTCTGTGGTGTACTCATTCATGGCTGCCTTAAACTCCTCTGCTGCTTCCCTGTCTGTCTTAAGCAGCAATTGATATGCATCTTCCATCTCTTTCTTCGACTGCTCCGGCGTAACTTCAGGCTTTCCGGCATCACGATTTTTCTCTTCTCTCTCAATCAGGGCCTTAAGAAATTCCTCCCTGGTGACTGGCAGAAACAATGGCGCCGGGTCATTCTTAATCACTGATACCTCATAAACACCATTGTCGTAAATGTCGTAACCCATGAACTTCCCCTTTTTCGCGGGTGCACTGTAAATGCCGGGGATTAAAGACTGGTGAAACATATGGGTGACGTCGTTAAAATACATTTCCAGTTCCGCTCCCTGCCAGGCATCTATGTCGCCGTCAACCACCATGTAAGGCTCCAGTGAGACACTCATATAACTTTCACTGGTGTAACAGGTAACGTCAAATCCCCTTGGCGCTCTCAGGCTGTCACACGTAAGGATAGCCGCTGCCACACTCTTAATGGCCTGCGGGCTGCCATCATCTCTTCTTATCACCTCCCCACGATGAAATGGAAGAAAAATATCATTGCCTGAGGTAACCTGTTTGTCTGAATAGCTTCGCTGGCACCAGACTGCCTGACAAAGGAGAGAGAATAATGCAATGGTTAATATAACTCTTTTCATATATGGTCTGTTCTTTTATTCTAAATCATACCCCCCCGGCTTCTGCGTCGCCGGTCCTCCCGGTAAAACCCGGAGAAAACCCAGGCGACTCACATTCCTACGAATTCTATTACCATCCAGGAATGTACCCCTTTGCCCGTTGAAGATAACATTTTGAATTCAGATTTTTTTTGATTTCATCTTGGCACTGACAGAAAAATATATCTGTCGGTATGACTACAGGTTTATCTCATCAAGTCGTTCTAACAAGATATTGAACTTTCCCAGCTCTAATTTGCTTTCAACCCTGACGCCTGAATTAAAAAAAGTAATACTTCCTGACCCTCCATGCAGTAAATTCTTCTCTTCAAGTATCCGCTTCAGGTTTTTGGCAGTGCCGGTATTTCCATCTATTATTTCAACATTTGACGGGAATAATTTTCTGAAAGAATCCTTAAAGAATGAAAAATGAGTACACCCCAATACAACTGTTTCATAATTATTTAAATCATAACCTGACAGTTCTTCTTTAAGGTATGTCATTACGGTCTCTTGACCAAACTCAAGCTTTTCGGCAAACCTCACCAATCCGGGCAATGGAAGTAAATCTACTATATGTTCGTTGTCAAGTCTGGCAATAAGGTTTTGCAGTTTTTCTTCCTTAAGCGTCAAGGCTGTTGCAGTAACCAGAACTCTTTTATTAAGATCATGATTTTTCTCTACGGCAGGTTTTACTGCTGGTTCCATACCGATTATAGGAATGGAGTACCTCTTCCTTAAATCTTCTATGGCAATGCTTGTTGCTGTATTACATGCAACAACAATTGCCTTTACCCCCTGCCTGACAATAAAATCTATGGCATTGAAGACATATTTCTTTACTTCATCCTTAGGCTTAGGTCCGTAAGGGACATTATCTGTATCGGCATAATATTCATAATCCTCATCAGGTAAAATTTTCAGGGTATCATATAAAACTGTAAGGCCTCCGATGCCAGAGTCAAAAAAACCTATTTGCATTATTGTATATTTATTTGCGGAAGTAAAATTACAGAGATTTCTTCTTTAATTAATTTTGTTGTTAAAATTATCCTCTATGCCACAACTTGGTAAAATGCTGATTGCAGCAGGAATAATACTTATAATAGCAGGTTTAATTCTCTGGTTTGCAGGAGATAAACACTGGTTTCCGGGTAATCTGCCGGGAGATATAAGAGTTGAAAAGGAAAATGTGAGATTTTATTTCCCCATCACTACAATGATACTGATAAGTGCTATCTTGTCTTTGGCATTGTGGATTATCAGAAAATTACACTAAAAAAATACCTATATCTAAATTTATGGATTGGGAGAGACTTTAATGTTTCCATCATGTTTCCATTTGAAGCAAGACGGCTTAGGGGTGAAACAAGTAACCAGTTGATAAAAAACAAAAAAGAGAGCCA
>DAOQAX010000223.1:0-3461 GCA_035354395.1 Bacteroidales bacterium | reverse complement strand
GCTTAACAAACTGGTCGGGCGAAACATTCCCGAAGGTAAAACACCGCTTCCCGTTCTTAAATGAGTTTAATGGGATTGTTGTATCTGGTGATGAAAAACTGCTTAAACCCGATCCTGAGATTTTTAAACTGCTACTGAGCAGGTATGATCTTGTTCCGGGCGAGACACTTTTTATAGATGATAACCCGGTCAATGTTCAAGCTGCATTTAACCTGGGACTTGAGGCTATAAGGTTTGAAACGGCAGGGCAGTTAAGGAATTATCTGAAGGATAGAAGATTATTATAACCGGTTATCTGATCCTCTGTCTCCTTGGTTATTATTTAAGCTGAAACGTAATAGGCAATGAATACCAGACATTTACTGGTTTTCCTCCCTGCTTGCCCGGGATAAAGGCCGGCAAAATGCTAACCACCCTGTATGCCTCGGCATTAAGACTGGCTTCCACTCCCCTGGTTATAGTAATCCGGTCTACCTTACCATCTTTTTTTACGCAAAATCTTACTATGACTTTGCCCTGTATCCTGTTTGCTCTTGCCTCGTCAGGATATTGCAGATTTTCTGCAATGAATCTAATCAGGGCTCCATCTCCGCCAGGGAATGCAGGCATATTTTCAACTATCACATAAACTTCATCTGAATCATCAGTATTGTCGGTTTTGCTTACATAATCATATATCACCGATGGAATCACAAATGGGTTCTTAACAACAGCCTTATATTGATACAGGTTTAGGATTCTTAAAATCTCGCGGTCAATATCAGGGTGAATGGAATTCATGATCTTTGGAGATTTAATTTTTCCATCCGTGTCAACTATGCAATAAATAACCTGATGAATATTATTGACACCATCTTCAATTGCCCTTGCCGGCATATGGAAATTTTCCCTGATAAAGGAAGGCAAAGATTGTGATATGTTAGTACCGGCCTCCAGCATGTCACCGGTTCCAAATAGAAAATCCGGCAATTTGTCCGGGTTATTTTGCATGCATTTATTTTCAAATGAGTAATCAACGGTATCAGCCATATTTCCTCTGTCATAAAAAATCCATTTTCCCGTCATCTTTCCCAGCCTGTAGTTGCCGGTACAGTAAATGCTGTCATGGCCTTTATAATAAATTGCTTTCCCGTTTTCAACTCTTGGGTTCAAAGAGGTAAATTCACAGTAAACTACTTTTTCACCGTTTATTTTTGAGTCAGTCAGGCATATCCGGTTGTTTTTAACCACTGCCTTACGGATATAAGCGGCACTGTCTGATGTGGTTTTCTGATAAGTATCATTCAGATATACAATTATTGAGTCCTGCGGGAACAGATTCGCACAAATAGCCAGTAATGATAAAACCAATAATGTCTTTTTCATAATGAAAGCTTGTTCAATAATCAACATGAGATTTGCAGACCTCTCATTTCCGGATTAAAAGTAACCAATCGTTTTATGAATCAGGAGGGGTGAGTGAAGTTTTTTCTTTCTCAGATGATGAAACAGGGGTGAATTTTCTTACCGTTCAAACAATTTCAGATCGATTGCTTCTCCCATCATTTTGTAACCGTTTTCGTTCGGATGAAGAAAATCCCCGGATTGCATGTCAGGCAGCAGTGAAACCGGATCCAACGGATCACAAAGGGCTTTGTCAAAATCAATAACTGCATCAAAATAACTGCTGCGACGAATCCATTCGTTAACCCGTTTCCTTGCCTCTTCGCGAAAGTCAGTATAGTAAAAGGATTTTCCAAAAGGCAGGATTGTGGCACCATAAACCTTTATATTTTTTGCATGCGCCTCATCGGCCATCTTCTTATAAGCCTCAATCAGGCCATTAGCCACCTGCATGGCTGTCAGGCTGTCAGGTGTCTGTCCGATATCGTTTACTCCTTCAAGAATAATCAGCCAGCGTACTCCGTGCTGATTGATTATATCGCGTTCAAACCTGTTGAGGGCGGCTTGTCCGAGGCATGGTTTAAGCACACAATTGCCTCCTATGCCAAGATTCAGAACCCCAACTTTGGCTGTGGAGCGGTTTGTTACAAGCCTCTCGGAGAGAATATCTGTCCATCGGTTTTGTCTGTTGGTACCTGAGCCCCGGCCGTCAGTTATTGAGTTACCTATAATGGTCACTGTTGCCGACTTAGGTGATTTGACATCTATGCCGGTTATTGTATACCAGTGATCTGTCCGGACTGAACCTGAGAAATCAGCAGAAGAGAGTTTATTACCTGCAAGTATATATGAAGTGGTTCGCGACCCGGGGTGACCGGTAAGGTCCTGTGGCACATCTCCGTAATAAATGGTTATTGCCACGTCCGTCCGGGGTTTCAGATTAAAAGAAACAGGGTCGCTGTAGATTGCCATCCCGGGATTGATAATAGCATCTGGTCTGCCATTAAACGTAAGCTGTTTTACCGTTGACGGATCAATATTGCTTTCTCCGGTTGAGACAGCAATCTCAACTCCTTTCATCTGGAGATCTCCTGCGCTGAACTCATTTGAAAATTTCAACTGTAATATCTTTCCTCCGATTGATACCCTTACTACCTGTCTCAGCGTGTTGTTGGCCAAACCCGGTTCCGGAGGCATATTTTTGGTCTCCACAAGCTGGGGAGCTGTACCCCATGTGCCAACCATGTTTTTACCGTGCCCCGGTTCTCCCTTTTGATTTGTATTACTTTTATCAAAAGAACCTGTAAACCCGAATGTTAAAAGAGCTGACAGGATCAGAAGCACACTTATTGTGTTTAAACGATTTTTTGATTTTCCAGGTAATTCAGACATATCATTTGTGTTTGCTGCATAAAGGTAGGAAAGATGAACAAAAAGGCAAACATTTATACGGAGGCCGGAGAATGGGAGGGATATGTTGACAGGCCAAAGATGAAAAATCAGAACATCAGTTATCTGAATTCATAATTATTGGGTAAAAGATCTCCGATTCTTTGATCTGCCATCTCTCCGCCCCAGGACATTGCATCGGGATTCAGGATAACGTTTCTGTTGAAGAGCAGCTCACAGCCTTTAAGCGAAAGGAAACTCGATGGCCTTTTTGAGTAATAGGCAATATAAAATCCTCCACCACAGTATTTCAGGCATTTTACCACACTTGTTTGGCTAATGCTGTCTTTATCAAATACAATGGGTGCTTCTGAAATATTATTTTTTGCAAAGCCTGTAATTCTGAATCCGGTTGAATCAATACTGTTATCATACAGAGCGCGCAGGAAATGCATTCTTGATCCAAGGTAAGCGCTTTTTCTTTTTCTTTCAAACTGGCCTATCTCTTTATCATCATGTGTTTCAAACTGTTCAAAAAATGCATGACCATCCACTGAAAGTCCATCAACACCTCTGAACAGAGAATTGTCAGGGAAATAGGAGAATTCAAACCGGTCAAGGGAAAATGTAATTTTATATCCCAACGCCTTGTTAACAATAATCAGGGGCTTTGATGAAAAGGCGAAAAG
>DAOQAX010000222.1:0-3477 GCA_035354395.1 Bacteroidales bacterium | reverse complement strand
TAAACAAAGATGGGAAAACCGTAATCGGCTATAAAGCCAAAAGTTTCAGCGGTGAAATTAGCTCTGTATTAAATGAGGATCTTGTGATTCTGACAGGGTTATTTATAATAAACTTGCTCAGTTCTGATGATAATACGGATGCATCAGGGATGTGACTATATTATCCAATTATATCGAGGATCTGCTGCATGTCAATGTCCTTAAGAGGATTGTTGCTTGAGATGAAAGTATCGGCAAGTCTTGATTTTTTTTCCTGCAGCCTGACAATTTTTTCTTCAATGCTGTCGCTGGTTATATAACGGTATACAAATACACTTTTTTTCTGGCCTATCCTGTGGGCACGGTTTAATGCCTGCATTTCGGATGCCGGGTTCCACCATGGATCAAGTATAAAAACATAGTCGGCTGCCGTCAGATTGAGACCGACTCCTCCGGCCTTAAGTGATATAAGGAATATCTTGTTTTCCGGATCGTCCTGGAAGCTGTTCACAACCTTTTCCCTGTCGGTAGTAGCCCCGGTCAGTATCGAATACTTTATTCTATTCTTCTTCAGCTCTTCTGCATAAAGATTCAAATGTTTTACAAATGATGAAAATACAAGTATTTTGTGTCCTTCTGATATTACACTCTCTATATCCTGAAGGACAGTCTCAAATTTGCCTGAACCTGCAGTATACTCATCATTAGCCAGAACAGGATGATTGGATATCTGCCTGAGTCTCATCAGTCCCTGAAGTACAACGATGGTCGAATTTTTCGGTCCGTCAGAGGCGATACTATTAAGAATGCTGTTTCTGACAGATGATTTTTCTTCGTCATATAGTTTAAACTGTTCTTCTGTCATATCACAGAAAACAGTCTGCTCGGTAACTGGGGGCAGATCCTTTGTGACCATTTTTTTCGTCCGGCGAAGGATAAATGGCTGTATTATCTTCTTCAGCTTCACTTCAGTTTCATCGTCTCCCATTTTTTCAATTGGCTTTGCAAACTCCTTCCTGAAGAAAGAGAGATCTCCAAGCAAACCGGGATTAACGAAATTAAGTTGTGTCCAGAGGTCGGTTATCGAGTTCTCTACCGGTGTCCCGGTAAGAACGAGTTTGTAGTCAGAATTAAGCCTGGTAACCGTTCTATATAACATTGAAGCAGGGTTCTTGATTACCTGACTTTCATCAAGAATAATATAATGGAACCTGAATGGACTGATTAAGTCAATATCCTGCCGTATTGTATGATAGCTTGATAGAATAATGTCAAAATGATGGAACTGAGAGGTTGATTTTTTCCTGTGATTTCCTTTATAGCTGAATACCTTCATTCCCGGAACAAACCGTTTAATCTCATTTTCCCAGTTATAAATCAAAGATGCAGGTACTATTATGAGTGAAGTAAGCTTTGCTTCAGTTTCATCAAATAAGGTCATTTCAGATGAGGCATCTCTGTGTTTTTGAGGTGCCAAATTTTCAAGGTTGTACTGAAGAAGGGAAAGCGTCTGGATCGTTTTTCCAAGTCCCATATCATCGGCAAGGCATCCTCCCAAACCAGCTGTCTGCAGGAGATTAAGCCAGCTAAGACCGTCCAACTGGTATTGTCGCATCTGACAGTTAAGTCCTTTAGGCGGATCTAAAACAGGTATCTGTTCAGGGATAAGCAGTTTCTCAAGCTTTTCAAATCCGTGCTGCCCTTCATCATGGAGATTCTCTGCAATTATTGAGAAATGTTGTTTATGAATTCTCAGTGACTCATCGGAACTCTTGCCAAACTCAAAAATGTTCTTGTATTTTGAGAACCATGTTTCAGGTAATATAGCTGTTGATCCATCTGGTAACTGGTATTCACGGATTCCGGAAAGAATATTTTTCTTGAAGAGGGTGAAGGGAATCTCCCACTCCCCAATTTTTACTACTGCCTTAAGATCAAACCAGTCATTTTCTATATGACTGCTCATCTCAATCATAACTTTTCTCAGGTTGTAATTGCGATCAAGTCTTGATATTATGATAAAACCAGCATCAATTATATCTGAATAATTGTTATTAATTATCTCTATAATTTCATACAGCTTATCCTTTTGCCTGGTTTCCGTTGGTACAGGAAAGAAATTAATATCATCTTCTGAGAAAAATCCGAGTTCTCCTAATTTGTCTTTACACTGCTTCTCCCAGTTAAAATCGCGGTAATATTTTCTGAAGATAAAATTATTACCATCCTTTTCAAATAGCGTAAGGGAAACTGATTGATCGTCAGCGTATATTTTTTCTCCCTGGTAACTGAACCTGAGTATCAGTACGGGCAATCCTCTCAATCCGGTTTCAAGTTCAAGAATGGCCTGTTTTTCCGGGATACATTCCATTATACTGAAGCCGGTATTTTCTACTTTATAATTATTGATTGTATTGATAACAAAACTGCCGAAATATTTTTCCTCTGTCTTTTTGGGAATTACTATGTTTTCCTTCGTTAGAAAAGGTTTTAGTTTTGATCCGTCAACATCCGACACATACAAAATCCTGTGATCATCTCTGATAATGCAGGGCGACATACAAAGAATCTCAATTGAACTCTTTCTGATATCTATGAGTTTACCACCGCTTTCGAGCGTCAGGCTATAAGTACTCTGCTCCTCATCTCTTGAAAACCTGAATACAGGTTTTGCATCATCCTCACTCAGATACAGCTTATCCTCCACATGCAGCGTGTTGGTTTTAATCCTCTGAAAACAGACAGTAATACTCTCATCACGTGCAATGGACAAACATTTGTATATTCTTCTTTCAATATAGGGTCTGATGAATTTCTCGATCCTCTCTGAAGTTACCTTTTCAAGGAATTCCTTAACATTCTTTTCTCTTGAAAACAACTTAAATAGAGACCTGTCGGAACATTCATTAATAGCTTTGACAACTTCTCTTTCTTCAGCAGTAAGGGTACCCAATGTCTCTTCATCCGGGTAAGGAGAGAGACATTCCGACAATTCATAAAACTGCCTGTTGTTTTCATTTTGAATAATATACGGAAGAAGCACAGCTCCCCATAACCTGTGGTGGGTAAGTATTAGCGCAAAGCGCTTAGGTTTTATTTGAGCAGCTGTTACCAAAATTATTCTTTAGAAATATCCTGCAATGTTTGTGAATCCCCGGCAAATTTCAAAGAAATTAAATCATAGATTTGTTATGAATAATGAATTATTGTTTTTTGTCGGCATAGTTTTGAGAAAGATAATACATATAGATATGGATGCATTTTTCGCATCTGTAGAGCAACACGATAATCCGTCACTTAAGGGAAAACCTATTGCGGTAGGAGGAAGCGGGGAGAGGAGTGTTGTTGCGACGGCAAGTTATGAAGCGAGGAAGTTCGGTGTACATTCTGCAATGTCCTCGGTTGTTGCAAAGCGTTTATGCCCCGGTCTTGTTTTTGTGGATCCTGATATTGAAAGGTATAAAGAGGTCAGTAACTCTGTCTTTGAAATTTTTCAGG
>DAOQAX010000221.1:0-3527 GCA_035354395.1 Bacteroidales bacterium | reverse complement strand
TCACAGTAACAAAAAGTTTTTTATCAATTGCAATGTTGTAATTTTTGAAAAATCCATCACCTGAACCTTTAAGTCTCGCCTTCATATCGTTAATCTTCTCTTCATCGTTATCCGAGCTTACCAGATCAGCGAGTGAACGGAGACCCTTTGCAAAAGCAACAGTTTCAGCGCCATTGTTGAAGAAAACCTCATTTGTATAGTTGTTGACAATATTGTACTCATTCATTTTTAAATACAGTTCCCTGTATTCCGGCAATATTTTGCCATACTTTGCTTTACGGTTAGCATCCGCATCAATCCATTCTGTCAGGCTTCTTTCAAACTCTTTTTTCTTCTCTATGGTCCCCATTTTTTCCAGACCCTGATTCTCTCCTATCCACTTTTTCCATGCATTGGCAATACCAGTCTTTTTCGCGGAATACTGCAATCTCAGGAGAGGATCAGAATTAATTGCGGCTTCCATTATCTCGATCTTTTTAGTCCTTATATCAATCATTTTGGGATTCAAATAGTTTTTCACCATTTCGATATGATATGACGGGACATATTCTGATGTTCTTCCCGGGTATCCGAATACCATTGTGAAATCACCCTCCTTATACCCTTTCAGGGATATTGGAAAATGATAAGCTGGCTTATATGGAATGTTATCGTTGGAGACATCTGCAGGTTTATTGTTTTTATCAGCATAGATCCTGAAAACAGAAAAGTCACCGGTATGACGCGGCCATACCCAGTTATCAGTTTCTCCTCCGAATTTTCCGATTGCGGAGGGTGGAGCCCCGACAAGCCTTATGTCTTTGAATATCTCATTAATAAACAGGAAATACTGTTCGCCCATGTAAAAAGGTTCGACCCTTGCGGTATAGCTGGTTCCCTCAACAGCAGCATTTTTTACCGCCTCAATATTAACCTTTATAAGACTATCCCGCACTTTTCCGGTCATTTCATCGGTCACTCCTTTTAAAACACTTTCTGTAACTTCCTTCATGCTTTTTAAAAACGTAACAGAGAGGCCCGGGCACTTTAACTCTTCATCATGCGACATTGCCCAGAATCCGTTGGTAAGATAATCATGTTCAAGAGTTGAATGTCTCATTATCTGGCCATAACCGCAATGATGGTTAGTTATAAGCAGTCCTTCCCGAGAGATGACTTCACCGGTACAGCCTCCTCCAAACAGGACAACTGCATCTTTCATACATACTTTGTTAACGCTGTAAATATCTTCGGCTGAAAGTTTAAATCCTTTCTCCTGCATCAGTTTAATATTATATTTTTCTATCAGGAGAGGTATCCACATCCCTTCGTCAGCTCTCATGACAGGTGTCATGAATATTGTCAGTAATAAGGTAATAATCAGTAATTTGTTTTTCATTTATATTCTTTTTTATTTTTTGATCCGTAATTCGATTCCCTTTTGTCCGTCTTTGCTACCCCTATTACTCCTCCAAGGGATTAATCAGTAAAATTAACGAACACATTTTCCCTTTGTACCGTTGAACCATTGCACCGTTGCGCCATTACAACAGAATGAAGTCCTGCAGTTCCTTGTATAGTCTCTGCACCGGTAATCCTACAACGTTAAAATACGACCCTTCAATATGGCTGCAGGCTGCAATTCCAATCCATTCCTGTATTCCGTATGCACCTGCTTTATCATATGGTTTGTATTTATCAACATAATATTTTATCTCATCAGGTGTGAGTTTATCGAATGTCACTTTAGATGACACGGAAAACACTTTCTCTTTGTTTTGTGATAACAGGCATACTCCGGTAATCACTTCATGTGTATTACCTGAAATTTCCTGAAGCATCTTTACTGCATCGTCAAAATCAATAGGCTTTCCAAGCACCTTTTCATTGCACCAGACAATTGTATCGGCTGTAATTAATATATCATTACCTGAAACCTCATTTTTAAACTGAAGGGCTTTCCCGTATGCAATATGCCTTGCAATCTCATCACCGGAAAGATTATTGGGATATGTTTCAGAATAATCTTTATCGGCAACTTCAAACTTAAGTCCAAGTTCACGAAGCAGACGACGCCTTCTTGGGGAACGTGATGCAAGTATTATCCTGTAACTGTTAAGATCATCAATAATCATGGCAGGAAAAGGTTCCAGGTAAGTATCATTTTCACCACAACGGCGTACAGAATACCTGTAAGCATCACTGCTTTCATTATACTGCTTGCCAGGTGAAGCTGCTTTTTGCTGTTACTTTTTGCAACCAGGTAAACGACATATATAAGTGGTAATACTATGGCAACCGTAATGTAAATAAGGGTCAGTTTATCGTTGATAAAGAGATGCCAGGTAAGATAAAGCAACACAATGGTAATCGAAATCAGAACAACTGAAATAATTTTTGCAGAAAGCACCCCCATGACTACCGGAATGGTATTTCTTCCATAGGCAACATCACCTTCAAAATCTTCAATGTCTTTAATTATTTCGCGAATAAGGGTTGACAGGAAAGCGAATAATGCAAATCCTCCTACCCAGTAAAAAATAAAGTTAAAATTAGGAAGTGATATTGCATTAAAACTGTAATACCTGTACAATGCCGGCCACTCATAAATAGCAACCAGTAGCGGGACCATTGCAGTAAGTATGGCGACCACCAGATTGCCAATCAAAAACTGACGTTTATAACTTGCTGAATAGAAATACAATAATCCGGAGACTACCAGAAATATTGCCCCAAGCCATACATGCCCCGATTTCCCTGAAATATAAAATCCTGCAGCAACACCAGCCAGGTTAAATACATTATGCCACATCATGGCCCTGTGCCTGGGGATCTTTGTTCCGATAATAACTTTCCCTTTATTTATCAGGTCTGTTTTGATATCAAAGTAATCATTTATCACATATCCGCCTGCAGCAATAAAAACAGTTGCAGCTACCAGAAGAATAAAATCGAACAATGAGAACTGAAGAGCCATTTTGACTTCTTCGCCTGTACCCTGGGTCAGTATGACACCTACTTTCCTGAGAAGGGGTTCAATAACGGCATATCTCATCAGAATCATCGTAAGGATGATTATAACAAGATTTCTCCACCTGATCAGATTTAGAAATGCTTTCATAGTTACCATGTAAATGCGTCGGAATCCATCCAACAGTTATGCAACCTTAACACCTGCTCTATCACATCCCTCACGCAGCCTTCTCCGCCTTTTTTATCGGAGATGTAGGAAGCAACCTGCCTTATTTCGCTGTCGGCATCGGAAGGACAGACTGAAATACCTGCTTCTTTCATAACTTCGAAATCAGGGATATCATCACCCATAAACAGAACATCAGATTTATTCAGGTTGTGTTTTTTAATAAAATCGTTAAAATGATCAAGTTTTGAACGGCTGTTTAGATATATATCATTAACCCCCAACAACTTAAGTCTTTTTTTATATTCTTTTGAGCTGCTCCCCGAAATAACTCCGACAGGGTAACCCTTCTTAACTGCCAACTGTAAAGCATATCCATCACGAAGGTTTATTGTCCTGTTGGGTATAC
>DAOQAX010000220.1:0-3545 GCA_035354395.1 Bacteroidales bacterium | reverse complement strand
TTCCTCTTCACAATTGCCTTCAATATAATTAAGAAACACTTCAGGACCAGAATGTACCTGCGGAAATATTTTGAAACAGGCAAAGAGTCTGACACTGATCCGGCAACATTGCAGAAGGTTATGCATGATTCTCTTTATCAGTATATTGAAGCACTTGTTACTCGTTTACCGGAGAAGAGGAGAATGATTTTTTTAAAGAGCAGATTCGAGGGAAAATCAATAGCTGAAATTGCTGAAGAACTGAATATCAGTCACAAAACCGTTGAGAACCAGTTGACAATGGCTTTACGCTTTCTCAGAATTCATTTAAACACAGAGCTTAAGTAGTTGAAATAAAGGTCTTTGTAGTTTTATTTCATTTTTTTCAGAAAGCGGATAGGTGTAAGAGACTATTTGTGGATACTAAGTATATAATTAAGGCCTGATCGTACACTTATAATATTTTGATTGGTGAGTAGAATGGTTAATAAGAATTGGGTTTAATGAATGTTACCAGGGTGGCTTGTTACGGATGTCTGCCCTGTTTTTTTTATTTTTTGATTGTTTATGACAGAAAAAAGATTTGACAGGGACAGGTTCAGAAGGTTTTTTGAGACCGGATTACCTTCAGGAGATGATGGGTATGTGGAGGAGGTGGTGAATGACGGTGGTTATGACAGGGAGCTTAAGAAGTTGATGTATGAGCAGTTTGATTCGCTTGAAATTGAAGAAGATGTTGAGGAGAATGAAAGACTTGACGGGATACTTCATACAATAAATTTCAATATAAATAAGGAAAAGGAAAGCAAATTCTACAGGATCAGGCACAAGTTTGTTCTCTGGTCATTAAGGATTGCAGCAATGTTATCATTACCTCTTCTTATTTATTCAGGCCTGAATTATTATGAGCATAAGTTCGTCGAAAAGGAAGTATGGGTAGAGATAAAAGCTCCCGCATGGACAAGAGTGCAATTCAGGCTTCCTGATGGAACAACAGGCTGGCTTAACAGTAATTCAAATGTTAAATACCTTGGGAATTTTTTAAGGGAAAGACAGGTTGAACTCACGGGGGAAGCTTTTTTCAATGTGGTAAAGGATGCCTCAAGGCCATTTACTGTTGCAACATCTGACATTCAGCTGGAGGTGCTTGGTACAAAATTCAATGTGGCATCATACTGTGATGAGGATAACATTGAGGTAGTCCTTGAGGAAGGTTCTTTGAAGTTTGTCAATCTCAGGAAAAATCAGTCACAAATAATGAAACCTAATGATCTGATTGTATATAATAAAGAATCAAAAAGTTTTTTCTCGGAAGTTGTCCAGCCTAAAAAATATCTCTCATGGACTGAAGGAAACCTTGTATTTCGTAATGACCCTATTGATGTTGTTGCACGGCGTCTTGCCCGATGGTTCAATACAGATGTTGTATTGAAAAATAACATTGATACAAATCTCAGGCTCCGGGCAACATTTGTAGGTGAAAGTCTGGAGGAGGTACTCAACCTTCTTGAGTTGAGCCTGCCTGTGAAGTGCACAATAGAGAATGCATCTATTCAGAGCGATTCAACTTATTCAAGAAAAAAGATCATATTATCAGCCAGTAAAAAAACCGGAATTAAACATATAATGCCTATGTAAAAACCTGATTAAGAGCAAAAACAGGAAAGCGCTGGAACCGCTCTCCTGTGTAAATGCTAAGTTATCATTCATGAACAATAACCTAACTAAAAACACTTCAAAGTTATGAAAAAAAATCGCGACCAATGGGTTACCTGTCGACCGACCCTAAAAAAACTGATTATGGAACTGAAAATTGCATTTTTTCTGATTATCGCCAGTGTTACTACACTTTTTGGTGATCCGGGATATTCCCAGATGGCAAAGGTGTCACTGGATATGAAAAACAAAAGCCTTGAAACGGTGATGGATGAAATAGAAAAGCAGAGTGAGTTCTATTTCATTTTCAATCAAAAACAGATTGATGTTAACAGGACTGTTGACATCAGGGCAAATGATAAACTAATAACTGATGTACTGCCTGTTTTATTCAATGGCACCGATGTAAACTATGTTGTAATGGACAGGAAGATACTTCTTACGACTGATCCTCTTGATGAGAAAGAGATAGGAAGTGCTTCAGAAATGCAGCAGAAGGTTGTTACAGGAACGATTGTTGACCAGAACAGACAGCCGCTGATCGGGGTTACCGTGCTCGTTAAGGGTACAACTATAGGAACAACGACTGATATGAACGGTAAATTTTCGATTCAGGTTCCTGATGATCAGTCAACGCTTCAGCTCTCTTATGTTGGCTATACTGCACAGGAAGTTGCAGTCGGTTCACAATCAGTTGTAAATATTACGATGGCTGAAAGTTCGCTTATGATGAATGAAGTGGTTGTTACAGCTTTGGGTATCAAACGTGAGGCAAAGAGTCTTGGATACTCAACTGCAACAGTAAATACAGCTCAGATTACTGAGGCACGTACTGTAAACGTTGGTAACAGCCTGATTGGTAAGATTGCAGGTATGAACGTTTCAGCGCCTCCCACAGGCCCTGGTGGTTCATCTAAAATCAGGATCCGCGGCCAGTCTTCTTTTGGTGGTAATAACTCCCCGCTTATTGTTGTGAACGGAGTTCCGATCAGCAACAGCGCTGATGTTTCAGCTCAGAACGCCGACCTTGGTGATGGTCTGCAGAGTATCAACCCTGAAGACATTGAATCAATGACAGTTCTTAAAGGTGCAACTGCTGCCGCACTCTATGGTTACAGAGCAAAAGACGGCGTACTCATCATTACAACAAAAACAGGAAAAGGAACAAAAGGAATCGGAATTGAAATTAATTCCGGCTTCCAGGCTGATGAGGCACTTGATTTCACTGATTTCCAGTATGAATACGGACAGGGTGAAAGTGGTATCCGTGCAGCTTCACTTGCCGATGCACAGAAAACCGGGGTATGGAGTTTCGGAACCAAATTCGATGGTGCAATGATATGGAACGTTGACGGACAACAGCATCCATACCAGCCATATAAAAACAACATTAAGGATTTCTATGATACAGGTATTATCCTTAATAATTCAGTCGCATTGTCAGGAGGAAACGAAAATGGAGGCTTCCGTCTTTCACTTTAAAATTCAAATGCAAACAGTATTATCCCTGAAACTACTTTTAAAAAGAATATTGTGGATCTTGGCCTTAACTACAACCTGACAAAAAAACTTTCTCTTGGTCTGAATGCCAACTATTCAATCGAGAAAAAGCATAATCCACCAGCTGTTGGTGGTCAGGACTATAACATCAACAACACCCTATATACTCTTGCCAACAGTATTGACCAGGCATGGCTGGAGTTCCCGTACAAGAATCCTGTTACAGGCAATGAGATGCCGCTTTCACGATTCACAAACCGTACCAATCCTTACTGGACTATTTACGAAAGATTTGAGGATCATGACCGTAACAGGATATTCGGCAATGTTATGCTTAAATATGAGTTTACCGACTGGTTATACATCCAGGGACGTATGGGACAGGATTTCTACAGTATCGCGCACGATTA
>DAOQAX010000219.1:0-3591 GCA_035354395.1 Bacteroidales bacterium | reverse complement strand
ATCTCCTGAAATTATGTCGGCATCGATTTTCTGATTGAATATCTTCTCCAGCACATTTTTGTCAACCAGGTAATCACCTGAATTTAAGAAAAGACAGTATTCTCCTGCCGAAACCTTTATCCCTTTGTTCATGGCATGATAGGTCCCGTTATCCGGTTCACTTATCCAATAACTTATCCGGCCGGCATTCTTCCTGATAACTTCAAGGCTTTCGTCGGTCGATGCACCGTCAATGATCACGAATTCATAATTTCCATATGTCTGAGCAATAACACTGGCGATTGTCTTTCTCAGTCCTTCGGCATTATTGCGGTTAACTGTTATTATTGATAGTTTTCTTTCCATCAGAAATTATAAAGTCTGTCCATTCATATCAGGATGATATTCTAACAAATTCACTTTAAAGAAAATCAATATCGAATATATCATTAATATTCTATGTTTTAAAGATGATAATGCTAAAAACTATTAATGAGGGGATAAAGATACAATAAGCTCAAATAATGGTTTTATTTTGATGATGAATAATTTTTCACGGGATATGTTTATGAAAATGAAACCGAAAGATGAAAATCTATCTGATATTTACCTACTTTTGCCTTCTGGTATCAGACCATTAATAAAACAGATTCTATGCAACTCAAAAACAGTCTTAAACCAGCACTACCTCACATAATTGCAGTAGCTATTTTTCTTGTCGTCACGGCAGCATACTTCTATCCAGTGCTCGAGGGAAAAGTTCTTCATACAAATGATGGAACAGTGGCCTATAATTCTGCAAAAGAGATCAGCGATTTCAGGACGAAATACGGAGAAGAGCCTCTCTGGACCAACTCCATGTTCAGCGGAATGCCTGCCTACCTCATCTCCATCCGCTACTCAGGCAATGTTATGCAATATGCCCATAAATTACTTACTATTCTCAGACTGCCCATCGCTTCGATATTTCTTTCGATGTTAGGTTTCTATATCCGGCTTCTCATCTTTAAGGTTGACTGGCGTCTGGCTATTGCCGGAGCATTAGCTTACGGATTTTCGACCTATTTCTTCTTTATCCTGGCGGCCGGTCATAACACAAAAGCAATTGCCATTGCATACATGGCACCGATGATAGGGGGCATTTATTGTACATACCGGCGCAATGCAATAAGGGGAGCACTGATCACAACCTTTTTTCTGACACTCGAGATAATTGCTAATCATCCCCAGATCACATATTACGCATTCATGTGCATACTGGTATTCATCATCGGGGAATTTGTTTTTTCTTACAGGAGGCATGAATTACCTCTCTTTTTAAAAAATTCGGCCATCCTGATAGTTCCTGTGTTGCTTTCTGTAGGAATGAACTTCAATTCATTATATACTACTTATGAATATTCGAAATACTCCACAAGAAGCCGGTCGGATCTTGTAGCAGAAAATAAAGTTCAGACCTCCGGACTTGATAAGGATTATATCACTCAGTGGAGTTACGGGGTAGATGAGACTCTTACATTGCTGATCCCCGATTTCAGGGGTGGTGCATGTCAGCCTTTTGACAAAGATTCCGAGACTGTTAAAGCATTAAGAAAGAATAATTCGGGACAGTACGTGAATTCATTCATGAGATACTGGGGTTCACAACCATGGGTCGATGGACCTGTTTATGTGGGGGCAATTATTTTCTTCCTGTTCATCCTTGGACTGATAATTGTAAAGGGACCCGAGAAATGGTGGCTGCTGGCAGCTACAGTTCTCTCAATAATGCTTGCATGGGGTAAGAATTTTATGCCTCTTACTAATATCTTTCTGAACTATTTCCCGGGGTATAATAAGTTCAGGGCTGTAACTATGATTCTTGTAATTGCCGAATTCTGTATCCCACTCCTGGGAGTTCTGGCATTGAGGGATATTTTCAACGGGGCCGTTTCAAAAAAGGATACTCTTAAAGGGTTAAAAATAGCATTTGGAATAACCGGCGGACTCACTTTGCTTTTTGTGCTCTTACCCGGACTTGCCGGTTCTTTCACCTCTCCTGCCGAGCAACAGATGCCGGGATGGCTTACATCAGCGCTGATCTCCGACAGGAAGGAGCTGTTGAGAAGCGATTCATTCAGATCCTTCATCCTTATCCTTCTGGGTGCATTGCTGATACTTGCATTTTACCATGAGAAAGTAAAAAAAGAGCATGTTATTACCATATTTGCCATTCTTTTTCTGATAGATATGTGGTCAGTTGACAAACGATATCTGAATGCTGATAAGTTTGTTAATAAAGAGGCAAAAGTCAAAATGTCATCACCTACTATCGCTGATAATATTATCTTAAAAGATGTCTCCGACTACAGGGTACTTAACCTTACCGTGTCTCCTTTTAATGATGCTTCAACATCACTTTATCACAAGTCGATTGGAGGCTATCACGGAGCCAAGCTAAAGAGATACCAGGAGCTTATCGATTCTTCATTGATTGGTGATATTGCAATGATCCAGAAAGCAGGAACCTATGCAAAAAGCATTGAAGATTTTCAGTCTGTCTTTAACAGTACCCCTGCCCTTAACATGCTTAATACAAAGTATGTCATTATTAATCCTCAGGCACCCCCTGTTATCAACCCTGACGCCCTTGGCAATGCATGGTTTGTTGAGACGCCCGTAATGGTCAACAATGCAAATGAAGAACTTGCGACCTTAAATAAAATTGATCCTTCATTACAGGCTGTTATTGACCGTCGCTTTAAAGATCAGATAAAAAACAGTGAATATCCGTTAGTTGAAGGAGATAAAATCGAACTAAAGTCATATAAGGCAAATGAACTTGTCTATAACAGTTCTGCAAATAACGAGAAGCTTGCTGTGTTCTCAGAAATATATTATCCGGCAGGATGGAAATGTTATGTAGACGGGAAAGAAAGCAATTACTTCCGGGCCAACTATACACTCAGAGCAATGATTGTCCCTGCCGGTAATCATGAAATAAAATTCTCTTTTAAGCCATCTTCGTATACTGTCGGAAATAATATTTCAATGGCAAGCTCCGTAATTTTTATTTTATTGCTTGCCGGCTGGCTTTTTGCAGAGCGTAAAATGAAACTTAAGATGGAATAATATGGTGCACCATGACGTATGCCCTTTGTGCTCATCTGAAAAGATTTCATTACAGTTAAGATGCCCCGATCATTTTAAGAGTAAAGAGCTCTTTGGATTATATAAATGTGCCGATTGTGGTTTTAAATTCACTCAGGATTACCCTGAAGAGATTGAGATCGGAAAGTACTATGAATCGGACGATTATATATCGCACGACGACTCGGCTAAAGGCTTTTCAAATAAAGTATACCGCTTAGTCAGAAAGATGATGCTGGGAAAAAAGAAAAGGCTTGTTGAAAAGATAACCGGCATAAGAAAAGGAAAAATACTTGACATAGGAAGCGGAACAGGATATTTTGCCGGCACAATGAAAAAAGCAGGATGGCAGGTAAAAGGAATAGAAATAAATAAAAAAGCCCGCGAATTCTCCATATCACAATTTGGAATTGATGCAATCTCTCCCGACAAGATTTCTGCTGTTGAATCAGATAGCTTCGACTGCATTACCCTCTGGCATGT
>DAOQAX010000218.1:0-3662 GCA_035354395.1 Bacteroidales bacterium | reverse complement strand
TCTTCCTCCCTTTCCACGAAGTTCATTGGCAGCTTCAATGTTGAGGAGATCAGATCTCCGATTTCATGCATGTCCTCGTCACCTTCCTCGTAAATTCAGTTGATAACGAGTTTTTTATTTAAAAGCCTTACTGAATTCAGCTTTTTCAATAATGAAGAAAAAAATCTGATGTTAACCCTGTTAAGATAATCGAGCTCTATCACAACGCTTGTATTATCGGCAGGAGAGGTTATATACTTATCCACCCAGTCATCCACTGAAGTGATGAATGACAGCGAACAAATATCAAGCGATCGGCCGCTTAGTTTTATCAGGCCGGATGGATCAAGAACCACCTCCGGTGTATTTTGTGTTCCTTCTATTTGAAGCTTAAGAAAATTCATTTATATCAAAGTCTCTTTTGTAATCACACTCCCCCCCGGGAGGCCTTTTACAGTATTTTCAAATATGTATTGCAAAACCACCTTTTCCGGCAATTTACGTCCCAAAGATAAAGAGCTGATTCAATATCTGGTTATGCTTTTACCCCTTAGGAGAATTTGTTTTGACCAGTGTCAGATTATCCATGGTAAATATCCTGATACGAGTGATAAAATGGAATTTGATTTAAAATGTACCATGATAAGTAGTTGGGAATCGATTGCAAACCGCGAAACTGTCTTTGCCAAATGCTGCTTGAATTTGCCGGCATATTTTTTGTTATAATAGGACCTATATGACTTTTGAGCTTGACAAACAGACAATTAGTGATCTGGATATCTTTGGTGACGGTAAATCCAGCCTCTCTGTTTTTAACCTTTTCGATTATACCAAAACAGAAGGTGGCCGAAATTGCCTTGAAAAACTGATGGAGAATCCATTAGCTGAGATTTCAGAATTAAATGAAAGGAAAGAAGCAATCTCCTTTTTAATGTCGGATGGTTTGGACCTTAAGATCAATTCCTCGCAGTTGGATTTTATTGATTATTATTTCCGGCTGAGTATAGAGCCATTAAAGGATAACATAATAGATGCACTGTTTCAACGAATATCAGATCTGGTTAAACCAGGCAATGACTATTATTTGATTCAATCGGGAATTGAGCAGCTCAGGCTTCTTTTCCTTCATCTGAGAGACCTGACTGCGAAACTTGACAGGAAGGATCTCCCATCTGAACTTAATGCAATTGTTTTGGCTCTCAGGGGATTTATTGAAAAGGATGATTTCTCGGATTTATATATCATGGGCAACAAGATCTCAGTTATATCATTAAACAGACTGGATTATGCCTTCAGGCACACGCACAGAAATGAAGCGGACGATTTTCTAAAAGCCTTGTATCTTTTGGATGCCTTTGTATCCGTTGGAACGGCAGCAAGAGAAAAGAGCCTGGTATTTCCTGAATATGTGGATTCACCAGTACCATTTATTGCTTTAAAAAAATTGTATCATCCGCTGGTCGGGAACGCAGTTCCATATGATTTTGAACTGAGAGAAATGAATAATCTGTGTTTTCTTACCGGGCCGAATATGGCAGGCAAGTCAACTTTCCTGAAATCTGTTTCACTTGCCGTTTATATCTCTCATCTTGGTTTTCCTGTTCCGGCGGCAAAAATGACTACTTCGGTTTATGAAGGAATCATTACCACAATTAATCTTTCCGACAATCTCAGCAAAGGTTACAGTCACTTTTACAGTGAAGTGAAACGAGTCAAGGAAACAGCTCTTAAACTCAGGGAAAGAAGCCGGCTCTTTGTGGTTTTTGATGAACTGTTCAGAGGAACAAATGTAAAGGATGCTTTTGATGTAACATTGTTAATTATCCAATCATTTGTCAGGATTAAGAAAAGCACATTTTTGATCTCTACGCACATAACAGAAGTGGCTGAGAAACTCCGGGATTTTTCCGGTATAGAATTTAAGTATTTTGATTCAAAACTGGTCGGTGAGATTCCTGAATATGAATATCTGTTAAAAGATGGCGTATCTCACGAAAGATTAGGGCTGTATATTGTTAAAAAAGAAAAAATTATTGAAATCCTGAATTCTATAAGTAACAATTAATCAGATATTTTCAAGCTTCATTATTAAACAGGAAATTGCTCTGTTTTTAAAACATAATTCTCATCCAATTAAATTATTACCTTGCCAGCCAGCCGGAATGAAATACACATTTCTCATTTCGGCATAAGTTTAATAATCCCTGACAGGGATAATGGAGCAACAGGAAATAACGGATGTGCCCTGTTCGACAGAGAGTCTTATACAGTGTTTGATCAACAGGCGCTGGATGCTCTTGTTCAGGGTTCTTTAAAATAATTTAATTAATTTGGTATGCTGGTATTGAGAGACAAGGTGATTATGTGCTGCAGGAGAGCGCTGCAGAATGCTGTCACACCAACACTGAGGGCTGTGACAGTGGATTATAACAATAAACTGATGGTACTAAGAGCCTACTTTGATAACGGAGCAACCGTCAGTGATAAAAAGTTACTGGATGGCTCGCTGACAGAAATTGAAGCAGATCTGAAGCATGAAATAGAGAAATTTAATCTCGATATTGTGGATTTACCGTCACCAGGCAAAATGAAAGTATTGAAAGACTGGATATACCGACGGGCTGAAGACTGATAGACATATATTTACACCGGGTTGCTAAATGGTTGCAGTAAAATGAGATTGGCCACAGACAAACATTTTATTCTGACATTTCTTATTCTGTTTCTCTTTCTCCCCGGCCGTGCTATGTCTCACTGTTTTTCCCTGCGTGAAGATCCTCTGCTGATCAGTCTTTCTTTACCTTCCTTCAACGGCATAAGAGACAATGAATGCATCTGGACAGGATCCGGTAACTCAATTACCATCCCGTTAAGAAGAGCAGGAAACATTTTTCTTATTGAAGCAGAAGTCGATGGTGAAAGAGGATACCTGGTGCTGGATACCGGAGCCTCAGGCGTTGTACTTAACAGGACCTATTTCCGGGATCACGTTGTAATGGACAGTCAGACTGCCGGTGGTGTGACCGGATCGGTGGCCGAAGTGGAAAAGATTGGCGTTGACCAGATAATCATCAGTGGCTTAAAATTTAAAGGTTTAATAGCCGACCTTGCAAACCTGGGGCATATAGAGAACAGACGCGGAGTAAAGATACTTGGACTCATTGGCTTTGCTCTTATCAGGAATTTTGAAATTGTGCTCGATGCCGGCCAGAGCGATCTTCAATTATTTAAAATAGATAAGAAGGGTGAGAGGATTGATCTTTCTGCCCCTTCTTTTGTCTCTGATTATAAATGCCCCTTTGATGAGAAGAATAACATACTCTTTCTGAATACTTCACTAAAGGGTAAAAGAATGAACTTTTGTTTTGATACAGGAGCAGAGACAAATGTTATTGACAGGGATGCCCCCAGAAGTGTACTCGCCTCAGTTTCAATTACCCGAAGGTCTACTCTTAATGGCGCAGCAGAAACTACTACAGATGTTCTTTTTGGAACCATGAATGACTTTCAGTTTGGCGAAAAGACACTTGATAATCTGGAAACGATTATCACAAACCTCAATCCCTTGAGTGAGTCATATGGTGTCAGGATTGATGGGATGCTTGGATACAGCTTCTTTTCCAGAGGAGTAATTTGCATTAACTTTGTAAAAAAGGAGTTTTCAATAAGCTATATAAAAGCAA
>DAOQAX010000217.1:0-3668 GCA_035354395.1 Bacteroidales bacterium | reverse complement strand
CAGGGAATGATGTGGTAAAAACAACAAGCATAGCCATAGCCACTGAATTAAGTATTCTGAGGAAAACCATCAATACAACATGCAATCCGTTAATGGTAATGCCTATGTTCTGAGGTATGTGATAAATCCATAGATCAGAAGGATTTTTGAATGAAATAATATTCAGGACGATCTCTCCGGGCGTTATAATATCCAGCGAAGCCGGTAATACAACAATAAAACCGAATACAAAGGCAAGGAAAAATATTTTTCTGTAGACTTCAAAAACCTTTAAACGGGCAACACAATAAAATATAAAAATGAATACTGTAACAATTAACTGTGCAGATATATTATCAATTACGCTAATCACTATCACCATGAATATCAGTGAAATAAACTTGATTTCAGGATGAATCTTCTGGACAGCATTTTCTTTTTCCGCATTATCTGCCTGCAGATAAACAGATTTAACAGCATTTGCAGCATTCAGGACAGTCTTGTCAAGGAAAGAGAGTTTTGCCTCTTTCATTCTGATATGCTCAAAGCTATTGCTTCCTGCATTTAACAAATATGGAGGAATCTCATTTTCCATTCCTGACAATCAACCTGGAAATCAACAACATAACAATATAAGTTACAGTAGCCCCAAATATTCCCGAAACAATATAATAACCCGACTGATGGACTAGTGACGTATCTTTACTGTTAACAGTATAATCAGGTAAAGGAGCATTCCAGGCTCCGGAATATTTTTCAAGGCCTTTGGGTACATAACCAACCATTTCTTTCACCGTCTGTGCCGACCATTCACCCCATGCATCACCGGCATTAAAAAAGGCAGGAAGTAAAATACCTACAGGTGCAAGAACACATAGTATCAACAAAACAATAAGAATTTTTTTCTGAAGCTTATTCATTGTTCTTCTTCCCTCCTTTCCTTAAAGCATATATCAAATCAGGTTCGTTCTTCAGGAAATAACTGACGACCAATGCAGTAATAAGTCCTTCAACTATGCCGAAAATAAGGAGATGTTCCAGAGCCATGGCAGGAATTGCAATACTAAGATCATAAGGACAATACAAAGCTTTCCCAAAACCATCAGATGCTATCAGCGGCTGAATGCCAAACTCAACAGCAGCCAGTACTGAAGTCAGTACCAGACTAAGATAACCTGAAATAAATGCAGAAAAGAATGTCCTTCTCTTATTTCCCGGTCTGCCGCTGAAAAGTCTGAATAAATAGTATGCTGCAAAAGACATAAACACTGCCATATTAAAGCAGTTAGCCCCTATTGCAGTAATACCCCCGTCACCAAAGATAAGAGCCTGAATGATCAGGGCGACCGATACTGCAATAGTAGCAGCCCATGGTCCAAACAGGATTGCAATAACAGCAGAACCGACAGCATGCCCTGTTGTACCTCCCGGTACCGGCAGATTAAACATCATAATGATAAAAGAAAAAGCAGCAGCCATTCCAAGATATGGAACATCCCGGGCCGAAACCTCGGTTTTTACTTTCTTCACCGCAATAGCCGTTACCCCTGCAAATAACCCGATCAGCGGAATATATGTCTGCGGGCTTAGATATCCATCAGGAATATGCATAATTTTTCTTATTAAATCTCAACTATCGATATTTCAGGAAAACCATAAATATATGAATAATCTTTTTCGTAAAAATCAGATTATTTTCAGGATGTCGGCCTTAACCGGAAATATTAATGGTTTTTAACAAAAAAATCATAATTACATGGTTATTATGCAAATTTATATTCAACCTGTTTAATCATCAACAGAAGTATTTCCTTATTTTTATGATCTGTCAGATCAATAAAAATTTTAAATGATTATTCTAATGAACAGCTAATTACCATGAAAAAAAACAACAAAAATATCATTTCACGAAGATCATTTGTTAACCGGGCAGCAGCAGGTTCTGCGTTTATCGCTCTCGGGCCAATGACAAAACTGGCCGCAGGCAGCATTCAGGAAACAGGTGCCTGGTCCACTGAGGCAGGAAAATTCCGTCTTCATATGATAGGTTACGGTCATATTGATCCGGTATGGCTCTGGCCATGGAACGAAGGTATTGCTGTTGTCCACAGCACTTTCCGGGCAGCTCTTGACCGGATGAATGAAACACCAGATTTTACATTCATATCAAGCTCCGCCCAGTTTTATCAATGGGTAGCTGAAAATGATCCTGAGATGCTGATTGAAATACGCAAACGGGTAAAAGAAGGCCGCTGGAATATAATCGGAGGATGGTGGGTAGAACCCGATGTCAATATTCCCTGTGGTGAATCAATGGTCAGACAGGGGTTATATGGACAGCTGACGTTCCAGCGTCTGTTTGGAGCCCGCGCAAAATCAGCGCTCAATCCTGATTCATTTGGTCATACAAGCTCATTACCTCAAATCATAAAAAAACAGGGAATGGATAATTATGTTTTTATGCGTCCACAGCCTCATGAAAAATCACTCCCTGCTGATCTCTTCTGGTGGGAAGGAGTCGACGGCACACGTGTTCTCACCTATCGTATCCAGAATAGCTACGGAGCCACAGGACCATTAAATGATCATCTGAAAGGTATACTTGAACAATGTAAAAGCCAGCCTATGAAAAGTTTAATGGCTTTTTATGGCGCAGGAGATCATGGAGGAGGTCCAACCAAAGAATCTATAAAATCAATAAAAGAGATTAAAAATGAAAAAGGAGCTCCGACAATCATTTTCAGCACACCCGACAGCTATTTCAAGGAAATCCGTGAAGATAAGACAATTGACATTCCTGTTGTAAAAGACGATCTGCAACACCATGCTGTTGGTTGTTATACAGCGGAATCAGAGATCAAAAAAGGCAACCGCAGTTCAGAAGCAGCTCTGATTACTGCTGAAAAAATTACTGCGATAGGTGCATCGGCCTGGGGATCAAAATATCCGAAAGCAGAATTCACATCTGCATGGCAAAGAGTTCTCTTTCTCCAGTTCCACGACAGTATGGCAGGATCATCTCTGTCCGATCACTCCTCAGTTGCACGTGAAGGATACGGACATGCACTTGATATTGCTCATCAGGCTATATACATGTCGGTTCAGAAACTCGAATGGCAGATACCTGCCGAAGATCCTGATTCTCAATACATTTTAGCATTCAATCCGCATGCCTGGGAAGTTACAGGGAATGTGGAGTATGATTTCGATCAGAATTATGGTGACTCTTCACGTGTTGAAGATGAAAAAGGGAATGCCCTGCTTCATCAATGGACTTCCGGTTCAACCGAAACCGGAAACAGGAAGAAACTGATTGTAAACACGAAGCTTCCTCCCTTTGGCTATCGTCAGATACGCGTAAAGAAAAACGACTCACAACCAGTGAAAGGGTATGCTATAGCAAAAGATAATGTAATTGAAAATGAATTTCTTAAGGTAAGTTTTTCATCTAAAGGGACTATTAGCATAACAGATAAAGAAAGCGGGAAAGAAACGTTTGCCGGAGGCGCCACAGGATGTAAAGGTGTAATTATTGATGATCCAAGCGACACATGGAGCCACAACATAAGGACCTTTTCCGACGAGATTGGTGAATTCGGAAACGCCACATTTGTAGTTCTTGAAAACGGCCCGCTGCGCGCCACAATGCGTGTAGAAACAACATATCATGACTCAACGCTCACAATAGA
>DAOQAX010000216.1:0-3670 GCA_035354395.1 Bacteroidales bacterium | reverse complement strand
AATCTCTTGTTTGTTTATTTCAGCCATTCTGCACTAATTTTCCAGCTTGACTCGGTGTCATCTTCCGTTAGGCCCCTACATGAACTTTTCCGATTCTATAACTGCCTTTCGGAGATTTCTTTAGCTTCCCAGTTCCAACTGTTCTTTTACCAGATTGTAATATGCACCTTTCGTTTCAACAAGCTCTCTATGTGTACCTTCCTCAACAAGCCTCCCTTTTTCAAGTACAACAATCTTATCGGCGTTCTTAACCGTGCTTAATCGGTGAGCTACAACAACAACTGTTCTTCCTTTAAAGAAAGCAGACAGGTTTTCCATAATGGCCTTCTCATTCCGCGCATCGAGAGAGTTAGTTGCTTCATCCAGAAAGATAAAGTCGGGTTCTTTATATACTGCCCTGGCTATCAGAATTCTCTGTTTCTGTCCTGTGCTCAGACCATGACCATCATTCCCGATCCTGGTATTATACCCAAGCGGTAAATTCTCAACAAACTCCATTATGCTTGCTGTTTCAGTTGCTCTGTCAATTTTTTGTTTATCGGGCATTTCATCTGTCAGGCCAATGTTCCCGGCAATTGTATCAGAAAAGATGAAGCCCTCTTGCATCACTACACCACAACAACGACGCCATTCTCTCTGGCTAAACCGGCTCAAAGCAGTTCCACCGATTAAAACATCTCCCTTTACTGGGTTGTAGAAGCCTAAAAGTAGTTTGATAAGGGTTGTTTTTCCACTCCCGCTTACGCCCACAATGGCGGTTATTTTTTTGGCAGGGATAATGAATGAGATATTATCGAGAACCTTTTCTGAATCCGGGCCTTCATATTGGAAGCAAAGTTTTCTGATTTCTATATCCTTATCTGCAGGGATGTCATTTATCTTAGCATCGTCCGGTTTCTCCTCATCATCTCTGTTATGGATTTCACCCAGTCGTTCCAGGCTGATCCGTGCATCCTGCGCAGCCTGGGTAAACCCTATAAACTGTTGTATGGGAGCATTTAACTGTCCTATGATGTATTGTACAGCCATCATCATACCCAGAGTCATCTCACCTTTAATCACAGCATGTGCCGACAGAAATGAAATCAGGATGTCTTTTGCCTGGTTAATAAATACAGCTCCAAGTTGCTGATTCTGGTTGAGCATCATGCTCTTCAGGCTTACTTTAAAAAGCTTAATCTGAATTCTTTCCCATGCCCACCGCTTTTGTTTCTCGCAACCATTGAGCTTTATCTCCTGCATGCCAGTCACAAGTTGAACAATATTGCTCTGGTTGGCGGCGCTTTGCTGAAACCGTTTATAGTCAAGTTCTCTGCGTCGTTTTAAAAAAATCAGGACCCAACCCACGTAGAAGAGACTTCCAATTAAAAATACAGCTAAAATACCCAGGTTATAGGAAGCCATTATAACAGTGTACATAACAAGGGTAATAACGGCAAAGATGATACTTATCAATGAATCTGTAAGAAATGATCTTATGCGGTTGTGATCGCCTATGCGTTGCATGATGTCACCTATGAGCTTCACGTCGAAAAATGCAATTGGGAGCTTCATAAGTTTTATCAGAAAGTCGGATATAAGAGAAATGCTCACCCTGCTTGTCACGTGCAGGTTTATCCAGTTTCTAAGCAATCCGTTAGCTGTCTGACTGAGGGTTAGTATCAGCTGAGCAATAAGGATCATTACGACAAAGGCTATATTGCTGTTGCCAATACCAGTATCCACAAGTGATTGGGTAAGGAAAGGAAAGATCAGGCTTATGATACTTGAAGTTATTAAACCAAGAATAAGCTGAAAAATATATCTTCTATATGGTTTCAAATAATTCAGAAGGTATAAGAATTTCAGGTTCTCTCTATCCTCAGCTTCTTTATTATAGAATTCCGGTGTAGGTTCAAGAAGCAAGACAGCGCCTTCTTTTATACCCTCTTTTTGGTTGCTATACCAACATCTGAGGAATTCCTTCTCGGTGTATTTAAGAAGACCAGAAGCAGGGTCAGCAACATAAATCAGATAATTTCTGCTCCGGTTTGATTTCAATCCCTCCGGGGGTGTTCTGTTAAAGATACATGGAATTCTCCTTTGCTTCTTAATGCCATAGATTACAACGAAATGACGTTGGTTCCAGTGGCCTATACATGGAAGCGGGACCTCATCACGAAGTTGTTCCCAGGAAAGCCGGTAACCTAATGTACGAAAACCTATATCTTCGGCAGCATTACTAATTCCAAGCATTGATACACCCGACCGGGTAATGAATGATCTGGAACGAAGAGACTGTAAAGAATAATTCTTACCATAATGTTTAGCAATCATTTTAAGGCATGATGGCCCACAATCCATAGAATCAAGTTGTTTGAAAAAGGGGAAAACAGACATGATTAATCCTTAAGTCTAACTATAGTTAGCAATGTATTATCTGTTTCTTTCAAATTTTCGGCTAAACTTTTTAAAGCCTCCTTCCCGTCTGGGTATTTTGGAGTATAGTTCTTAAAATCATCGGAGTGAACCCGTGAAATTATGTCTGTTGCCTGCGTGTAACCTACCAAATACTCCCTACCCTCTTTCTTAAAATAGTGTTTGGGCTCAAAGGATGCTCCCCCGTCCAAATCATTGATTAATCCACCCTCATTAATATTCCAGGTTGCTTTGAATAATTGCCCGGTACTTTTGTCAACAAATAGCATTATTGATTTTTCAAAGAAATATCTTAGTATAATAAATGAATCCGACTCAAGAACAGTTGAAAGGTTAATATATCTATTAAAATCATCGACTTCCATAGTATGGTCATATTTGGGCGATCTGAGATCCGAAGGTTCAAAAAGAAAAGATGCCTGGTAATTCAAATCCTGAGAAATCGAAAAAACTGTGTCATTAATGCTGTTCCAGTAATAAATCTTGTCTCCATATTCATACACACCTCCGGGTGAACCATAGTTAGTTTTGAATGATGGCACATAGTTATACTTTTCCTTTATAAGGTTACCTGCAGTATCAATCACGATCCAATCATAGACTGCTTCTCCAAAAGAAATATACTCGAAAACTACTAATTTTGAATCCCGGAATCTGATCTCAGAGAAATGCCCGGGATATTTTTCGAGAGATATGTCCCCAAGGTAGGATCCATCCAAAGAAAATTTCAGTATTTTCTTTTTGTCAAGCAGGTATAGGATCCGACCATCCTGGTCAATGGCGTATCTGAAACCTAAAATATATTCCCCGGGGCCGCGTCCCCGTTTTCCATACATTCTTACCATTTTGCCTGACTTATCCAGTGCAAACATCCCGTTATCTTTCTCGTTGAGATAAATCGTATCATTGATTATTTCGGTCCTCTGAAAGTAGATACTCATAGTATAACTGTTATCCAAAGGGACATAAGTTATTTCATCGGCTAATGAAGATAATGTGATTTCATGGCCAGCAGTCTTGCCTAAATCAATTTGAATGATTTCATTATCAGAACTTTTGCAGGAAGTGATAAAAAATATTATAAAAAGGAAACAAGATATTTTCATGATGCGAGTGAATTTGTGGACTTATCCAATAGTAGACTTAATTCATTAAAATCACTTTACATAGTCTGAAGGTAACAGAGGCTGATCATCGGTGGTTTGGACCCCTATTAATCGGACTTTTTTACAGACGGTTAAATATACATAAA
>DAOQAX010000215.1:0-3683 GCA_035354395.1 Bacteroidales bacterium | reverse complement strand
TCTGCCTGCCTAGTGAGCCCTAAAAGGTGCATCTTCTCAATTAAGATTTCCATACTTGCGCATTGAGACTGATTTACACCCGCTACATTTTCTCCGTCAAGAAGATAGTAAATGGCTTCTCCGTTTCCCTTAATGTCTATCTTAAATAGTTCGTTGTTTTTAAAATACCCGGTAAGCGATTTCCCTTTTATCTGGTTGAATCTTATTGTATCAACCTGGCTTGTGACAAAGGCCGTATTATATAATTCAAGCCGATCTGTCATCCTGTTTTTTGTAAACACAGCCATTGAGTCAGAGGTAAGCTGATTCTCTTTTGACCATATTACCGGTTTGTCATAAAGTCTGATAACCGAATCCTGAAATGAATATGCCAGAGAATCGCATTTTGCCTGAAGATCCTTGCTGAAAATGCGGCAGCCATAATAAGCTCTCATTAATCTGAAAAATTTTCCTGAAGTATCGGATACTATTGTTGAATTTATGGTATCAGCGTGGAGGAAAAGAGAATCTCCTTTTGATACCTGGATTAATGCAGCCCTGTCAGTAATTTCAAATCTTTCAGGTTTCTTGTAATACCATGCATAATTTCCCTCTGCAACAAGGTTGTTTGTAGTGTCTTCGATTATAACATTCCTGAATGATTGCCCGAATCCTGTGCTGTCATTGTAAAAAAGAGAATCGCCATGAATGATTTGTTTTCTGTTGTCGATAACGGCATGTTTCCAGATTGAGGTGACTTCGTTTTTAGTATCGTACCATCCTTTTTCGCAATAGAGATGAATACTGTCACCATTCAATTCAGTAGGGCCTGTAAAGAAAGCAGTTTCTGTCCGTGTATTGTAATCCATTGTGTCTGCAACCATTATATAATCGGGATTAGTGATTTTAACACTATCCTTGAAATGGAAGAGATTTTCGGCCACAAAATATACTCCTATTCTGCTTTGAAGGGTATTTTCGGCATTGATAATTCTTCCATGTTGATTATACCGTGCTATTTTGTTAGTTACATCATAATCGATTTTGTTGGTATATAAATGTGTCTCCTTATCAACGAGCTCAACATTACCCTCAACATCAGCTTTTTCTGTAGAACCATCATAAAAAAGGTAATCGCCATAAAGATCGAGGGTGTCGCCCTGTTCGATGTGAATCTTACTGAATGCTTTTACCTGATCGATATTCTTGTAATAATAGGCACTGTCGCATGACATATATACATCTTTATGTCTGAATTTTACATCTCCTAAAAGACGCTGAAGGTCTTTGTCAATGTTCTCATTTACCTCCCATACTTCGGCATTCAGGATTTCGATTTTCGTCATTCCTGCCTTTTGTTCAGGAGCATCCTGAGAATAGCCCGGCAGGGTAACCGCCAGTAAGAATAAGGCAAAAAGGATATGTCGGCATCCTGAGATCTTATGTAACCGTTGTGGAAATTCTATTTCAGCCATTTGTCTTTTAAAAATTCACACGATTTATACTCATCGCTTATTTTAATATATGTAGATTCAATTTTTTGTTTAACCCACTTATCATAGGTTTTAGTCTGTTCATTCATTATAGCTGCATTATAGATAACCTGATAGTCATCTGTTAAATTTGCCGTATGTGCCGGTACCTCTTCGTCAAGTCTTATTATCCGGAAAACCACATTATTATTTTCGTCCGTGGTCTGAAACGGGTCAGAGATCTCTCCAATTTTCATATCTCTTATTTTCACATACATATCCTTGTTGAGTTCTTCAAGGGAGAACCATGATATTCTTTCGTTAGGATTTGAGCTAACCAGTTTTCCCCCGTTTATCCGGCTATCTTTATGAGTCGAGAAACGAATTGCTGCGGTTTCAAACTTAATGCTGTCTTTTCTTATCATGTTGGCCAGGCTGTCAAGCCTGTTTATTGCTTCATTAGCCTGCGATGGTTTTACCTGTGGTTTAATGAGGATATGGCGCGTGTTGACCATCTCTCCTTTTTTGTCGATAAGCTGTATAAGATGAAAACCATATCTTGTTTCAACAATTTTTGAAATACCGTTTTTACTTAAGCTGAAGGCTGCATCGGCATATTCTTTTTCAACTTCGCCTCTTGTTACAAAACCCAGTTCTCCACCTCTTTTTGCAGTTTCAGTGTCTTCTGAATATAAAGTTGCAAGAGCATAAAAGCTTTTTCCTCCAAGGATCTGACTTCTTATATCCAGAAGTTTCTGGCGCGCTTCAGCCTTATTTTCTTCACTTGAAGGAGGATCAAGCTGAATAATGCTTATTTTATATTTTGCAGGAATAACAGGAAGGCTGTCTTTCGGGATGGAAGAAAAAAATCTCTTTAATCCTGCCGGTGTCACTTTAATATCTCCTGCAATTTTACTCTGTACCTCACTTACCGTACGCTGTTCAATCATTGTCTTTTTAATATCCCTGCGTATTTCTACCATGCTCTTTCTGAAATAATCGACAAGAGCCTGCTCGCTTCCCGCCCTTCTTATGGCATCATTCATACGCATGTCAAGTTCACTGTCAACAGCATCATTGGCAACAACAATACTATCTATCCTTGCCTGGTCAAGAAATAATTTTGATATAAGTGATCCTTCAAGAATTCGGCATCTCAATTTATCTACAGGAGTCCTGTCTCCATTTCTTCTCTGGTCGGCAGCCTGAACCTCTATATCGGAGAGATAGATGACCTCATTTCCTACAATTGCAGCGACCGATTCGATCAGTTCCTGGGAACTTGCTACGAACACAGGTAAAAATAATCCTATCAGAACCAGGCAAAATCTTAGATTTCTTTTTATCATAACATAATTGAATTTAAAGGTATGATGAAGTTTTCCGCTAAAATACAGTAATCTCCATCATTTTAATATATCTTAAAACTGTTATCTTTAAGTGCTTCATTATAAATACCATTCTCAAGCGACTTGATAAATTCAAATCTCCTGTTGTTCCAGATGATACTCTTTACTTCATCCCGAACATACTCCAAAGGAGCAATAGAAGATCTGAGCCTGTAATCCCTGATAGCTATCAGATAGATTGATTCAGAATCGCTGGTCTCAAAAAACGTGTTTTTCTTCAGAAAATTTTCCTGGTCATCAATGTTTTGCCGTAATTCGACTGTTATTCTGTCCATAGGAATCCATCTCTCTCCAAAATCATCAAACTTATCAGCAAATTCAAAGCAATATTTTTCAAGCTGCAACATATCGTCATGGTTATTTGAACGGACCAGTTTCCTGACTCCTTCAAGGTTAGGCGATTCAAGCGGCAGCTTAATAAGCAAAGCCTTTACAATATTGGAATTCAGAACAAAACTCTTTTCATTGGTTGCATAATAGTTTTCAATCTCTGCATCTGATAAAACAGTATCCATTTTCTCAAGCATCATCTGTTTCTGGTACTGGTATATCACCAGGTTATTCCAGGTCTCTTTCATCTGCAGGGTAATCTCATCCATAATTTCAGGTGACAGATTGTCTTCAGCTTTTTGCAACAGGAGCTGCCTTTTAGCCCATTTGTTGATATAGTTCTGAATGAGAGCTGCACTATCAGTTTCATTTACTCCATGTTGTACAAGTTTAGGCATTTCATCGTAGTAGAGTATAGTTTTTCCAACTTGTGCAACAGGCCTCCTTTTAGTATTGTATGAGCCGTTCTTGTCCCTGCATCCAACAAGAAAAA
>DAOQAX010000214.1:0-3688 GCA_035354395.1 Bacteroidales bacterium | reverse complement strand
CAGATTAGTCCACATTTTTTCTTTAATACTTTAAATAATATATATTCTCTGATAAGTATTAGTCCTGAGGATTCACAAAAGGCAGTGCTGAAACTTTCAAAATTAATGAGATATCTCCTCTATGAGACAGAACATGGTAATACCAGTTTGAACAGTGAGATAAAATTTATGAATAATTATATCGATCTGATGAAGTTAAGGGTTAGTGATAAAATCAAGCTCTCAGTCTCTTTTCCTGAAAAATATGATGACCTTAATATTCCGCCTTTGCTCTTCATCCCTTTCATTGAAAATGCTTTTAAACATGGGATCAGTTACCGGGAAGCATCTTTTATCGATATCAATATGCAGGTAGAAAAAGACTCAATATCTTTCAGGTGTTGTAACAGCGTGGCTAAGACCAGGGAGGAATCAGAAAAGAAAGATTCAGGAATCGGATTGGAGAATGTGAGCAAAAGACTAAACCTTCTCTTTCCTGAGAAACATGAGTTAACAATCAATAAATCGGATACAACTTTTGAGGTAATTCTGAACATAATTATTACGTGATGATCAAAACCATTGCCATTGATGACGAACCTCTGGCCCTGAAACTTGTTACCGGTTACATTGAACGAACCCCCGGATTAGAGCTTGCAGGAAGGTTTGATAACCCAGTCGATGCAACAGAATTTCTGTCAAATACAAGCGTGGACCTTATTTTTGTGGATATTCAGATGCCTGATCTTACGGGGATTGATTTTACAAGACTTTTGGAAAAGGGCCCCAAAGTAATATTTACCACAGCTTATGAAAAGTATGCTCTTGAAGGATATAAACTTGATATTATCGATTATCTTTTAAAGCCTTTCAGCTATGATGAGTTTTTAATGGCTGTAAACAAAGCCCGGAGGTTAATAAAGCTTGAACAGAAGGATCTTAATAAGGTTGAGGCCAATAATGAGTTTCTTTTTCTCAAGTCAGAGTATAAGATAAAGCGGATTAATTTTAATGATATACTTTATATCGAAGGTCTTAAAGATTATGTGAAGGTTTATATACAAAATGATCCCAAGCCCGTTTTGTCGCTTACATCCCTGAAGCAACTCGAATCAAAACTTCCGTCAGACAAATTTATGAGGGTACACCGCTCCTTTATTGTCAATCTTGGAAAAATCGATACAATAGAACGTAGCAGGATTGTTTTCGGAAAAAAGTATATACCTGTCAGTGAACAGTATAAAGATAAATTCCAGGAGTTTCTTGATAAAAATTTCCTTTAGCTTTTCAAAGACTCCTGACGGTTGGCATTAAAATTCATTATAAAAATTTTGATATTTCAGAAGCAAGGTCTACTTTTGTGCATGAATCAAATAAGAAAATGAAAGCATTTATTACAAGTTGGCGTTGGTGGTTAAGTAATTTACACTCAAAAGTGCGAAACCAATAGCTATTTGTAATTATTTAATAAAGATATTAAACAAAAGCCTGTCGTTTCCACGACAGGCTTTTTGATTTTTAACCAGTACCAAAAAATTAACGATGAAAAAAATTGCTGTAACGACAAAAGTCAGAAAATTACTGGCCGATACAATTACTCCGGTAAGTATATATCTGAAGATAAGGGATATATATCCAAATTCACTTCTTCTTGAAAGCTCTGATTACCATGGTAATGAAAACAGTTATTCATATATATGCATGAAACCGGTTGCCACTTTTGAAGCAGATAATGGCACATTTACTGAAACTTATCCTGATGGTTCGGTTACCTCCGGGAAGATCTCCTCAGGATCTGCAATGGTTCAGGAGTTAAACACCTTTCAGAGATCGTTTGAGATATCTGCCGGCAGCGATGATTCCCCCATAAACGGGCTTTTCGGATATTGCTCTTATGATGCGGTGAAATATTTTGAAAAGCTTGATATCACAGCTGAGCAGACCAAAGAGAGAAAAATACCTGAAGTTCATTATTCCTTTTACAATTACATCATTGCCATTAACCATTTCCAGAATGTTTTGTACATCATAGAGAATGTTGTTGATGATGTCCCCGGGGAAACAGACAGAATCCAATCGTTGTTGTTCAATAGGAATTATGCAATATATTCATTCAGATCGGATTATCCTGAAGAATCCAATATGACTGATGAACAGTACAAGTCGATGGTTACAAAAGGGAAAGAGCATTGTTACAGGGGCGATGTTTTTCAGATTGTTTTATCACGGCAGTTCTCAAGGAAATTTACAGGAGATGATTTTAATGTTTACCGGGCTCTTCGTTCGGTCAATCCTTCCCCTTACCTTTTCTATTTTGATTATGGGACTTATAAAATTTTTGGTTCTTCGCCCGAAGCTCATCTGAAAATATTAAAAGGGAAAGCATATATAAATCCCATAGCCGGCACATTTCGTCGCACAGGTGATGATGAAAATGATAAGCTTTTAGCACAGCAGTTGTCGACCGACCTGAAAGAGAATGCAGAACATGTCATGCTGGTCGATCTTGCACGGAATGACATAAGCCGTTATGCAAAAAATGTAAAGGTTGAAAGCTTCAGGGAGGTGCAGTTTTATTCACATGTGATACATCTTGTTTCATCTGTTTCGGGTGAGATGAATGACAATGCAACGGTAACGGGGATGATGGCAGCCACTTTCCCTGCAGGGACCCTTTCCGGAGCACCAAAATACAAAGCTATGCAGCTTATAGATAAATATGAAAAACAAAGCCGGGGCTTTTATGGAGGCGCGATAGGTTTTATGGATTTCAACGGCCAGTTTAATCATGCCATACTGATCAGGACCTTTCTGAGTAAGGGGAACAGGCTTCATTATCAGGCAGGTGCAGGGATTGTAGCTGTATCCGACGAGGATAAAGAGTTGCATGAAGTAAATAATAAGCTTGGTGCTCTCAGGGAGGCAATAGAACTGGCAACGGAAATAATTTAAAAAATGGTAATATGAAGAAAATCCTGGTTATAGATAATTATGACTCTTTCACATACAATCTTGTACATTATATAGAGAAGCTTACAGGTGTAAAACCTGCTGTTTTCCGAAATGATGAGATAAGCCTGGATGCAGCAGGCAATTATGACAAGATTCTTATATCTCCCGGTCCCGGAATTCCCCGGGAAGCAGGGATATGCATTGATCTGATAAAGAGATATTCACCTGAGAAAAGTATTCTGGGAATATGCCTTGGGCTGCAGGCAATCGGCGAGTCTTTTGGAGCAGGCCTTGAGAATCTCTCTGAGGTATATCATGGGATAGCTTCTAAAATTACTGTTATTGACGAAGATGATCAGCTTTTCAAAGGTATCCCTCCATCATTCAATGCCGGCAGGTATCACTCCTGGATTGTTTCACGAAAAAATATTCCTGATTGTCTTAAAATAACATGTATCGACGATAATAATATGATAATGGGGATGAGACACAAAGACTATGATGTCAGGGGATTGCAGTTTCATCCCGAATCGGTTCTGACGGAGTTTGGCTATGATATTATCAGGAACTGGGTTGAATTATAGCAAAGAAGAAGTTTAAATTATTAAAGTAATCAATATGCGTAAAATACTTAACTATTTACTTGAGCACAAGACTCTTGACCGTTATGAGTCTGAGAATGTGCTGACCAATATAGCAAAAGGCATTTATTCAGACTCTGAAATTGCCGCATTTATCACTGTATATCTTATGAGAA
>DAOQAX010000213.1:0-3697 GCA_035354395.1 Bacteroidales bacterium | reverse complement strand
TGTTTGCTGAAGAGAGGGTTCAGAATGCAGTCAGAAAAGAGTATTCCTATGTCTTCTCTGAGATACAGTATCCCGGAGTCCCACGAATGGCTCTCCATAATATTGACAATTTCGATATAAACATAAACGGTGACATCGTTACTCCTCTGAGGGTTTTTCATTACCGGCTGCCTATATTGGGCTACCGTATAGGAAATATGGCTTATATAACCGATGCCAATTATATACCTGAAGAGACAAAAGAAAAGATATTTGGTGTCAAATATCTTGTTATCAATGCATTAAGAAAAGAGAAACACATTTCCCATTTTTGCCTCCGTGAAGCTCTTTCACTGATTGAAGAGATATCTCCCAAAAGAGCATTCATCACTCACATTGGTCACGATATGGGAAAATATGCAGATGTTTCAGGTGAATTGCCTGCCAATGTTCAGTTGGGATGGGATGGACTAAGTATTAAATGCGAAGAGTAAACTCTACTTCTTTTTGTACTTGTAAAGTCTTTTCTGGTACTTTGTAGAGTAAAAGTATTTGTTTCGTCCAAGCATTGTAGTGTTTACATGCGATTGTACATCAGCCTTATACTTCTTCTTCATGTAATCATCCTTCTTTGTTGTTGCACATCCTGGCAGTGCCATCAATGTTGCGAACAGGATAACAAAAATGCTCAGTAATAAGAGTAATTTTCTCTTCATCAGCACAAATCTGAATGTTCGTCTAAAGTTACTAACATTTGATTAATTAAAAAATGTCCTTACCCTCTTTGAAATATTGCAGATAGCAGCAAATACTTTGAACCGGACATTTTAGATATAAACTTGTTTTATAGTAAAATAGTATGCGGAACGGAATAAAATTCAAGCGATAAAATAAAACGGACAGCCTGACGGCAATGTTAAAAAGAAAAACCCTGTTGTTTTCATTGAATACAACAGGGTCTTTCTTTTAAGGGGTATAGATTTTCGTAGTGATGAACTGTTCTGAATATGTTTATCAGACCTTAAGTTTTTTCTCTATTTCAGTAATCTGATTCCTGAAGTGTCTGTCAGTGTCAATAAGATTATTGACTGTTTTGCATGCATGGAGTACAGTGGCATGGTCTTTACCTCCGATGCTGAGACCGATACTGGCCAGCGATGCTTTGGTGAGGTTTTTTGAAAAATACATCGATACCTGCCTGGCCTGGACTATCTCTCTCTTGCGTGTTTTACCCTGCATCTGGTCAACAGGTATCTTGTAATACTCGCAAACCACTTTCTGGATGTAGTCAATGGTAATTTCGCTTTTCTGTGTGTTTACTAGCCTGTCTACCATCTGACGTGCCAGGTCAAGAGTTACCTCCTTACGGTTAAGTGTTGATTGTGCATAGAGTGAAATAAGACCTGACTCAAGCTCCCGGATATTGCTGGAGATGTTTTCGGCAAGGAACTCAAATATTTCATCAGGTAACTCAATGCCATCGTTATATGCCTTTTTACGAAGAATAGCCAGCCGTGTTTCATAATCCGGCCTCTGCAGGTCTGCAAGAAGACCCCATTTGAAGCGTGATAATAAACGCTGTTCCATTCCCTGAAGTTCAACCGGAGGTTTGTCGCAGGTAAGAATAAGCTGCTTGCCCGACTGATGCAAATGATTAAAGATATGGAAGAAGGTGTCCTGTGTCTTCTCCTTTCCGGCAAATTCCTGCACATCGTCAATAATAAGAACGTCAATCATCTGGTAGAAATGAAGAAAATCGTTCTTGTTATTATTCCTTATTGATTCAACAAACTGTGTCTGAAACTTATTTGCATTTACATAAAGTACTGTCTTGTCGGGGTGCTTCTCCTTTACAAGAATACCAATTGCCTGTGCGAGATGTGTCTTTCCAAGACCTGAATCGCCATAGATCATTAAAGGATTAAATGCTGTACCCCCCGGATTGTTTCCAACCGCTATGCCTGCTGAACGTGCTAATCTGTTGCATTCTCCTTCAACAAAATTATTGAATGAATAATCGGGATTAAGCCTTGGATCAAAATGAAGCTTTTTTATGCCGGGAATAATAAAAGGATTCTTGATTGCCGGCTGTGTAACTTCATATGGAACCTGTAATGGTTTATTATTAAGATCCGACTTGTTTCTTGAAGGATATTTTACCGTATAAGGCTTACCATTGGAGTATGTTGAATTCTCCATAATAATATTGTACTCAAGCTTGGCCTCATTGCCTATCTCCCGGCGGAGTGTCTTGCGAAGAATGTCAATATACTGCTCTTCGAGATACTCGTAGAAGAAGGGACTGGGAACCTGTATTGTCAGAATGCTTTTTTCAAGCCTTAATGGGACAATGGGCTCAAACCATGTTTTAAAACTTGCTGAGGGAATAATATCCTTTATGATTTGAAGGCAATTATTCCAGACCTCATCGTGAGACTTATTCATTCAAGTAAGGGGTTAACTGTTTTTAATATTGTTTTGCATCGCCGAATGCGGGAACAATATTTGTAAAAAAAAAACTAAAAAAAAAAACTTTTTTTCCTTGACTTTTTCAAAAGAAATCTATGATTATGAACATCAACTTTTTATACAACTAAAAAAAAATAAAAAAAATAAAGTACAGAAAATCTGTGTGTTACAACTAATTAAAAGTATTCCAAACACTTATAAAACAAGGGATAAATGTATCCTGAATTCGTTCTCCTGCAGACAAATTTGTCCTTTATTGCTTACTTGTTGTTAATGAATCAAATGATAAAACTGACATGTTTATTTGTCTTTTTTTCCGAAGACTGACAAATGGACATATCTTTTGGGATGAAGCCTGAGATCCTCCAGAAGAAGGTCAAGATTTTTCATACTGTTATTCAGGTTGATATAGAGACTGTCGTCTTTAACCAGCTTGCCTGCCGTGCCGTTGCCTTTATTCATATCACTGAGAAGCGAATCAGCTGATTGAAGCGAGCCTTTAAGCGACGCAAGCGAGCGTCCCAGATCGGCTGCAGCAAGGGTATCACTGATAGCGGCGAGATTATGAAGGGTTGTGTCAAGCCGGCCGTTATTTGCTGCAAGCATATCGGTAAACTTCTTTAAGTTTTCGAGTGCCTGGGCGAGCGATTTTTTTTCAGCGCCGGTTATTTCGCCAAGATCGCCTGTGATTTTTCTGGCGTTGGCAACAGTGCCCTGAACGTCAGCAATAAACTCAGGGGTAAGCAGCGCATTCAACTGCAGAACGATAGTGTCGAGAGTTGTAACCATCTCCTTGATATTTCCTTTCAGAGGAGCAATTTCATTTCCCACTTTGTCAATTATTGATGCTGCAAGGTATCCCTCAATGGTGTCGCCGTTTTTATATATACCAGGTCCTTCACCAAAACGAAGCACGATTTTCATCCCTGCAATCAGGGTGGCTGTTGTTATCTCAGCCTTTGTGCCAACGGGAAGGTCAAAATTCTTGTTTACACTTATTGTTACAGCAAGCCTGCCCGATCCATCATTGATGAAATCTATCTTTTGTACCACGCCAACCTGGTAGCCACTGATTTCAACCGGGCTGGATTCCTGTAATCCACCGACCTCGTTATAGATTATGTGATATGAATCGGTTTTTGTAAACAGGTCAGTGCCTTTGAGAAACCAGAAGAGCCAGATAAACACTGCTACGGTAACAAGAGCAAATGCGCCGATTTTTACTTCACTTGATATCTTTTTCATTTTA
>DAOQAX010000212.1:1141-3700 GCA_035354395.1 Bacteroidales bacterium | reverse complement strand
GGGTTCAGTTCAGTTATCACACCAAGATGAATAAACCAATAGTGTTGAAGCATTTCGTGAACTGTCTCCGGGGCATTTGCAGGCACTTTACGGCAAACAGCCGCCATCTTTTTCAATTCCTTTTTCCTTTCAGGATCTTTTTCGACCCTTTCCAGCTTCTCAAGTTCATCGGCATGCCGGTTAGCATACATTATTATAGCATCACATGCTATATCCATTGCCTTCAGCTCTTCTGACTTTTCAAGGGCTTCCTGATCGTTAAAATAATCAAGCGCCGATATGCTCTCCTTTATCTCCTCCTTAAGCCGGAGAAAGCCTGTTCTGAACATTTTATAGCCTGAAGCGGTATGCCCCGGTGCACGCTGTTCCTGAAATTCAGTGAACACTCCGGCATAATATGCGTTGATCCATTCAGGAGTCATCATGCTCATTATCCTGTCGCGGTTACCTATTCCTTTCCAGAAAGGGATAACCTCATCCCTGTAAACATTCAGCACATCTTCATCAACCCTGAAAGAGACTTTCTCACGTGAGTTAAGTACTTCAAGATCCTTCAGTGAATGAAGATTTATCTCCGGGTAGGTAGGTGTCTCTTTGGGAGCCGGCCCCCGCTCCCCTACTATCAGTTCACCATCCCCGATATATATCTTTTTGTTTTTCAGCAGGTACTCAAAGGCTCTGGCCCGTTTAACAGGAGCAGATAATTCGCGCGCCTCATCGCTTTTATAAAACTGTGTTATCAACAGGGCTCTTTCAGCAGATATTTTTTCAACTGCCTCAAGACTCTGCTCACGTAACCGTCTTACTCTTTGTGATATTTTCATAATGCATTATACTTATCATTATTGATTTAACATTGAAAGAACTACCCACCTGTTTTTACCTTAACTCCGACATCACTGAAAAAATCCTTCAACTCTTTCATCCTGGCTGATGATGGTTGACTGGCATCAATCATGCGGTATGGGATATTAAATTTCTTATATTTTGAAGATCCTGTTTTATGGTAAGGCAACAGACATATCTTTTTCAGATTATCAGCTTTGTTCTTTAGCAGAAACCGTTTGATATCGTTCATATTACCGGCATCATCATTCACTCCGGGAATGACCGGTATCCTGATCATCAAATCACAGCCGCTGTCAATCAGGAGATGGAGATTTTCCAGGATTAAGGAATTTGATACCCCTGTGTACATTAAATGCTTTTCATCATTCAGATGTTTAATATCGAATAAAAACAGGTCTGTATATGGAATTATCCGGTTGAAACTCTCAGACGGAGCATAGCCTGAAGTATCTACTGCCGTATGATAACCGGCCTTTTTGCATGATTTAAGTGCTTCAAGGAGAAAATCATGTTGCATCATTGGTTCTCCTCCTGAAAATGTTACACCACCTTTTGACTGTGTTATGAAGATCCTTTCCCCTTCAAGTATTTCAAGAACGTCATCAACAGAATAGAGCTTACCTACCTCTTCAATCCTTTGGAATTCTTTTTCTCCTATTTTATCTATCTGAACAACCTTTTCAGGGTCAGGTGAAATCCCCTCAGGATTATGACACCACCAGCATGAAAGTTTGCATCCCTTCATAAAGAATGTCACCCGGATACCGGGTCCGTCGTGAATTGAATATTTTTTTACGCTGAAAATGAGTCCTTTCATAACAAAAAGGGGAAACTGAAAATAAATATTATGACAAGAATATTATGTTTCTGATGATTCAGAAAGTGATGAATGTCAGAAGCTGTAGAACATTAAACAGCTGTAAAGCCTTCGTCCAAGGCGTTGCATCATGAAACAATATTTCAGTTTGGCAATCATATTAAAAAATGATGCATGCAAGTTACAATTATTTCAATTATCTCCATAGTATACAGAACAAGAAACTTTGGATCAGGTATAAAATACGGTGGAAAGAAATAGCATGGTTGTCTTTATGCTATTGATACACATATTGAGAATGATTAAGCTTATTAGATATTGTTTTACCTGGACAAAGATTCCTCCCTTCGGTCGGAATGACAGCTGCTGATAGCAGGATAGCGTGATGGGTGAGAGTGGGCGGCACAACCGCCCACTCTCACCCATCCCTATAAAAGATGCAGTGTCATTCCGAACGAAACGCAGTGGAGTGAGGAATCTATAGATCTGCCGGCCTTTGGTATTTATCCTGAGAAACTTTTTCACCTCTTCTATAACATTGATTATCATTTGATTAAATCGTCTTAACAAATGATTAACAAATGATTAACAAAATTTCCTGCAACATTTGGGAACTTCGCTCGTCTATAATCATGAAAACAGTCCAAAGGGCCCCTGGATATAAATAAACAGTTTAAATGACTTACACTAAAAATCCAAAATTATGAAAAAGATCATGTTATCAACCTTTGCAATGATTGTTTTTTGTCTGACAATATCCGCAATTGATCCAGTAGCTGAAGGCAAAACCTGTTCTGCACTTGGGAATTACAGAATCACCACATCCGCGAAACAATTTGTTGTCTCGGGGAAAGAACTCAATACATATGAAGTATCATATGATAATTCGGATA
>DAOQAX010000212.1:0-1131 GCA_035354395.1 Bacteroidales bacterium | reverse complement strand
TCGCAATAGATAAAACACCTAAATGCAGTAAATATTATGTCATATCTGATGCACTTAATGTACAGTATATCTGCAGCGCCAAATCATTCGGTGTTGCAAAACTCGATAAAAGAATTGAAAAAGAGGGCTATAAAACAAGCAATGAAGCGTTGAACAAAGAAGCATTTTTACAACAGAGAGTTATTACCGCCGGAAACGGTAATGATGTTGAGAATGCCAAAATGATTGCTTCATATTTCCCCTTACTTCTTAAAAACCAGAACAGTTAAAAACAACAAGATATAATTCTCTCCAAACGACCGTCCGGTCAAATCTACGATTAGGTTTTAGGTAAATCAGGGAAGACATCTCCAAGGTGTCTTCCCTTTCTTTTTTTTTGTAATGGCTATTTCTGTTTTAATTATTATTTTCGCGGCGGTGTTAAGATTAAAAAGGTACATTGACCTGTTTAATGGAATTTTTAATTTAAAAGATCTGTTATATGAAGAAAAAAATAAGGTTTAGTCTTGTTTACCGCGATATGTGGCAATCATCAGGCAAGTATCAGCCACGCGTTGACCAGTTGAAAGAAGTTGCCCCCCACATAGTTAACATGGGATGTTTCGACCGGATAGAGACCAACGGTGGCGCATTTGAACAGGTTCAGCTGATGTACGGAGAAAATCCAAATATTGCCGTAAGGGAATGGACCAAACCATTTAATGAAGCAGGCATACAGACACATATGCTTGAGAGGGCCCTCAACGGTATAAGAATGTACCCGGTACCTGCTGATGTCCGTAAACTGATGTTCAAAGTAAAAAAAGCACAGGGTGTGGATATTGCCCGTTCATTCTGCGGATTGAATGATCACCGAAACCTTGAACTTTCAATAAAATATGCCAAAGAGGCAGGCATGATTTCTCAGGCTGCGCTCAGTATAACATATTCTCCCGTTCATACAGTTGATTACTATATGGATGTTGTGGACCACATTGCTGATTATGGGGCAGACGAGATATGCCTAAAGATATGGCCGGAGTCGGCAGACCAGCTATGCTAGGTGAACTTGTAAAGAGAATAAAAACAAAATATCCTGAACTAATTGTTCAGTATCATGGTCATTCAGGTCCCGGCATGTCAGTTGCCTCC
>DAOQAX010000211.1:0-3703 GCA_035354395.1 Bacteroidales bacterium | reverse complement strand
CTGTCCCTGATGGAGTTCAGTTTATCATTCACTCTTTCAATACTCATCATATAGTCGCTTGCAGTCAGCGAATCCGAATGCTCAAAGAGTTCATCATGCCTCAGACTCTTGTGGCTGGTCTGAGCGAATGCATAATAACCGCCAAAAACGAATGTGAAAATCAGTATAAAACGTTTCATAACATATTGAATGTAAAAAGTCTGAACCAGAAGTTAATGGCTCATCCAACATAGGCAAAGCAAGTTAAATGATCAGTGTTTTTTTATTTATGACCATGGTCAGAAAACAGGTGCAAAAATAGTATTATTACATTAAACCTGAAAAGCAATGATTAACTTCCGAATCTGTAGCCAATACCCGATTCAGTATTCAACAGTCTGGGTCTGGAAGGGTCATCCTCAATCTTTTTACGTAGTTGGGCAATAAAAACTCTAAGATATTGAGTTTGCTCAACGTAACCCATACCCCATACCTCTTTGAGAATATACTGGTGTGTCAGGACTCTTCCTTCATTCTTTGACAGCAGGGCAAGTAAGGAATATTCAGTAGAGGTAAGTTTTATTATTTCATCATTTTTACGGACAACATGACTTGACAGATCAATAGCCAGGTTGCCGAAAGTCAGGCAAGGGTTATCGGATACTTCCTGTAAAAGGCGGATAGCAACGCGTATCCTTGCCAGCAGCTCACCTGTTCTGAATGGTTTTGTAAGGTAGTCATTGGCCCCGTTATCCAGGGCCTTTATTATGTCATCCTCAGAATTGCGGACAGAAAGGATTATTATTGGTTTCAGATACCATTCACGAAGTTTTTTGATTACCCCGAGGCCGTCCAGGTCTGGTAAACCCAGGTCAAGGATTATCAGGGCCGGATCGACGGAGGCTGCAAGGGCAATGCCTTCTTTTCCGGAAGATGCTTCTGAGATTTTATATCCGTTAGCAGACAATGTTATCTCCAGAAGTCGCCTTATCTGGACTTCATCATCAATAATCAGTATCGGACCTGAGGTTGTCATTTAATCTTCTGTTTTTTTCAATGAATTAATGTCAGAGATTTCAACAGGTATTTTAATTCTGAAGAGAGCACCGCCGTTTTTTCGGTTTTCTGCAGCAACAGTGCCTTTATGAGCTTTAATAAAGCCTTTAACTATTGAAAGTCCCAACCCTGTGCCTCCTGCTTTTGCATCTTTTCCTCTGTAAAACTTATTGAAGACAGATGTTAACTCAGAGTGGTGAAAACCTGTGCCTCTGTCCATTACCTGTATGTTCAGGAAGCCGTTGTCATAAAAAAACTTTAGTCTTATCTGGGTATCGGGCAAAGAGTGTTGAGTAGAATTCAAAATGAGATTATGAAGTACCTGTTCCATCAACCCAAAGTCAATTAATACAAGTGGCATATTTGCTGGAATGACAACTGATATTTTGAAAGGTTTTAGCTCATTTGCAAGCGACTCTAAAACAGAGTTGGCGAGATCATGAACATCACACCAGTCGGGATGAGGTGTGATACGACCCGTTTCAAGCCTTGACATATTAAGAAGGTTTTCTATGAGCCTGTTAAGCCTTACAGATGCAGTATTTATTTCACTATAGAGTTTTTTCCTTGTATCTTCATGATATTCCTGTGTAAGGAGTGTATCAGTTGCGCCCATGATGGTGGCTACAGGAATTCGTAGCTCATGAGAAATAGAGTTGAACAGTGTTTTATAAAGTTTTTCTGACTCGCTTATCAGGTAAGATCTTTTTGTCGCATCTCTTAAAAACTCACGTTCGTATTTACCTGTTATCTGTGAAAGGAAAGTATCCCAAAAAAGTTCCTCTCCGTGGGTAAATGCAACAGTTTGTTTAACAGCAATAACACCCATATTGCCACTATTGCCCTGAAGAGGGTAATAAGTAAATTCTCCGGATGGCAAAGTGTCTGTAAGCCGTCCAGCTTTGGCAGAATGTTTGAAAACCCAGTTGGCTATGCTCATTTCATTTTCTGTCATGACAATCCCGGAGTCAGTGTGAGGTTGTATCTTAAGATGATTCTCCTCATCCTTAATTAAAATGACACAATCGAGCTGAAAATATTTCTTAATATATGATGCTGCTACTCGTGTGACTTCATTATAGCTTGAGATTGCATTAAGGTCTTTGGTAAGCTGATAAAGTGCATTTGTCCGTTCTTCACGTATCCTGGTTTTAATTTCCTGTCTCCGCAGCCTTGATGTCAGAATCCCATTCAGAATTGCAATTATGAAAAACATCATCAGCATAAGCATATCTTCGGGTCGACCTATATGCAGGGTAAATTGGGGTGGAATGAAAAAATAATCCCAGATTAAAGCACTTAATGTTGCAGCCAGTAATATTGGTCCTGTGCCATAGAAGATTGCAAGAATTGAAACCAGGAACAACAAACCGAATGAAACTATCTGGTAGCCAATAAAATCCTTTACAAAATAGAATACTACAGATACCAGGGTTACAAATAAAAATACAGAAAGATATTGTTGAATGCCGGAAGTGAACGGAGGTAAAGAAATATTGTCCCTCGCCTTTTCTTTGGCCTGAATATCTGATCCCAGGATGTAGACATCTATATTTCCGCTGTAGCGTATAAGCCTGTTTACAAAGTTTCCCAGTCTTAAGAGTGAATAAAGATTGCGATACTTCGGTTTACCGACAATTATATGTGTTATATTTTCCTTTTGTGCAAAGTCAACAATTGCCTTTACAACATCGCTGTTTGTTTTAATCCGGACATCAATGCCCAGTTGTTTTGCCAGGTTTATATTCCTGTCGAGTTGTGTCCGTTCTTTTTGTGTCAGGTTGTGAGTTGTTTCAATATACAAAGCCTGAATACGGGCACCAAGAGAATAGGAGAAGTTTTTGGCCCATCGGAGTAAACGTGAAGAGTTTTGGGTATAATCAATGGCGACCAGCAGGTGCATTCCTGATTTCCATGGACCGCGGATGCGTTTATGTTGCATGTAGTCGTGCAACTGCTTGTCAACCCGGTCAGCAACAATTCTCAGAGCCATCTCCCGCAATGCAGTGATATTTCCCTTTCGGAAGAAGTTCTCAATAGCTTCCTTTGATCGTTCTGCTGTATAAACTTTGCCTTCCGAGAGTCTTTGAAGAAGTTCTTCAGGTGTCAGGTCTATCAGTTCTACCTCGTCAGCTGTCTCAAAAATCTCATCAGGAAGGGTTTCCCTGACAACCACACCTGTTATCTGTGCGACCGTCTCTGACCGGCTCTCCAGGTGTTGTACATTCAGGGTGGTGTAAACATCGATCCCATTCTCAAGAATCTCCAGCACATCCTGGTATCGTTTTGCATGACGGCTTCCCGGAGCATTTGTGTGAGCCAGTTCATCAACCAGTACAATGCCGGGCTTCCTTGCTATGATTGAATCAAGATCCATTTCATGCACGGTAACGGACTTGTATTCAAAAGATCTGCGATTAACATACTCAAAGCCCTCAGCCAGCACAGCAGTCTCTTTACGATTATGTGTTTCAACATAACCTATTACAATATCATTTCCCTTAAGCTTTTCTGAATGTGCAGTCCGGAGCATTGAATATGTTTTTCCTACACCGGCGCACATACCAAAAAAAATCTTCAGCTTACCTCTTTTGCTTTTTTCCTCATCATCTATTAAGGAAGCCAGCAGTGAATCAGGATCGGGTCTGTTATTATCGGGAAACATATG
>DAOQAX010000210.1:0-3713 GCA_035354395.1 Bacteroidales bacterium | reverse complement strand
ATATCATCACCGGGATGATGTACGATATCACCGATAGAAAAAAAGCAGAGCTGGCACTCAGTGAAAGTGAAGCCAAGCTACGGCTGATAATGGAAAACTCGGCAGATGCCATAGGAATTATAAACCTCAGGGGAGAGTTCATCTTTGCCAATCTCACCGCCTCAAAGATGATGGGTTATCCTTTGGAGGAAATCATTGGCAAAACAATTGCGGATATTACTCCATCACAACATAAGGAGGATATTAACTCACAGATTTTAAAATTATTAAACCAGGGAAAACTGTTTACAGAGTGGACCCTGTTAAAAAAAGACAACAGCGTAATCACTGCTGAAGTCAATGCTGTGGTATTGCCTGACGGTAATATTTACGGGAGTTTACGCGATATAACACTGAGAAAAAAAGAACAGGAAGAACTTGAAAGACACCGGAACAACCTTGAAGAACAGGTCGAAGAAAGAACAAAAGAGGTAAAAGCCTATCTGAAAGAAATAGAAGACCTGTATGATAACGCTCCCTGCGGATATTACTCACTGGATTCCAATGGGGTGATCGTAAGAATTAATGATACTGAGCTTAAATGGCTGGGCTATAAAAAAGGTGAGGTGCTGGAAATGATGAGAATAGAAGACTTTCTTACTCCGGAAAGTCAGAAAAAATACATGGAAGACTTCAGAGCCTTGATAAAGACCGGCTCAATGATTAACAAGGAATACGAGTATAAACGCAAAGACGGTTCAACATTTACCGGCATGACAAACGCCACCGCACTTTATGATTCAGAAAAGAATTTCCTGATCAGCAGGTCAATGCTTACAGATATAACCGAACTAAAACATTATGAAAATGCATTGAAAGATGCAAAAAGGGAGGCCGAAGATGCCAGCAAGGTGAAAAGTGAGTTCCTTGCAAATATGAGTCATGAAATAAGAACACCAATGAATGCCGTTCTTGGCTATACTGAACTGCTCTGCTCAACATCACTTGACCAAATCCAAAAAGGATATGTCAGTTCTATTATAACAAGCGGGAAAAACCTTCTTACTCTTATTAACGATATTCTAGATCTCTCCAAGATAGAAGCCGGAAAATTCAATCTTGAAAACAATTATATTGACACCGGTGCATTCTTTTCCGAGTTTGAAAATATTTTTACCCTGAGACTGGCTGAAAAAGGGCTTAAGTTTATACTGAACATCTCTTCCGGTACCCCGAACGGATTATATCTGGATGAAACAAGACTGCGTCAGGTAATGCTTAACCTGCTGGGAAATGCAATCAAGTTCACTAACAATGGCTCTATAACAGTGACAGTCATGGCAGAAAACCCCACGACTGCTGCAAGCCCGGAAGAGAGGGAAGAATACCTTATAGACCTCATTATAAAAGTTGAAGACACGGGTATTGGTATCTCAAAAAAGATGCAGAAGTCAATTTTTGAACCCTTTGTTCAGGAGCATGATTTCAGACATTTTGGAGGTACCGGACTGGGCCTGGCAATAACCCAAAGACTCATTAAATTAATGAATGGCTCAATAAGTGTCGAATCTCAGGAAAACAAAGGAAGCATATTTACAATCACCATCCCCCGTACACCATACCTTACTGAATTTGTTAAACCCATTGCTGAATATGATTTCAATCCGGATGAAATAGTCTTTGAAAAAGCAGTAATTCTGGTTGCAGACGATGTTGAACATAACAGAAACTACCTCCATGATGCATTGCAACGTACCAACCTCAGGATTGTTGATGCCACAAATGGTCAGGAAGCATACGATATCGCCCGGAAAATTATTCCTGACCTTATCATTACTGATATTGTAATGCCGGAAATGGATGGATTTCAGCTTCTTAATAAAATCAAGAAGAATAAAAATCTTAAGCATATTCCGGTCATTGCTTATTCGGCATCAGTCCTGAAGGAGAAAAAGGAGAAGATTAGCAGCAGTGAATTTGCCGGGCTGCTTGCCAAACCGGTTCAATTATCACAATTATATTCGTCGTTAATGAATATACTGCCATACAGGAAAGAGAAAGGAGAAAACCGGGAAAATGAATTTCCTGAATATGCTCAGAAGGAGGAATTAAAAGACCCGTTAACCCTTATTATTTCTCTTGAAACAACGTTTTACAGCTCCTGGAAATCGTTTACAGTGAGACAACCAATAAAAGAAATAACCGAGTTTGGCATAAGCATCGAACAGCTTGGGAAAGATCATAACTCTGTACTTGTGGAACAATATGGAAAAGATCTTATCACTGCAGCAAAGAATTTTAATATTCAGGGAATATTAAACCTGATTAACATTTACCCTGCTATGACTGAAAGAATTAAAAACATGGCAAAAAATGATGGAGGAGCAAAATAACTCAAAGACGGTAACACCCTCAATCCTCATTGTTGACGACAATCCTCAAAACCTGGAAGTACTGGGGAAAATTCTGCATGATAATAACTATGATGTTGAATTTGCAATGAGTGGCGAAGCTGCTATGGAATGGATTGAAAACAAGCTTTTCGATCTTATTCTGCTTGATATTAATATGCCGGGAATCAGTGGTTTTGAAGTATGCGTTAAAATCAGGCTTAATCCTGCCCTGGACAGAGTACCTGTTTTCTTTGTATCGGCTGAGAACGATCGAAAAAGTATTCTTAAAGGATTCGAATACGGGGCACAGGATTATATTACAAAACCATTTGACAGCCGTGAACTCCTGATGAGAGTTAAAACACATCTCTCCTTAAAAGAGTCTATTGAAAAACTGGAATATCTCAACAGGTCTCTTGAAAAAATTGTAGAACAAAGAACCCTTCAGCTTAAAGAAGCAAATGACCGGTTGACAGAGCTGAACAATAAATTGATAGACCTTGACAAGGAAAAATCGGAATTTCTGAACCTCATAAGCCACCAGATACGAACTCCTTTAAACGGAATAATTATACCCCTGGAACTGCTGAAAGGACCTGTTTATGCCAGGGAAATTGGCGAGCTGGTTGAATTACTGGATGTCTCAGTGAAAAGACTTGAAGACTTTGCAATTGATGCCTTGCTTATTACACGTCTCAAAACAAACCCGGATATCAAAAGAGAAACGCTTAATATATCTGAAATCTTAAGCGAATTACTTAAAGACAAAAAAATAATCTCTGTACAGAACGGGAGAAAAATCGTTTTTAACAACAAGGGAGAAAACCATTATATCTCTGGCGAATATGAACTTATTAAAAAATGCATAAGCAATATTCTTATCCATCTACTGACCTTTTCCAGTGAAGAAGAAGTAATAAGGATCAGGGTATACACGGAAACAGAAAATGTAATATGCGAAATAATAAACAGCCATACAACCATTTCCGGAAAGCATCATGAACGGCTATTTGACCTGTTTGCTGCTTATGATGACCATAAAGATTCGTACACAGGTGTTAATCTTCCGGTGGCAAAAATGATTATGGATGCTCATAATGGAACTATATGCGTTGAAAATATGTCTGATGCAGGAGGGAGTATTAAAATTATATTTAAAAACAGCAGTAAAATCTGACAAAAAATCAGACCATTAACTGGACCATAGTATAACAGTCGAACAATAATTATCCTTTTCTGCGTTATCCTATAGAAATAAATCTCATGGGACCCGCTTGTATAAGTGCTGATTTACAGAGTTTTTACAAAATTTACTCTGATTATTAAATTTTATTAAATTTG
>DAOQAX010000209.1:0-3791 GCA_035354395.1 Bacteroidales bacterium | reverse complement strand
ATTAATTTTGCACCTGCCGGAAGACGGTATCCGTTTATGTTTGTATATCCTGTCACAGGTGTAAGCCAGGGAAAATTTATGAAAGTTTTACCATCCGTAAGTTCATATCTGTCGTTGCTTAAGAAGTTTACCAGTTCACCGGATTCATTAAAATACAGTGTCGCGGTTATCGCAATATTGCCGTTGGTAAATCTTGCATCGACGGTAAGATCGTCAATTTCTTTCCATTCAATATTCCTGTCAATTAAGGAGCCCGGAGCCATAAAGCACATATCGTTGAACACCGTAACCGTTTCACCCTGATCCATTTCTTTGCCCCTGGCATTAACAACTGTGAACAACCCCAGTATTTTAATCAGCATAACAGCCGTCCGGTCTCTGTAAAGGTGAATGCCTTTGGCAGGAATTCCTTTTTTCTTTGCGACAATGTAAAACAGCCGGGTCGGCTGATCCGTGAAATTATATTGAACAGATGTAAGAGGCATAAAATCCTCGGTCGATTTTGCTCTGATCCCCCCTTTAAATTCTACTCTGTAATTCAGCACCTTTTCTTTTCCAACCGAACCGGAGCAATGAATATATTTTCTAACAATTGCAGGCAGGTGTTGAAGATCTTTTTCAGTAAGGATTTCATTTTTAATATGCCTTGTTCTTTGAAGTGCTTCCAGAACAGCTTTTTTATATGTCTTTTTCATTTTAAATTCCATTTGTATCAAAAATAAGGATTTGTTTTAAAAGTGGTTTGCAAATTCATATGACCGGGAACAATGTTTTAAATACAATGGCAACGGTATGTGGAGTTCGGGCAGATCCTTATAGGGTTGAAAGGTTGAAAAGTTGATTAGTTGAAGGGTTGAAAAGTTGAATAGTTGAAGGGTTGAAAAGTTGAATAGTTGAAGGGTTGAAAAGTTGAAAGGTGGAGAAGTTGAAGGGTTGAAAAGTCTATATATTCAGTCAATTGGTCAGACTGCCTTTATATCGTAAAAGGTATAGTTGAATGAAGATCCCATTCTTAAACTTTTCATCAAATACTGTATCTTTTTTAATTAGTTCGGACTCTGATAGAACACTGTCCAGATTATTTATATTCAATTCAAGGTTGTGAAATCTGACTGCACAAAATTCTTCTCCGGGCTGTAAAAACTCTTCGGGCCGGCTATATTGCTGAACAGTTGTGAAGGCATCAACATTCGACATTTCTGCCTTAAGAAAATAATGACTTAACTGTGAATCGCTGCTGTATTCTGCCAGCGGACCGGCTGTAACTTCAGTAAGGTGTAGAATCTTCCTGATTTGGGGATAAGCTGTTGAGATATATTCGATGGTTTGTTGATATGGGCCATAAGAAAAGCTGAAATTGGAAACAGAAATCCACACGCTCAGCAACCCGATAGCAGGTATTAGAATAATCTTCAGCCATACCATCTTCATCCTCATAAAGAATATAGTTGGTGCCACGGCAAGCATCGTGACTATTGTCATAACATACCTGGTTGACAGGATTGGCCGGGAAAATAGGGAGATAACCGTTACAACAATTAGTGTCCCCAGAAACACAGAAAGTGACAGCCACAGAGCCAGACGGTATTCAGACAATGATTTTGTAAAACTCATGAATACGGTAATGACAATCAGGCAGTATATCAAAATAGTCAGTGCAACTGAGTAACCTGTTGTCCAGAATTGTTCGGTGAATGGAATTGTAAAACAGGAAAAAATCGCGTTGAAGCTCACCTCCGGCGCCCAGAAGGAATGTTGTACCTTTTTTATCTGGACAATAAACATGAAGAGCCATGGCAGGAATATCACGATTGCCAGCAGTAATGAAAGCATATGAGGCAGCCATTTCTTGTTTTTTGTAAGAAGGAGGTAGAAAAAAACAAAAGTATTTGCCACAAAAGCGGCAGCCATGCTATAATAGTGGGTATATATGGCTGTTACAGTGAAAACAAAAAGAATGTACAAATCGCGGTTTTTTCCAGTCATCATGAACAGGTAAGAATAAATAAATACACCTGTCACCGAAAATGCGGCCCAGGTATACATCCGGGCCTGGTGCGAGTATGCAGCCAGCATCGGAACCGAGATCAGCATAAGGCAAAAATAGAGTGCCCCCTTTTTGCCAAAAATACGTTGACCGGCAAAATAACCAAGCACGATTATTGACAATACCCCCAGAACGGAAAACAGCCTCATTGTCACTGCATCTGATCCGAATATACCTGTAAAAATTCTGAGTCCCAGATAATATAAAGGCGGGTGCAGATCGTTTTTAAACCCGGCATAAAAATCAGATAAGGACCCATCCAGCATTGATTTTGTATAAATCTCATCGCTCCACATATCGCTTAATCCAAGCCTGAACAGATAGAAAGCGCAGGCTGCCGTAAAAATAGCAAGGAATAATATCAAATTGTTCTGTGCTAGTTTCTTCAGGATCTCTTTCATATTCTAATTGTCAAAAAATCAATGTATCCAGGTAGTTATGTATGTATTAAGGCTACTCAACACCCAGCACCCAGCACCCAGCACCTAGCACCTAGCACCCAGCACCCTGAGTTATTTATTACTATTTAATTCTGAGTTGACGATATTCTCCTGACGTATGTTGGAGATGACTATCTCCAGAAATCTTTCCGGCTCTTCAAACAAGGGGCTGTGTGCAGAATTTTCGAAAGTGTAAAAACGCTTTAAAGGGGCATCGAGCTTCAAAAGATAATTTTCTGACAGATCATGATGTACTGTAAGATCATACTTTCCGCTTATGAAATAAACAGGGATTTCAATCCGGGTGACTTGTGAAGTTATATCAGATTCCATGATTTGTTGCCGGAGTCCCGATTTGTTAATGAAAAAGAACTTTGAGCGCCAGATATTGAACTTTTCCCTCATGGTATATGCCCTGCAGGTCCAGACTGGAAAAAACACCCCTGTAAATATCGATTTCATATTACGCATCGTTCCTATTCCAAGATCATGCATCGCTTTATCCCTGAGTACCGAGTTAAAATAAGGAAGAAGGAAGGAATCATTTTCAAGTATAGGATATTTCTTAAATTCAGATGTCATCTTTGAGTTCCCGGCAGTTGAATATTTATCAGTCATATATTTGTAAGTCAGTCTTTCCGACTCAGCCTGAGTTGTAATCTGAGATACTCCGATATAAGCATGGAACAGCTTGGGATACTTCGCAACTGCCCGTATTGCAAAAGCTGTACCGCCTGAATGGGCCATTACAAAGATCTTATCTTTCTTAAAACGGTCGCGTAGATAATTTGTGACCTCAATTGCATCAGAGGCAAGCTGTTCGAGTGTCAGGCTTTCCTTTGGAATCTGAGGTGAGAATGAAAGACCTCCGCCTCTTTCTTCCCAGTAACAGACAGTGAAGTTATTCTCTAATCCCGTGGGATATTTCTCAACAAGAAAAAATTCGGAGAAGCATGGACCTCCGTGGATAAAAAGCAAAACGGGATTAGCCGGATCTTTACCCCTTATGAACATACCCTGCCTGACACCGCCGATCGTAAGAAACACTTTTTCAGAAAAACTTCCTTCGACAGGTTTCCCATCCGGGCCGGTTACAGGCTTTGGCTTTCCAGGGCTTACAATCAGTAAAAAGATAAAAATTGAAATGATAAGCAGGATCAGGATGTAAGAAATGATCTGTAACATTATGGATATTGTTTTTTTCATTTTAATAAACACCCTATTCAAAACAGCCTTTGCCAACTGTTTAATGCGGCGTACGGTATGCGGTGTGCGGCGTGGGGCGTGCGGCGTAGGGCAATCCT
>DAOQAX010000208.1:0-3799 GCA_035354395.1 Bacteroidales bacterium | reverse complement strand
CCAGCAAAACAATTGAAAATAAAGCAGATATACAACCATCAGAAAATAATAAAAGTGATATCACAGATAATCCGCCAGCCTGTGATACAGAAATATCCACACCTGAAACTGAAACAAAGAAAGAGGCTTCTGACAAAACTAATGCTGAATTAAAGGCTGCAGAAGAAAAACTGGCAGAGATGAAAGATAAATATATTCGTCTTTCTGCCGAGTTCGACAATTACAGGAAAAGAACCCTGAAAGAAAAGATGGAACTGTCAAAATTTGCCGGGGAAAGTATACTTACCAAAATCATCCCCTTTATGGATGATTTTGAAAGAGCCGTTAAGATCATGGATACAGCAACCGACCATGATGCAATGAAAAGCGGTTTAGATTTGATCTACACCAAGTTTGGCGAATTTCTTAAACAGAACGGAATTAAAGAGATAGAATCGATGGGCTGCAGTTTTAATGTTGATCTGCATGAAGCAGTCGCAAAAGTGCCAGTTAATGAAGATGATAAGAAAGGGAAGATTATTGATGTGGTCTTAAAAGGTTACTATCTGCAGGATAAGGTGTTAAGGTTTGCAAAAGTAGTAGTTGGGGAATAGACATAAATTCATTTCAAAAATATATTATAGAGTGGCTATAAAATTTATGATTAATGGAAAAGAGAGATTATTATGAAGTGCTTGGGGTATCTAAAGGAGCCACGAAAGACGAGATAAAGAAAGCATACCGGAAACAGGCATTAAAATATCATCCCGACAGGAATCCTGGCGACAAGAAGGCTGAAGAAAGATTTAAGGAAGCTGCTGAAGCTTACGAAGTTCTGAGCAACGATGAGAAAAAAGCCCGTTATGACCGTTACGGACATGCCGGAGTAGGAAGTTCTGCCAGTGGCGGATTCAGTGGTCAGAATATGACTATGGACGATATATTCTCTTCATTCGGAGATATTTTCGGTGATGCTTTTGGCGGGTTTGGTGCTTTTGGTGGCGGAGGAAGAAGGGGCGGCAGAAGAGTCAATAAAGGCAGCAATCTCCGGGTCAAAGTCAAACTCACTCTAAAGGAAATAGCTAACGGAACAGAGAAGAAAATCAAGGTAACAAAATATGATACCTGCAGTGCATGTGGAGGCACCGGGGCTGCTGATTCATCAAGTCTGGCAAACTGCCCTACATGCCATGGAACAGGACAGGTCACCAGAATTGCCAATACCATGCTGGGACAGATGCAGACAACCTCTGTATGCCCCTCTTGTGGCGGTGAAGGCAAAACAATAATAAAAAAGTGCTCTGCATGTTACGGAGAGGGAATTGTTCAGAAAGAGGATGTTATTAAAATAAGTATCCCTGCAGGTGTCGGCAAAGGAATGCAGATGACTGTCAGTGGAAAAGGAAACGCCCCAAGAAGAGGCGGTGTTAACGGCGACCTGCTGGTGGTTATAGATGAGGAAGAACATCCGGAACTGATACGGGAAGGCAATGACCTTATTTATAATCTGTTCATCAGCATCCCCGATGCTGTGCTGGGCACACATGTGGAGGTTCCTACTGTTGACAATAATGTAAAGATAAAGATAGAACCCGGTACCCAACCAGGCAAAATCCTGAGATTAAGAGGAAAAGGATTACCTGAAGTCAACGGATACGGAAAAGGTGACCTGCTGGTGAACGTAAATGTGTGGATACCAAAGAACATGAGCAGGGAAGAGATAAGGATTTTCGAAAAGTTCAGGGATTCAGGCTCTTTCACTCCAAATCCTGATAAAAATGACAAAGGTTTTTTTGAAAGGATGAGAGGGTACTTTGAACAATAATCTGAGTACAAGCGTATCTGTTTAATATTTTTATCTCTGTGATCCCCGGTGCTTCACATTGATCCTGCGTAAAAAATACCTGCACAGAATCAACTGAGAAGTATGGTGTGTCACAGAGTTTTTTTATATTTACATGTCTCAATTAAAATACTAACTATTCCACCATGGTACTTTTTGAAGCAAAGAATGTCACAAAACAATATGGCAATCAGCTGGCTCTCGATAAAGTCAGTATTTCAGTACCGGAACAATGCATCTACGGACTCCTTGGTCCTAACGGTGCCGGCAAAACCACACTGATAAGAATTATCAATCAGATAACTGGACCCGATTCCGGTGAATTATTCCTTAACGGTCAAAAGCTGACGCCTTCCGACGTTCAGCAAATAGGTTATCTTCCAGAAGAGAGAGGCCTGTATAAAAAGATGAAAGTCGGTGAACAGGCTTTATACCTGGCTCAGTTGAAAGGACTGTCAAAAGGCGAAGCTATGAGACGTCTTAAATATTGGTTCAAAAAGCTTGAAATGACCGACTGGTGGGGTAAAAAAGTTGAAGAGCTGTCGAAAGGTATGCAGCAGAAGGTACAGTTTATAACAACTGTCCTTCATGAACCAAAACTGCTGATATTTGATGAACCTTTTACAGGATTCGACCCAATAAATACCAATGTTGTAAAAAATGAGATACGTTTTCTGAGAGAGAGAGGAGCTACAATTATCCTGTCGACACACAATATGGAATCTGTCGAGGAACTCTGTGATAATATTACCCTTATAAATAAGGCAAAAACCATCCTCGAAGGAAGTGTGAATGAGATCCGCAGTAAATGGGCCGCAAATGAATATGATCTTGTCTTCGAAGGAGATGTGCAGGTTGAAGGCAATGATCACTACAAGATCCTCAACCGTCAAAAAGAAAATGACAAAAGCATTATCAGGCTTAAGACTATAAATAATATTCCGACTAATGACATTATTCAGAATGTCATGAAATCTGGAAATATTATCTCATTTAACCCGGCTCTTCCTTCGATGAACGAGATATTCCTAAGGGTAGTAGAATCGCGTAATTAATAATGGAACACACAACACTCACGTTATGAATAAGATATCAGTTATTATTAAAAGAGAATATATCACAAGGGTAAGAAAAAAATCATTTATCATTCTGACAATTCTTGCCCCTGTTCTCATGGCAGCTCTGATCATTCTTCCCACAACAGTGATGATGAATCAGAAAGGGGAATTGAAAAAGATTGCTGTTATCGAAGATAATTCCGATCTTTTTAAAGGCGTGATAACAAACACAAAGGATACCAAATTTGAATACCTCGATAATGTCAGGGTTGATGATCTGAAAAAAACCTACCAGAAGGCAGGTTATTATGGTATACTGTACATCTCTCCCGAGATAATACACACTCCGAATGCCGTTCAGCTCATCTCCAAACAACAACCCCCTATTGGTATTCTCCAGCATATTGAAAGTTGCCTGAAGAAAGATATAGAGAAACAGAAACTGCTGGCATACCAGATTAATAATCTCGATGAGATAATGAAGAATGTTGAGACAAATGTCTCAGTTCAGACCATTAAGATTGATGAATCAGGTGAAGTAAAAGAGACAAGTACAGGAATAGCTATGGCATTGGCTTATATATTTGGTTTACTTATGTATATGCTGGTATTTATTTTCGGATCACAGGTCATGAGAGGAGTTATTGAAGAAAAAACAAGCAGGGTTGTTGAAGTTATTATTTCATCAGTGAAACCAATACAGCTTATGATGGGAAAGATAATAGGCATAGCTCTCGTAGGTCTTACTCAGTTTATGATATGGGTGTTTCTGACAATGGGTATAGTTGCTTTCGTAAAAACAACCATTTTAAATAAGACCACAGCAACTGAGTTGTCGCAATCTCTCCCTAACAACATGATGTCAGCCGATAAGCCGGCTGTTAATGCTGATCAGGATCTGGCTGATGAAATATCGCCT
>DAOQAX010000207.1:0-3816 GCA_035354395.1 Bacteroidales bacterium | reverse complement strand
CGTTGTTGAGAACATTCAGGATGTTATGGCTATTGAGAACACAAGACAATACCGTGGAGTGTATCATGTTCTCGGAGGCATAATCTCGCCTGTTGATGGCATTGGGCCCTCAGATCTGAAAATTGATGACCTTGAAGAAAAGGTAAAAACCGGTAATGTCAGGGAGGTGATTTTTGCACTGAGTACCACAATGGAAGGTGATACAACAAATTATTATCTGTACCGGAAACTGAATAAATACAGTATTTCTCTCACGACACTGGCAAGAGGGGTTGCCATAGGTGATGAACTGGAATACACTGATGAAATAACTCTTGGACGGGCAATAAACAACAGAAATCCATACCAGCAATGAAAGACTTTTTCAGAGAGTCTGTCTGCTCGCCAGAAAATGAAAATATTATATGTATGAAGTTAAACACTGTAACTTTCATAATCTGAATGGAACTGTCAGTCATTATAGTCAGTTTCAATGTCAGTGATTTCCTGAAACAGTGTCTTCATTCAGTAATAAAGGCGTCTTGCAATATTGATTGTGAAATATTTGTCGTTGACAACAACTCTGCCGACGATTCGTGTGAAATTGTCGAACATAACTTCCCTGAAATCACCCTTATCAGAAATAAAATCAATACCGGTTTTTCAGCTGCAAATAATCAGGCAATAAAACTCTCAAAAGGGAAATATGTTCTGCTCCTTAATCCTGATACCATAGTGGAAGAGAACACATTTTCAAAATGCATCAGCTTCATGAACAATCACCCCGGTTGCGGGGCCCTTGGTGTGAGGATGACAGATGGTGAGGGAGAATTCCTTCCTGAATCAAAGAGAGCCCTGCCGACACTTCCGACTGCTTTTTTTAAAACTTTCGGTATCTCATTCCTCTTTCCCCGATCACGAGTTTTCAACAGATACCATCTCCCCCATATAGGAAGATTTGAGACAGCAAGGATTGATGTTATTTCTGGCGCTTTTATGTTTATCCGCCATAATGCCCTTGACAAAGCCGGGCTCCTTGATGAAGATTTCTTTATGTACGGTGAAGATATTGATTTAAGTTACCGGTTACTAAAGACAGGTTATAATAATTATTATTTCGCAGATACTCAGATTACTCACTTCAAAGGCAAAAGCACTGTCAGAAACAATTTTGAAGATATCTCCCATTTTTATAGAGCAATGAGGACATATATCAGGAAAAGATCAGAAGAGAGAGACCATAAACTGGTGTACCGGCTCATAACACCGGCTATCTATCTAAGACAGGGGCTGGCAGTTGCAAATCGAGTTATAAAAATTGTCCGTTCTGAAAATGTTATCCATAACTGAGTAACTATCTTCCCAAATCAGCTATAATCACACTGATAAAGGCTCTGATCCTTCATATGATCATCAAAACAAAACACGAACTGATCAATTCAAAATAAACTTTCATAATAAATTCATGGTTTTTGGTAAAAAGGAGTGAGACAAATAGTCTGTTTTTGTAATATTTCTCCTAAATTAGTAGTTTTGAGTCAGGGCATTTACGAATTAGTTAATTTAAAAGAACCATTAAAGAAAAAGGCTAACCTGATTTATTTGCCATTATTCTTTTTAGAATTGTTTTATTATGATAAAAAAGTTAGTTCTGTTATCGTGGCTTCTGGCTGTGTTAATCAATATTGACGTGCTTTCCCAGTCAAGAGTTGAGTTAAAAAACAACTTTTATTATGCCGAAAGCCGTATTTTATTTGAAGATTATAAAGAAGCTCTCCCGTCATATCTTACATTATTAAAGGTTTACCCCACCAATGCAAATTTCAAATACAGAATAGGTCAGTGTTATATAAACACTTCCGGAGAAAAGGAAAAAGCAATCCGTTACCTGGAAGATGCTGTAAAAAATATTGATCCTGACTACAAAGAAGGAAGTTTCAGAGAAACAGGAGCTCCTTATGATGCGTTATATTACCTTGCAAACGCTTACAGAATTAATAATCAGCTTGATAAAGCCCTTGAGACTTACGAACTTTTCAAAAAGAACCTTGACCCGTCAATTTATGACACCGCAGTTGTAAATCTTCAGATACAATCGTGCATTAATGCCAAGGATCTCATGAAAAAACCTCTTTACATAAAAGAGAAAAATCTCGGGGACGACATTAATGATGGCAATTCTGAATTTAATCCGGTAGTATCTGATGATGAAAACACTCTTGTGTTTTCGAAAAGTGAAGCCTTTTACGATGCAATTCTTTATTCAACAAGAAAAAATGGTAAATGGTCTGCACCGGTTAACATGAACGAGTTGCTTAAAGTCGACCGCGATATTTATCCAACATCTCTTTCAAATGACGGAAAAGAGCTATATCTGTACAGTTCTGCCGAATACGACGGTATAATATACACAACAAAATATGTAAACGGAACATGGACGCCTCTTGTAAAGCTTAATGATAACATAAATACGAAATACTGGGAATCACATGCAACTATATCCCACGATGGAAAAAACCTCTACTTCACATCAAACAGGAAAGGAACCTACGGAGGACTTGATATATATGTTTCCGGCAAAGACAGCGTTGGCGATTGGGGACCGGCTGTTAATCTTGGACCGGTAATAAACACACCATACAATGAAGAATCTCCTTTCCTAAGTAAAGATGACAAGACTCTGTTTTTCAGTTCCAGGGGTCACTTTAATATGGGAGGATACGATGTCTTTTATTCGACAAAACTTAGCAACGGCGAATGGTCTGTTCCTCTGAACGCAGGCTATCCTGTCAACTCGACTGACGATGACGTGTTCTTCAAACCTCTGAATGATGGTTATGAAGGATATTATGCAAAAGACAGTCATGAAGGTTTTGGAAAACAGGATATTTATCGTATTGAGATATTTTCCAAGGATCACCCCAGAAAGTTCTATATAAAAGGATTGGTTACAATTGCTGATCTCTTAAGCAATTTCAAAGACAGTATAAGAATCAGTGCCCGCAACACTACAGACCAAAATCAGACATTGGTGGTTTTTTCAAATCCTTTGACAGGTCAATATGAGTTTGAATTACCACAGGGTGACTTCCAGATAACATACGAAGGCACGGGAGCTGAGAAGATGGTCAGAAATCTGAACCTCCCTCTTACAAGCACTTCTGACAGCTTTATACTTCCAGGAACAACACTCACGAGAAACGATTTTTCTGCTGATCTGTATGTTGAAAGCAATAAGACCATCTCAGTTGTAAATGGCGACACGATCGTATTCCCTTTGAAAGTTGAACCCGGTTCACTTCTTACCATTGAACATTGGGTCGGAGATTCGCTGATGTCCGTTGAAAAGCATATGATCACTGACTCCACTTTTGTTTATAAGATGGCACCTGCAAACGGAGAAAACAAAATTGTCTTCAAGTTGACAGACAGGTTTAACAATACCACATCTTCAGAAGTATATATTACAAGAGAAAAAGGTTCGACAATACAAACTATTGCCAGACCTGAATATAGCAGTCTCATAGCCAAAAAACAGATTTCAGCTTTGGCTTCAATAATTGAAGACCGTTCAGAAGGCAAGTTGCATGACATAGTGAAAGATGCCGATCTGGAGAATAAACAATTCGCAAAGGTCGACGATCTTTTCTCCTATCTGAGAGATGAAGCGGCCAGAAAGGGTGTCAATACTGATGAAGTTGGCAAACTGGCCCTGAGAATCGCATTGATGGACAACATTCTCTCACAGGCTGCTGTCGATTACATGGCAAGACACACAGATGGTGAGCTGAAAAAGTTACTATCTGATCTTGATATTTACAAAGAAAATCTTAAGAC
>DAOQAX010000206.1:0-3819 GCA_035354395.1 Bacteroidales bacterium | reverse complement strand
ATTTATTGCTGATTGTAATCAAAATCCCATTCTTTTCTAAACTGTTCCAGGAATATCTCCATGAACAGGTGTCTTTCTTCGGCAATCTTCAGGCCTGTGGGGGTATTCATCATATCTTTGAGCTTCAGCAGCTTATCGTAAAAATGTTTTATTGTAGACTGGCTCAATGGATTCGTATTATCCTCCGGTGTATATATGGCATTATTCATGAATCCTCCGTAATTGAAAGCCCTTGAAACTCCAATTGCTCCGATAGCGTCAAGCCTGTCAGCATCCTGTACTATAAGCAGAACCGGATCATTGAGATTGCCTGAAGGATCTTTTTTACTGAAAGAGACATTCTTCACCACATTCATAACCTGTTCTTTAATTTCATCCATGCCAGCTGCATCGATAAACTCTTCGATCTTTGCGTATCCGTCTTCAATTTTGCCCCCTGCAAATTTAGAGTCGGCCGAATCGTGAAGAAGCGCCGCAATCTCAAGAATGAATGGGTCTGCACAGGGTTCCTCTCTGTTTATGATTAATGCCAGGTTCCTTACCCTGTCAACATGCGACCAGTCATGACCGCTATCGTGCCCTTCCATATTTCTCCTGACAAATTCCTCTGTCATTTTTATCTCTCTGTCTCTGTTCATTTCTCTGATATTAATTGCCAGTTGAATTTACATAATATATTTTTGTGAATAAGTTTAATGTTCAAATAATGAAAGCAGCAATTATAACAATAGGAGATGAGCTCCTGATAGGACAGACGGTTGACACAAACTCAGCCTGGATTGGTGCGGAAATGAGTAAGTCGGGATTTGATGTGTATCGAATTACATCAATACACGACAGAAAGGATGATATTATTTATGCGCTGAATGAGGTAGCCGGTAAAGCTGATGTGGTTCTGATAACCGGTGGACTCGGACCAACAAGTGACGATATAACCAAACAGACATTATGCGAGTATTTCAATACAAGACTTATTACAAACGATGAGGTACTGAGAATGCTAGAAGAGATGATCCGCAGAAATAATTTTGCAATGAACGAGAATAACCGGCACCAGGCCGATGTGCCTGAATCATGCAAGGTTCTCACCAATGCAAAGGGAACTGCCCCTGGTATGTGGTTTGAAAAGGATGGAACAATATTTGTCTCTATGCCCGGAGTACCCCATGAGATGAAATACCTGATGACCGAACATGTACTTCCTGAACTAAATAAACGTTTTACATCACAGGTCATAATTCACAGAAACATAATGACTTTTGGTTTGTTTGAAGCCAAACTGGCAGAGACGCTCATTGATTTTGAAGCTGAACTTCCAAAAAACATAAAGCTTGCATACCTTCCCGCATTTGGAATAATAAAACTGCGACTTACAGCTACTGGTCAGGATCGTAATATTCTGTCAGGTAATTTGAATTTTCAGGTAGATAAACTGTACAAAATAATACCTGAATATATATATGGAGAAGATGAAGAACTGCTCGAAATGATAATCGGGAAATTATTGAAAACGAAAAACAAAACTGTCTCGACAGCTGAAAGCTGCACCGGAGGTGAAATTGCGCATATGCTGACAAGCATTCACGGCAGTTCCGATTATTATAACGGCTCCATAGTTGCCTATGCAAATTCTGTTAAAATACAGATACTTGGAGTAAAAAAAGAACTAATTGATAAATTTGGTGCTGTAAGTGAAGAAGTTGTTAAAGAGATGGCAACTGGTGCCAAAAAGTTATTCAATACAGACTATTCTGTTGCCACATCAGGAATTGCCGGACCTGATGGAGGTACAGAAATGAAACCTGTAGGAACCCTTTGGATGGCTGTAGCCTCTGAAAAAGGAGTTATTGCCGAAAAAGTAACTTTAGGCTTTGACAGGAACACCAATATCAGAAGGTTTTCCCTGTCAGCACTTAACCTCTTAAGAAAGCAGATTATTAACGGCTAAACTGCATTTCGTATATTATAAAAATTTATCGCACATAGTTAAAAAAGTAAGGTAATAATTTGTTTAATAAGAATTAAATCACGTATTTTGCACTTCGTTTAAAAAAGACAAACGTTAGTTAAGAAATAAAACAAACATCAATGTCAAAGATTTGTCAGGTTACAGGGAAAAAGGCGATGACCGGAAATAACGTTTCGCACTCAAGGAGAAGGACTAAAAGAAAATTTCGCCCTAATCTATTTAATAAGAAATACTACATTCCTGAAGAAGGAAGATGGATATCTCTTAAAGTTTCAGCTGCAGGTATAAGACTTATCAGCAAAAATGGTATTACACCTGTCCTTAAGGAAGCTAAAGAAAAAGGTTACATTTTGAATTATTAAAACTAGTATAGAAGATGGCAAAGAAGGCTAAAGGTAACAGGCAACAGGTAATTCTGGAATGTACCGAACAAAAGGAAAGCGGAGTACCAGGAATGTCAAGATACATTACTACTAAGAACAGAAAAAACACTCCTGACCGTCTTGAAAGGAAGAAATACAATCCTTTTCTTAAAAAAGTCACACTTCACAGAGAAATTAAGTAAAAAAAGCATAAACCATGGCAAAGAAAGTTGTTGCAACACTTAAGACCGGAACCGGAAAAGCATTTACAAAATGTATTAAAATGGTTAAATCGGATAAGTCCGGAGCTTATCAGTTTAAAGAAGAGATCATTAATAATGATCATGTTAAAGACTTCTTTTCAAAGAAGTAACATTATTTATTACTTACAAAATATTGATGGCTTTCTTCTTAGCAGAAGGAAGCTTTTTTTTATATTCATGTTTCAAAAAATTATTTCTTAATGGCTTTGCTTGGTTTCCTCGGAAAAGATAAAAAAGAGAGCCTTAATAAGGGCCTTGAAAAAACGAAAGAGAGTGTTTTCCATAAGCTGTCAAGAGCCGTCGCAGGAAAAACAAAGGTTGATGATGATGTACTTGACAATCTGGAAGAAGTACTTGTTTCCTCTGATGTAGGTGTAGCAACTACCATAAACATAATTGAACGCATTGAAGCAAGAGTCGCAAAAGATAAGTATCTGAACACAAATGAACTGAATACAATTCTTAAAGAAGAGATTGTTGCTCTGCTTGAGAAAAACAAGAATGATTCTGATACTGATTTTTCATCCCCGTTAAAAAACACTCCGTATGTAATCATGGTAGTGGGAGTAAATGGAGCTGGAAAAACCACGACAATTGCCAAGCTTGCATATCAATATAAACTGACAGGTAAAAATGTTCTCATTGGCGCTGCTGATACCTTCCGTGCAGCTGCCATCGATCAGCTTCAGATATGGGCCGACAGGGTAGGAGTCCCTATCATTAAGCAGCAAATGGGGTCAGATCCTGCATCAGTTGCGTATGATACTCTTAGATCAGCCGTTTCAAGCAATGCCGACGTCGTAATTATTGATACAGCCGGAAGGCTTCATAACAAGATCAACCTTATGACTGAGCTGTCGAAAATAAAAAGAGTTATGGAAAAAGTTGTTCCTGATGCTCCCCATGAGGTACTTCTGGTGCTGGACGGGTCCACAGGTCAGAATGCATTTGAACAGGCCAGGCAGTTTACCGCTTCAACAAATGTAACTGCAATGGCAATAACAAAACTCGATGGAACAGCAAAGGGTGGAGTAGTTATAGGCATCTCCGATCAGTTTAAAATACCTGTCAAATATATCGGTATAGGAGAAAAACTTGAAGACCTCATGATCTTCAACAGGTTCGAATTTGTTGATTCACTTTTCAATACAAAATAGTCATAAACGCAATTAGAAGCCACTTACACTTTTGTGAACAGGAGAAAGATAAATATTGTAACATTAGG
>DAOQAX010000205.1:0-3856 GCA_035354395.1 Bacteroidales bacterium | reverse complement strand
CACGATTTCGATTTCAATTTAATCTGCGAATATTTTTCGCGCCTGGAGCGGCAAGGGCCTGGAAGTTCTGAAGTTACAATCAAAGCACTGAGTTTTATTGAAAACATTACAGAAGAATCTCAAGTTGCTGACATTGGTTGTGGTACCGGTGGTCAGACAATGGTTCTGGCCCAGAATTCTTCAGGAAATATTACTGGTGTCGACTTGTTTCCGACTTTTATAAATCTATTCAATGCCAATGCATCAAAACTGGAGCTTCAGGACAGAGTCAGAGGAATTGTTGGTTCTATGGATAACCTCACTTTTAAAAAAGAAGAATTGGATTTAATCTGGTCAGAAGGAGCCATATATAACATAGGTTTTGAACGAGGATTGAAAGAGTGGAATCAATTCCTCAAGAAAGGAGGCTACATTGCTGTTTCTGAAGCATCGTGGTTTACCGAAAAACGTCCTGCTGAGATTGAAGATTTCTGGCTGGATGCATATCCGGAAATAGACACTGTTGCAAATAAAGTCGCTCTGATTCAATCTACAGGATATATTCCTGTTGCGACCTTTATCCTTCCTGAAAATTGTTGGACTGAACAATTTTATACTCCACAAATCACTGTGCAGGAAGCTTTCCTTAAGAAATATAAGGGGAATAAAGCTGCTGAAGAGTTTGTCGCTTACCAACGATACGAAACTGAACTATATTACAAGTATAAAGAGTTTTATGGCTATGTTTTCTATATCGGGAAAAAGGTATAAATAATGAAAGAAGGATTGTCCCTGTTTTGTCAGGGCAATCCTTCCTTTTATCTTGTATTCTTCAAACCATTATAGAAACACAAAATAGATTAAATAATTGCTCCTGGAATTAACAGACTCTGAAAATCAGAAATACCATGAAGGAAGTAAATGAGTATATAGCCGGTCATCCGAAAAACATTCAAAAAATACTTACCAGGATCAGAAACATAATTCTCAGATATGCACCAGATGCAGAGGAAAGTATTGCCTACAATATGCCATCATATAAAACTTTTGGAAAAACACTTATATATTTTGCAGGATTTAAGAATCATATCGGACTTTATGCAACACCCAGCGGGCATTCTGAATTTAGAGATGAGCTGGCGAAATTCAAACATGGGAAGGGATCAGTTCAATTCCCCATTAATAAACCAATACCATATAACCTCATAAGGGAAATCGTAAGATTCAGAGTCGAGGAAAATAAGAGTAAATACAAAAAAATCTCAGGCTGATTAAGATTAGAAAGCTCTTTTATAGTCTTCCCTTATCTTTAAATTCCAGGTTATACCGTACTCTTTCGCCTTACTCATCCGGAATCATTACATTTGTGAGTAATAATCAAAGAATGATTTATACTCAATGAGAGACAGTTTTCTCCATCAAAAATGCAAGGATTATCTTAATACTCTTTGTGTTGATATTGCTGAACGCTGTGTAGGCAGTGAGGGTAACAGGCAAGCTACATTCTTCCTCGAGAAAGAGCTATCATCGCGTGGCTGGGAAACTTTGATGAATGAATTCGATGCAATTGACTGGGAGGAGAACGGGGCTAAGATCAAATCGGGTGAGTTAATTATCAATGCACTTGTCAGCCCATATTCCAACGGATTCAGAGGTCAAGGGACATTAGTATCAGCTTCAACAATCGAAGAATTATCAAAAATCGATGCGGGGAATAAGGTTATCTTCCTTCATGGAGAAATTGCAAAAGAACAATTGATGCCCAAAAATTTTATCTTTTATAATCCCGAAGAACATAAAAAGATAATAACGCTTCTTGAGAATAGCGGAGCAAAAGCAATAATATGTGCGACAGGCAGAAACGCCGCGTTAGCAGGTGGTGTATACCCTTTCCCGCTGATCGAAGATGGAGATTTTAATATCCCATCGGTATACATGACAGAAGAAGAAGGCTCTGGACTTATTCCTGAAATCGGTAAGACAATTATATTGGAGTCCATATCAACGAGAATACCAGCGAAAGGCTATAACGTAATCGGCAGGAAAGGCGATGAAAACTCTCCCAGGATAGTGGTCTCAGCCCATATTGATGCCAAGAAGGGTACTCCAGGAGCAATCGATAACGCAACTGGTGTAATTACCCTGATATTACTATCAGAATTGCTTAAAGATTACAATGGAAACAAATTCATTGAAATAGTTGCTTTTAATGGTGAGGACTACTACGCGGTGCCCGGACAGATGAACTATATTTCAGAAAATCAGGAAAGCTTCCAAAATATGATCCTGAACATAAATATAGATGGAGCCGGATATAAGGAAGGACCATCTGCATTTTCACTTTTCAATCTGCCCGAAAATATCCTTCAGCAGGCAAGAAAGGTTATCGGTGATTATAAAGAAATAAGCGAAGGTGTCCAATGGTTCCAGGGTGATCATGGTATTTTTTTGCAGTACGGCATTCCTGCAATCGCAGTTTCATCGAAATGGTTCATAGATAATATCGCCGATCAGGATATTACCCATACTAAAAAAGACAATCCTGAGATTGTCGATTGTGAAAAGATTGTTGAAATTTCCCGGGCTCTAAACACCCTTATCCGAACAATATAAACATCATTGAGGATTTGGTTACTCAGGTAATGGAATCAGGAAAGGCAAAGAACTCATATGAAAACATGGATAACAAAAGGAGGCTATAAAATCGTGCGGCTTCTTTCCGGTCGGAGTAATGTCTTTCTTATTTCGACCGACCGTATAAATATCCTCGTCGATACAAGCACGGAGTTCATGTGGAGATTCTTTCAGAAAAGACTGGAAAAACTTCAGGTTAAACACATTGACCTGCTGATTCTTACGCATTCACATTTCGACCATACCGCAAATGCCGCAAGAATTAAAGACATTTTTAAACCCAGGATTATTATTCATCAGACTGAAGCGAAGTATCTGAGTGCGGGAGACAATATTATTCCTGAAGGAACAAATATTTTTACAAGATTCATTGTTAGTTTAATATCGAAAAAGTTTCAGGCTATCGGAAAGTATTCAGCTTGCAATTGCGACCAGACCGTCGATGATTCATTTGACCTGTCAGGATATGGTGTTAAGGGAAATATAATGCATACACCCGGACATACTCTGGGTTCAATAAGTATAATAATCGATAACGAAATTGCATTAGTCGGAGACACAATGTTCGGAATCTTCTGGTGGAGTGTATTTCCACCCTTTGCATCGGACCAGGATAAACTTTTAGAAAGCTGGGGAAAATTGCTCAGAACAGAATGTGAACTCTTCCTTCCTTCGCATGGATCTGGTAACAAAAGATCGCTCGTGGAAAAAGATTATGCAAAAAGAAATAAAACATCGGTAATAGAAAACTGATATGATTGTGAAAGAATCAGACATATATAAAGAGTATTCTGAGTACTTCAAAAAAAAACAGCTTTCAGACTTTTCACCAGGAAGAGTTACCCAGGAACACAGGGAACGATACATTGTCTCAGACGGTAAAAGAGAGTATGAAGCCGAAATTACCGGTAATCTCAGATTCACTGCAAAATCAAGAACTGACTTCCCTGCCGTCGGTGACTGGGTAGCAATGAAAATTCATGACTCTGACCTGGCAATCATTCATGAGATACTTCCAAGGAAAACGGTTCTCAAAAGACAGGCAGTAGGAAAACCGGGTGATTCACAGATCATTGCAGTAAATATTGATACAGCATTTATCATTCAGGCAATAAATAATAATTTCAATATAAACAGGCTTGAAAGATACTTGTCAATCTGCTATTCATCAAACATTGAACCAGTCCTGGTCCTCAGCAAAACAGACCTGGCGAGTGAAGAAGAGATAGCGGCAGCGATCAGC
>DAOQAX010000204.1:0-3875 GCA_035354395.1 Bacteroidales bacterium | reverse complement strand
CCGGTTTTGACGATACTTATAAGATGCTTGGGGTGGATTTTGACCGTATTTATTATGAATCAGATACTTATAAACTGGGAAAAGAAATAGTTCTTGATGCCCTTGAGAAGAATATTCTGTATCAGAACGCTGACAGTTCCATCTGGGCCGATCTTACTCCTGATGGTCTTGATCAGAAACTGCTTATCCGTTCTGACGGAACAACGGTGTATATGACTCAGGATCTTGGAACCGCTGTCGACAGATTCAATGAATATAACTTCAGTAAAAGCATTTATGTTGTAGGAAATGAGCAGAATTATCATTTCCAGGTACTCAAGGCTATTCTTAAAAGAATGGGTTATAAATGGGCTGATGGACTGATCCATTTCTCTTATGGCATGGTTGAGCTTCCTGAAGGCAGAATGAAATCACGCGAAGGAACCATAGTGGATGCTGATGACCTGATAAAAGAAATGGAAGAGACGGCCAGGGAAGTATCACTGGAATTGGGAAAACTGTCTGATTTTTCAGATGAAGAAAAAGAGGATGTTTACAGGAAAATAGGTTTAGGTGCTCTTAAATATTATATTCTTAAAGTTGATCCCCGGAAGAATATGACATTTAATCCGGCCGAATCGATTGACTTCAATGGTAACACCGGGCCTTTTATACAATATACATATGCCCGTATCAAATCAGTATTCCGGAAAGCAGAACAGTTGGGAATTGATGTTCAGAAAGTGAAATTGACGGAAACAAAAATTGGAGCAAAGGAGATAGAGCTTGTTAAACTGTTGAGAAGGTTTTCAGAATCTGTTTCTGCCGCAGCTACCGGATATAGCCCTGCTGTCATTGCCAATTATTGTTATGATCTTTCAAAGGAATATAACCAGTTCTATCATGACTATTCAATTCTGGGAGAAGAAGATCCGGATGTAAGAAATATCAGACTGGTACTGTCGAAGGTTACAAGTGGGATCTTACAGGCAGGAATGTGGTTGCTAGGTATTGAAATGCCTGAAAGAATGTAAAATATTACTATAATTTTTATCAGATAATTTATGTTTGAAAATTTAAGTGAACGGCTCGAGAAATCCTTTAAACTTCTTAAAGGACAAGGCAGAATATCAGAAATCAATATTGCTGAAACACTTAAAGAGGTTCGCAGGGCTTTGCTCGATGCAGACGTTAACTTTAAGATTGCCAAGCAATTTACCGATACTGTAAAGCAAAAAGCTTTAGGACAGGAGGTCATTAAGTCAGTGAATCCATCACAGATGATGGTTAAGATCGTCCACGATGAACTGGCACAGCTGATGGGTGGCGACAAGACTGATATTAATATTAAGATTAATCCGGCAGTAATATTGATTGCCGGTCTCCAGGGTTCCGGTAAAACGACCTTCAGCGGAAAGCTTGCTAAATGGGTAAAGACCAAAAGGGGAAAAAATCCTTTGCTTGTTGCCGGTGACGTTTACAGACCTGCAGCTATTGAACAGTTGAAAGTTATAGGATCTCAGGTTGAGGTGCCCGTTTATACTGAAGAAGGAAACAAGAATCCTGTAGTTATTGCCCGGAATGCCATCAAAGAGGCAAAATTAAAAGGGCACGATCTCGTAATCATTGATACCGCAGGACGACTTGCGGTCGATGAAGAGATGATGAAAGAGATATCTTCAGTAAAAGATGCTGTAAATCCGCATGAGATTCTGTTTGTGGTTGATTCCATGACTGGTCAGGATGCTGTTAATACTGCCAGAGAGTTCAATGAACGGCTCGACTTTGATGGTGTAGTACTTACAAAACTTGACGGTGATACCAGGGGTGGTGCAGCTCTCTCTATCAAATCGGTCGTAAACAAACCTATTAAGTTTGTCAGTTCCGGTGAAAAAATGGACGCTCTCGACATCTTTTATCCTGAAAGGATGGCAGACAGGATCCTCGGAATGGGCGATATAGTATCACTTGTTGAAAAAGCACAGGAACAATATGACACTGAAGAAGCCAGAAAACTTCAGAAGAAAATAGCCAAGGATCAGTTCGATTTTAATGATTTTATTAATCAGATCCAGCAGATAAAGAAAATGGGTAATGTGAAAGATCTGATGTCGATGATCCCCGGAGTAGGCAAAGCTGTAAAAGATCTTGATATTGATGATAATGCTTTTAAAGGCATTGAGGCAATTATCAGAAGCATGACCCCTGAAGAAAGGGTAAACCCGGTGGTTCTGAATGGCAGCCGGCGCAAAAGAATTGCAACCGGAAGCGGAACAAGTGTTCAGGAAGTTAATAAGCTTCTTAAGCAATTCGACGAAACACGCAGGATGATGAAAATGATGACTAAGAATGGTAACGTTGCCAGACTTATGGGCAAAAAATAATCCCTGGTATGTATAAAATTATTGATGGTAAAAAAGTCGCATCTGAAATAAAAAAAGAGATTTCAGAGGAGGTGAAAAAACTTAAAGAAGCAGGAAAGAAAGTCCCTCACCTGGTAACAATCCTGGTAGGCAATAATGGCTCAAGCGAGACATATGTTGCCAACAAACTTAAAGATTGTGATGAGGTTGGCTTCAGGTCTGCTCTTATTCGTTTTGGAAATGATGTTTCAGAAGAAACATTGCTTGCAAAGATTCATGAACTTAATGACGACAACGATGTTGACGGCTTTATTGTTCAGTTGCCGTTACCTGGTCATATTTCAGAGAACAGAATTATTGAAGCTATCGATCCCGGGAAAGATGCAGACGGATTTCATCCCGTCAATATAGGGAAAATGGTAATAGGTCTTAATGGTTATCTTCCGGCAACTCCATTTGGTATTGTTGAACTTATTAAACGGTACAGGATTGAAACATCAGGCAAGTATTGTGTGGTTATAGGGCGCAGTAATATTGTGGGAAGGCCTGTCAGTATTCTTCTTTCGCAGAAAGGCATGGATGCAACAGTTACTGTTGTGCACAGTCGTACCAAAAATATAAAAGATATTGTATCAAAAGCTGATATTATCATTGCTGCTATTGGTTCTCCCGCATTCATTACTGCTGACATGGTAAAAGTGGGAGCAGTGGTCATTGATGTTGGTACCACACGCGTAGAATGCCCTGAGGCAAAATCAGGTTATAGACTTGTGGGTGATGTCGATTTTGAAAATGTAGCCCCAAAATGTTCTTACATCACTCCCGTACCGGGAGGAGTCGGACCTATGACCAGAGTTTCTCTCCTGCGCAATACTCTTCTTGCTGCAGAAAAGGATTGAAAGGTTTTTAGTCTCTGACAATTATTTGGAAAGTTCAACACCGGTGAAATAGAGGTCAAACCCTCCTTTTCCACCACTTCTGTTTGATGAGAACATCAAAAAGAGATTGGTAAAAGCGGCATCATATCCGAGCACTGGCCGGTACTCATCTGCTGATGTATTGATACCGGGTCCAAAGTTAACAGGTGAATTCCATTTACCGTTTTTAAAGAGAGAATAGTACAGATCATAGCCCCCCAGTCCGCCTGGACGGTTAGATGTAAATACCATAATATTTTCATGTATATACGGACATTTGTCGTCGCTGGTACTGTTAATGCTATCAGCTTTGACTGATGCTTCATAATCAAGATTAAACCATGAAGATATATCCTTTCCGGTAGGTTTTGGGTGCAGGAGAATATCAAAATCGCCACCCTGATTTGATATAAAATATACAGTATCAAGATCAGCATCAAAACAGATATATGCATCATCATAACCGGTGTTCAGAAGTCTGACAGGATACGGCCCGTCCACAACAGATGATGATGAACTGTAGAAGGGTTGATTTTTAAGATAATATAGGTCAAGATTCCCGTTGTTGTTTTCGGAAGAGACTATCGTATATTCAAATCCATCAATCGAACTGAAT
>DAOQAX010000203.1:0-3883 GCA_035354395.1 Bacteroidales bacterium | reverse complement strand
AAACAAATGGTTTGATTGGACTTGGAAAATTTTTTATTGCAATCGGAGTGGTTCTCCTGGGTATAAGACTGGACATTCTTGGCCTGGGAGATCCCCATGAGTACTTCAAATGGCAGATGATCTTGCTCTTTGGAGGAATAATGGCACTTATGGACCTTAAACTGGTCTTCTCTCTTATATTGTTTGCAATTGGATTTTACTTTCTCCTTCCGGATATGTCAATTGAAATACCGGCAATTGTAAAAACAATATTCTGGCCTTCCATTCTGGTACTGGCCGGCCTCGATCTTATACTGCGACCATTCCGTTGCAGAAGACATTGGAAAAACAATTAAATAAATAATATCATGGATTCGAACAACGAAATGAAACACAGTCATACCGAGAATTCCAACAGGTTAATGATTGGTCTGCTTCTGATAGTGGCAGGAGCAATTTTAATAGTTAAGAAAACTACCATGTTACCTCCCGGGCTGGATCATTTTATCAGTGATATTGTTTTCAGCTGGCAGATGCTGCTCATTGCAATAGGACTTGTTGTGTTTGCAGGATCATCAAATAGAACACCGGGTATTGTAATGATGTCTGTTGGCGGATTCTTTTTACTGCTTGAATTATTCAACGACTTCTTCTCTCCGTTCAATTTCTTCTGGCCGGCATTATTCATAATAATAGGTATTCTGATGATAATCGGATCGCGCAGAAAAAAGGAGGTCTTTGCCTCATTTACATCCTCAGACAAGGCAGATATGATTGATTATGTAAATGTTTTCAGCGGCGCTGAACGCCAGCTCATAAGTGACAATTTTTCAGGTGGAAAATTCACTGCAGTATTTGGTGGCGGAGAGGTGGATCTGACAAAGTGTCATCTGGCTCCCGGCGTCAGTTCAATTGAAGTAACATGCGTTTTTGGTGGAGTCACTTTCATTATTCCTGAAGAATGGGATGTAACCCTTGAGATTACCCCTATATTGGGAGGCTTTTCCGATTCACGCAAATTCAGGGGAGACATTCAGAGAGATCCGTCAAAGCGACTTGTAATTAAAGGTATTGTTATCTTTGGTGGCGGAGAAATTAAATGCTTCAAATAGCAGATGAAACATCCTATTCTTTCGAAAGGATCACGTTTAACCATTTGGTGGCTGGCCTGGGCTGTTCTTGCCGCAGGCCAGTCTCTTCTTTTTTACTTTGTTTATAACATTCCTCTGGCTCTGGCTCTGGCCGACGGATTTATATCAATGGCATTGCTGGGAATAATTGGCCTGTTTATCTGGTTCCCTCTTACAGTCCTGAGATCTCCCGGAAAGGTTGATGTAGCTGTCTTTATCAATTTTATTGTGATCGGAGCACTGATAGTCTACATCTGGATTGCTTCCACCAGGCTTATTGTGGGGTCATTCTTCCCCGATAAAAACGACTACGGAGATTTATGGAATAATACCATATCCTATAGGATTGCAGCCGGAGTACTTCTTTATGGCGTAATAATCTTAACATATTTTCTCCTCCACAGCGCTGTCAGGCTCGCAGAAAAAGCGTCCCGTCAGGCTCAGCTTGAGGCAATGGTTAAAGAAAGCGAACTTAAACTGCTCAGAACACAGCTTAACCCTCACTTCCTGTTTAACAGCCTTAATTCAATAAGCTCACTCACGGTTAGCGATCCCTCAAAAGCCAGAGAGATGATAGTCAAACTGTCGGAGTTCATGCGTTATTCTCTCTCCCGTAAAAATGAGCAACCCGTAACATTGAAACAGGAGCTTGAAAACGCCAGGCTTTACCTCGACATTGAAAAAATAAGATTCAGTGAACGACTGGTCTTTAGTGAAGAAATACCTGAAAAATGCATGAATGCGCAACTGCCTGCAATGTTGCTGCAGCCTCTCTTTGAAAATGCAATTAAACACGGAGTGTACGAATCCACTGGCTGTATCCTGATAAAAACAACAGCTTTTTATGAGAAAGGTAATATTGTGCTTTCCGTTTTTAACACTCTGGACTCGGGAGTGATCTCGGGCAGAAAAGGAACAGGAACAGGACTGTCGAACGTTGAAAAGAGGATGGAGCTCTTTTATGGCAAGGAATCATGGGTGAAAGTCCGGCAGACAGAAGAGAGTTTTACAGTGACACTTACGTTTCCTTATAAAAGTGAGAATAATAAATAGTTCTGTAAGATTGACATAAATGGAAAAGATTAAAACTATAATAATTGAAGATGAAGCTCCGGCAAGAGAGTTGCTAAGACATATGCTTAAAGACCGGACTGAAATAGATATTATCTGCGAGTGTTCAGACGGTTTCTGCGGGCTGAAGGAGATAAAGGAAAATAAGCCCGATCTTATTTTCCTGGACATACAGATGCCCAAGCTCTCAGGGTTTGAACTTATCGAAGTGCTTGACGAAAGGCCGCAGGTTATATTTACCACCGCATTTGATCAGTACGCAATAAAAGCATTCGAGCTCAATGCAATTGACTACCTGCTTAAGCCTTTTTCAAAAAACAGGCTCGATGAAGCATTGAATAAAGCAATTGAGCGAATAAACAAAAAGGAGCCAAAAACAAATCCTATTGATGCCCTGATTGCTCACAAGCCTGAGGAAGAGGGCCCAATCACACGAATTGTCATCAGAAAAGGATCAGGTATTAAAATAATCCCTCTGGCTAACATTTCTTATATCGGGGCAGAAGATGATTATGTAATGATTTACTATAATGAAGGCAAAGCCCTTAAGCAGCAGACAATGAAGTATTATGAAGATAATCTTCCTTCCTCGTCATTTCTGAGGGTTCATCGTTCCTACATTGTCAACCTGGAGAAAATCACCCGCCTGGAACCATACAGCAAGGATAATTATGTTGCGGTTCTAAGCTCAGGAGAAAAGATCCCTGTCAGCCGCAGCGGATATAAGACGCTGCGTGAGAAGCTTAACTTTTAATCGTGATCCTTCAACCTGTTGCAAAGAGGATAACGTCTGAAAGAAAATGGCCTGTAGCGTCTAAAAACAAATCCCGGGACCGGGTCATAACCATGCGTCCCTCCCGGGCGGCACCTCAATATTCTCTCTGTGGACATTATAACACCCCTGAACGGACCATGTGTCTTTATAGCGGTGATTGCATACTTTGAGCAGGTTGGAACATGTCTGCAGGAAGCCGGTGTAATGGGTGAAATGAACCAACGATAAAAATAAACCGGTACCAAAAGAAGAAAAGATAATATCTTTGTGATGAATTTGCCCATATGCGGCAAATTTAACGGATTGAAAACTTATTTTACAATTGTTTCTGTATTAATGACAAAATGACACAGAATTTTGTTTTTACGGTTTTGGTCCATGTTTTGATCAGAATATTTTAAAACTATACAACTATTATGATTACAATGATTGAACATCCAAGTTTTATCTGGATAGTATTAGGGATCTTACTCATAAGCTGGATCGTCAGCGCCAGAATGAAATCAAAGTTTAAAAAATTCTCCAAGGTCCCTATTGCAAACGGCATGACCGGAAGGGACGTTGCTGAAAAGATGCTTCGCGACAATAATATCCTTGGAGTAAAGGTTCAGAGTGTTCAGGGTTTTCTTACAGATCATTATAACCCGGTAGACAGAACCATTAATCTCAGCTCTGAGGTGTATAATGGTAACAGTGTTGCTGCCGCTGCAGTGGCTGCACACGAGACAGGGCACGCAGTACAGCACGAGGTTGCCTATTCGTGGCTGACACTCAGATCCAAACTTGTTCCTGTTGTGAGCTTTGCATCCAACTGGATACAGTGGATATTGCTTTTAGGGGTTATTCTACTTTCCAGAAACCCTTTAATTCTCTTAATAGGAATTATCCTCTTTTCCATTACAACACTGTTCAGCTTCATTACCCTGCC
>DAOQAX010000202.1:0-4019 GCA_035354395.1 Bacteroidales bacterium | reverse complement strand
TTCTACAGCAAGATAACTTTTGAACTTAAGCAGATCCAGATGAGGATGATTTGACGGGTAGCCCTTAGGGGCTTTTTTTAATTTTTCACCTTCCAGCTTTCCGAAGTATTTAATAAAATCCTTTGCATTGATGATCTTTAAAAACTCTTCAGGTTCTTCATCTATCTTTTCTCTTATTGCTGACAACCATGGTGTGGGAAGCATATATGCACCTCCGCAAACCAGGCTTGCTCCGGGCTCAATATGAATATAATAGCCGGCAAACTTATCTCCGTTATTTTTTCCACCACGGACTATGTATGCTCCAAAGTGACTTTTGTAAATTGTCTTGTCGTTTGAGAATCTGATATCGCGGTTTATTCTGTAGGTACAGCTTTTTGCCTCCAGTCCTTTCAGTATCGGATCAAAAGATGAAATCTCGTCAATAACTCCCTGAACAAATGACTCGTAGTTTGTTTTTGCTTCGTCGTACCTGTCCCGGTTCTGTGCGAACCATTTCTTATCATTATGCCTCTTAATATCTGAGAGGAACTGAAGGGTGGATCTTTGAATCTGATACATAAGTCGTTAGATTTTCTGATAAGTACAGTGCAAGTTTAATAATTTTTGAACAGAAATAGTTCATTAACAGATACATTTATAGGCTGACATGCCATAAAAGGGTAGGGGAAAACACTATATGGATTTCTTTTCATTTTTCTAAAACCATCCAAAATGTTGTATATTTGAAGTCTATGCAGATGTTTTTTATTGAACGAAACTAGCGAAATGAAACGGTTTTTCTTTATTATCGGATTTCTGTCAACAATTTTATTTTTTTTGACAGGATGTCAGCAATCTTCTTTAATCGCTGATAAACAGGCTCAAATAGATAAGATTTCTGAAAAGTGGGTACCTGACCATCGGGAAGGAATCTGCTCCATAACTGCAACCAATGGGAGCGGGGAAACTATAATCCTTAAAGGTGAAACTACTGTTCCTGAGGCAAAAAACGAGATATTAAATGCATTAAAAGGGCAGAATGTTACAATAATAGATAGTATTTCGATCCTTCCCGATACTACATTGATTAAAAAATCTTGGGGATTAGCTACACTTAGTGTCATCAATCTCAGGATGGAACCTGACCATGCGGCAGAAATGGCATCACAGGCGCTTCTGGGAACTCCAATGAAAGTTCTTAAAGATGGGGATTCCTGGATACTGGTACAAACACCCGATAATTATATTGCCTGGACTGAAAAATCAGGTGTAGAGTTAATGAATGAGACTGAAATTTCAAACTGGAAAAAATCAGAAAGGCTTATATTTCTTGAAAATACAGGCTATATATATTCATCTCCTGATGAATCAGGATTAGTTGGAGATATTGTAGCCGGATCTATCCTTGTGAAAAAAGGAGAATCGAAAGGTCACGTTTTAGCAGAATTACCCGACGGCAGGGAAGGTTATGTAAGGGGAAAAGATATACTGGATTTTAATGTCTGGAAAACAACGGTACCCTGCACTGAAGAGAGTGTCTGCAGAACAGCATCAAGGTTTCTTGGCCTGCCTTATTTATGGGGAGCTTCTTCAACCAAAGCGGTTGACTGCAGCGGTTTTGCAAAGGCAGTTTATTTCATGAACGGTTTTATCCTTTCCCGTGATGCCTCTTTGCAGGCAGAACATGGTCTTTCCATAGATATTTCAAACGGATATGATAAACTGAAAAAGGGAGATCTTCTATTCTTCGGATCAGAACATATTACACATGTTGCAATGTATATTGGTGACAGCGAGTATATTCATTCCTCAGGAAGAGTTAAGATTAATAGTCTTGATTCTGCAAGAACCAATTACAGCGGTTACAGGAAAAGTTCATTTAAGGTTGCAAGGCGGATTATTGGAACAGCCAACGATCCTGGTATTGTACCGGTAAGGAATCATTTATGGTACTAAAAGCATCAAATTCAATATTCATACTTTCAATTTCAAAACTATTCTAAAGTGAAAACAAGAAGAAATTTCATAAAAGATTGTGGAGTGATTGCCGGAAGTGCTGGTTTTTCATATTTATCATTAGGCTATCCTGAGATACCGGTTATTAAAGGAAAAACCTCCGGAATGACATTCCGGTTCAAACCTTATGAACTGCATCTGAAACATGTTTTTACACTTGCATCCGGATCGAGGACAGTTACTCCCGCAATGCTTACTGAAATTGAATTTGATAATGTCACAGGTTATGGAGAAGCTTCAATGCCACCATATCTGGGTGAGAGTTATGAATCTGTAACCTCATTTCTTAAGTTAGTCGATCTTTCAAAGTTTGAGAGCCCTTTCTTCATGGAAGAAATACTGACTTATGTCGATCAGCTGGCACCAGGCAACTATGCAGCCAAAGCTTCAGTTGATATTGCACTTCACGACCTTGTTGGGAAGCTAATGAAACAACCGTGGTACAGAATATGGGGACTTAATCCGGAACATACACCAAACATTTCATACACAATAGGCATAGATAAACCGGAAATAGTCAGGGAAAAAGTCAGGGAAGCCAGGCCCTATAAGATACTCAAGGTAAAACTTGGTCAGGGTAATGACAGGGAGATGATTCAGACGGTAAGAAGTGAAACAGATAAACCAATCTGTGTTGATGTAAATCAGGGCTGGACCGACAGGAGTATGGCGCTTGATATGGTTAGCTGGCTGAAGGAGCAGGGTGTTGTGTTTGTGGAACAGCCTATGCCTAAAAAATTTATTGACGATATCGGCTGGCTGACACAAAACAGCCCTTTACCGATAATTGCTGACGAATCGTTGCAGACAGTTTCCGATGTAAAAAAGGTTCAAGGGATATATAGTGGTATTAACATAAAGCTTATGAAGTGCGGAGGATTGCTCTCTGCATATACCATGATTAAAATGGCGAGAGCACTCGACATGAAAGTGATGATTGGCTGCATGACTGAAACATCATGCGCAGTAACTGCTGCCGCGCAGCTTTCTCCTTTGGTAGACTGGGCTGATCTCGATGGAAACCTGTTGATCGACAATGATGTATTTGACGGACTAAAGATAGTCGATGGGAAAATAATGTTACCTGATCGGCCGGGTATAGGAATAGTCAGGAAGTAAGTGAAGGAAGAGTACTGCAGTTCATTTTACTATGAGTGCCCAAGACAGTGTGTCAATAATATTTCCATTGCGAAAATATTAAAAGCAGTCCATAATGACAAGAAAAAGAGTGCTTTACGGTGTTATTGCAGTTCTGATATCATCATTTCTTATCAGTTCGGTGATATACATCAATTCATTGCTTCCGATAATTACCGGGTATGCTGCCAAGAATCTCGGATCTGCAGTTTTTGTCTCGCAAAGGGATCAAAATGATGTGGAAAAAACAGATCTGAATTTTTCATTTATCAGGTTTGCAAATAACAAAGTAAACTCTGAAGATAAGAGTGTTACAAGTAATTTTCTATGGGGCAGGTCTAAAGCAATTTACAGAGAAGGATTCGGAGTAACTTTAATAAGAGATAAGGAGGAAGAAATTCTGCGTCACGATAAATATCCGGCAGACATCAGGCCTGGATATATGCAGGATACCATTTCATGGCCACTGGGAGACATAATACCTGATTCGGCAACAGGTATTGACAAGGTTGCTCTTAATAAAATAGCAAAAAGACTGATTAATGACGATGGCTATAAGGGGAATGCTTTTGCATTTATGGTTGTACATAAAGGTATTCCGGTAGCAGAAGCTTATAAACCTCAGTTTAACAAGAATACCCGGTTCTTAAGCTGGTCGATGGCCAAAAGCTTTACAAATGCTCTTGTCGGAATACTTGTAAAGGAGGGAAAGGTTGACATAAATAAACCGGTAGATATTGAAGAATGGAAGAAAGACGAAAGAAGAACCATCACTCTTAATAACCTTATGCAGATGCAGAGCGGTTTAAAGTGGAATGAGAATTACGGGAACAGGTCTGATGTTACAGTGATGTTGCATTGTAAAAGTGATATGAGTGATTTGA
>DAOQAX010000201.1:0-4033 GCA_035354395.1 Bacteroidales bacterium | reverse complement strand
AGCTTAGGAAATTCCCTCACAGTGTTGACATATTCAAAGCTATCCATTTCCCATTTTGCCTTGAAATCTATTATTCTTGGTCTGTTTTCGTCATAGTTGACAAAGACAATCTCTGCCGGAGGCATAACTTCCGGGCCGTTGTTTCCGGCGAGAATACTTATATTAAATTCGCGGCCATCGATGAAATCTTCAATAAACCAATGTGAATCATCAAGGCTTTTTAATTTTTCCTCGTAACCCGATTCGCATACAAACACCGATTCCTTAGTAATGCCCATAGAACCATCTTCCCATATTGGTTTCACAATATATTTTCTTCCCGGCTTCAGAGATTTATACTGCGAAGGCTTATATGATGCAGGATTATTTATCCCTGCATCTTTCATTATTTTGCTTGCAAGTGTTTTGTTGGTTGTTATAAATAGTGCTTCAAGCGGATTGCCTGAATAGGGAATAGAGTACATATTGAGAAGGGCAGGAACAAAATAGTTCAGTTCTCCCTTATTGTTTATCGATTCAACAAGATTAAAAACAAAATCGGGTTTCTCTGCCGCCAGAACAGCTATCTCATCCATAAACTGTTTGGTAATCCCTTTCCGATAAACGGTAATGCCTAGATCCTTAAGGTGTTGTTCAATAAAAGCAACCTGGTCAAGAACATCAAGCTCGTCAGCCAGAGCTCCCTCCTGAGGCTCATTATATATTATGCAACATCTTTTCATATTCAGTCCTTACCCGTTATCCTTTTTATGGCACTCTTCATTATCATCTCCATCAATGTCTGGTATTCAACGCCATACATCCGTGACAGAATCGGAAGATCAGAATGAACCGGGTTAAGACCGGCAAGGGGATTTGCTTCAATAAAGCATATCCTGTTATCACGATCTGCTTTAAGATCAATTCTTCCCGCGTCTACTGCTCCCAATGCTTTCCATGCCCGTAGTGCAACAGATTTACATTCATCAATAATGTCATCAGATAAAGGAGCATATTTACAGTAGTTCTGATAGTTTTCCTTTACTTCAACAGAATAGGGTAGGTTGTTAGCACAAATCACCTCCATTCCGCCAATTGCCACAGCTTCGTCGCCTGACCCTACTATACCCACTGTAAATTCTCTTCCGGGCAGATATTCTTCAATCAGCGCTGGCTGATTGAACTCGCTAAGTATCCATTCAACCATTGCATGAAGTTCAACAGGGGAATTGACAATGCTTTTCTCTGTAATGCCTTTTCCTGTACCTTCTGATACAGGTTTTACAAACAGCGGATATTTAAGTGAGCACCTGTCGAGATCTTTCAGTTCTGTAGCAAGACAGCCCGGGCTCACGGGAACCCCGGCTGCAGCCACAACAAGTTTTGCAATGTGCTTGTTAAGTGATAATCCCATTATTACAGGGCCACTAAACACATAAGGTATTTTATACTGATCAAGGATAGCCGGGACCACAGATTCCCTTCCGTCCCCGTACAATCCTTCAGTAATATTAAATACGATATCCCATCTCTTGCCTTTTGCCAGAGCTTCAATTAACTGAAAGGTGTTCCCTATGGGTTCTGTTTCATACCCCATCATTTTCAATGAATTTTCGAGAGCATCAACAGTTTCCTGCTTGTCAAATTCGGCAGTTTCCTCCATTGAATATCCGCGGTCAATATACCATGACCGAAGATCAAACGTCAAACCAATTTTCATCTGAGTACTATTTTTCCGGATATTCACATAGCACACCTTTGTAGTTGCGCATTACAATATGCTCTTCATCATGTTCAACCACATAATCAGAAGGTAACAATGGAATTTTTCCTCCACCGCCAGGGGCGTCAATAACAAATGTCGGAACAGCATAACCACTTGTGAATCCTCTCAGTCCTTTCATTATTTCAAGTCCTTTTTTAACGGTTGTTCTGAAATGTCCTGAACCCGGGATAAGGTCACACTGATACAGATAATATGGTCGTACCCTTATTTTCAGCAATTTGTGCATAAGTTCCATCATAACCGGAGTATTATCATTTATCCCTTTAAGAAGCACTGTCTGACTTCCAAGAGGGAAACCTCCGTCAGCAAGTTTATTACATGCTTTTGAACACTCTTCTGTTATTTCGTCAGGATGCATAAAGTGCAGACTAAGAAACAACGGCTGATACTTTTTCAGGATGCTGATCAGGTTATCTGTAATACGTTGTGGCAATACCACAGGTGTCCTGGTTCCTATCCTTATTATCTCAACATGTTCAATGCGCCTTATATTCGAAAGAATATAATCGAGGGTCTCATCATTCAACGTAAGCGGATCACCGCCACTGATAAGAACATCCCTGACTTCCTTATGATTAGCTATATAATTAAATGCCTTTTCAAAATCCTGTCTGCCAAGTTTATCAAGCTTTCCTACAGAATGTGAACGTGTACAATACCTGCAATAATTTGAACAGACCTGTGTAACAGTAAAAAGAACCCTGTCGGGATATCTGTGTACGATACCTTTAACAGGAGATGATTCTTTCTCATGTAAAGGGTCAGATTGTTCGCTGCTGCATGTAAGTAATTCTTCCACAACCGGAATTACATTGCGGCGTAACGGATTGGATGGCTTACTGTCATAAATTAATGATGCAAAATACGGAGTGATCCTCAGAGGAAGACGTCCTTTAAGATTATTAATAGCCATAATCTCCTTATCGGACAGATTCATGATTTTCTTTAGATCATCGATACCGGTGATGGTGTTTCTGAGTTGCCATTTCCAATCATTCCAGGAATCGATAGTTGTTAGGGGGAAGTAGCGGTGCATGAACTCCGAACTTCGGTTGCTAACTAACTGAATTGGGATTTCGTTTTGCGAAAATAGCATGGTTTTCGCGCCAGGTTCTTCATCAGAAGAACAACCCACGAGGCGACTCTCTCTAGGGAGTGTCGTAGCCCCATTATTGTTAGCATTCATAGCAGATGATGAGAATTTTCACCTTTTCTTTTAAGTTTGTTTGTTTTAAAATATTATAACTGTTTCTATAAAAAAATTTGGACGAAAATAAATAATCTATAAATACAATGTATCACTCGACTACCATAAACATTAACACAATTAGCATTTTATTAACAACTGATAATTTTGACCATTGTCCTGTATATGTTATATCTCTGTATATCATCTCATTAAATAGTTTTATAATGCCATCATAATAATGCCTGAAATGGTATTAATTTTACCTTATTTTTTTTCGAATAGTATTTTTTTTGTCTGTAAAACATGTTTACGCTGTCATAATTCTTCTTAATAAATATCATGGAAGCAGTTTTTCAAGAATCATGCCAAAGTCCATTCTTGTTTTTTTACTCATATTTTGTATCATCGCTCATTCCTCACTATGCTTCTATTCCTCCATACCTCTGTCTTTTCTTAATTTCTTGACAACACCTCTGCTTCGTTTTTTTTCAAGTCTCTTCATCCTGGATGTGAACGTTGGCTTTGTGGATCTTCTTCTCACAGGAAGTGTCAGCGTTTTTGAAATCAAATCATAAAATTTCTCAGTAACTACAAGCTTATTCATTAGCTGTGTCCTTTCAGACTGCGAGACAAGTATAAGTTCACCTTCTTTATTGATCTTATTTTTCAATTTCCTGCATATCAGCTCTTTCTCTGTTTCTGAAAAAAGCGAAGACATGAATATGTTTATGCGGAGTTCAACCTTCGTGCTTACCTTGTTTACATTCTGGCCTCCCGGGCCACCACTTCTGGATGTAGAAAAGATGAATTCATTTTCAAAATTCCGTTCTTTTAATTCAAGCGGATCCATAATTGATGTATATTATATTTACATGAAAAATAATGCCACACCGCATACACTGACGACTGCACCCAGTATCTCTGAAAGTGTGACTTTCTGTCTGAACAAAACAACAGCCGGAAGAATGATGAAAACAGGAACAAGGGCCATAATTGTTGATGCTATACCTGCTTCTGTATATTTTACTGCAATAAGTGAAAATGAAACACCGAGGAAAGGACCAAAGAATGCACCAAGT
>DAOQAX010000200.1:0-4074 GCA_035354395.1 Bacteroidales bacterium | reverse complement strand
GTAACAAAAAATGTTGTGATAAGCGGTCCTAATGGCATGGGTGCAAGAAAAGCCAAGTTTGACTATGATGCTTTGTATGTATATTTCTACATTGAGCAGGCCGGAAAAGTGTCTGATGGCACAATCATGGATATTTACCTTGATACCGATGCAAGCCGTTCTACAGGTTTCCAATGGAGCGCATACACATTACTTGGCGGAGACTTTTTGTTTGAAGGACAGCTGCAGATTGAGGAACCATGGTTCGATTGTTATAAGTATTCAGGCGCAGGCCCGGACTGGACTTTCTCATATGTTCAGGTATCTGAATTCTTTAAGGTTGGTACTGTTGCGGAAGCTGGAGGAAATACAATGTATGAATTTGCTATCTCACGTTCCAAGATAAGCGGTCTTACTGGTAACGGAATAAGAATTGGCATCAATATCATGGATAGTAGCTGGTCTGATTATGGCTATATTCCTGACAAAGGCACGGAGGGATTCTATCTCGATCTTAATGAACAATAGTTTAGGGTAGAGGAAGATCAGGGGATATTTACCCTGAATCTCGAAAGAAGAGGGATCATAATAAAATTGTGGTCCCTCTTTATTTATTTGATACATTAGCATAACATATCTTAAACCGATAACAGATTTATTGTGTATAACAGGATAATTTTTCCGCGCGCATTTGCAGTCGCCATTGATGACCTGGGCTGGAACAACGGAAAACACCTTGGAAAAGAGGGTGGGCAGGGACCATCGAGGGCAGGAGTGGACAGGCATTTTACTTTTTCAGACTACCAGTCGCTGGCTGAAGCCGGCAGGTCAGCAGGGGCCAGGTTACAGGGTCTTTTTGTACTGTGCGAGATGGACCGGGAAAATGTATGCGCAAAATACCCAACCACAACAATGCACGGTGCAGAGTGGAACAATAACTCCAATGTCTGCAATGAACAACTGGAAATAATTGACCTGGTGAAACAAAATGCTGCATTTATTGAGTTCGGAATGCATGGCGTTGGCCATGAATTCTGGCCTGAAAAAATGAAAAGAGTAAGGGCTGAATGGTATAATTTTCCTGAGAAGAAGCCATGGCCTGAACAAATCCTGCGGGATCATTTCATGTGCTTCAGGGAAATAATGAAGCAATACAACTTATCGGAAGAGAATGGACACTCATTCCCTCAAAGTTTTGCCCCTTGCGCATACAGCTATTACTGGAATCCGGATGGCAGATATAGCCTGGGAAAGCTGCTGAACGAAAATGGAGTAAAGTACGCAAACACTGACTTTTCGTATATAACGGAGCTTAATCCACCAGTGGAAAAGAATGGCGGTGGATTTGACCATGGTGTGCACGTAATAAACAGGATTAACTATGGAAATAAATATTTTGAATATGAGTCACTGCCAACGGTGCCACCACTTGATCAGGAATCAGATGTAATTGAATCACATTTTGTAAACTGGCTCTCTGAGGAGAGAGACAGACAGTCTGATATTACCGGGAAGTGGATTGCTTTTTTCAGAAGCGTTCAGGAGCTGGAAGAGAGATACCTGGCGAAAAATACTGAGCAGCTTCATTCCCAATGGTTATATAACAGGTATACCAGAATAAATGAGTCAGATCCCGGAGAGGTGATTATTGATAATACTGACATGCCGGATGAGGCCTTTAATTTCAATTTACTGGGTAATATGGTGTTGAAGATCAGGCTTGAAAACGGGAAACACGTTTCTTTTGCATCTTTTGATAATATGCCGATAGCATCATATTTTGAAGAATGCGGATACGCATTCCTTTACCTTCCTCCCGTCAAAAAGGGAACTCATGTTTTGAAATATGAGACTGGCAGTTTTCCTATGCCGGAATACATCTTTAATGCCGGAACATATAACATATACAGGTTTGAGAACAAGGAGAGATCCATAGAAATTGACATAAAGATGTATGGAACCCAGAATGTAACGATTAAATGTCGCCGGCCTGTTGCCGTAGACTCCTCAAACCCCAATCTCAGGATATTATCAGTAAGTTATGATCAGGCAAAAGCACTTCTTTCCATAAATATCTCAGGGAGGAACATAACAGGAGAATCAGGAACTATTGTTCTTACATTTTAAAATCTGTCAGTCAGATATTAGTCGAACGATAAAATGAACATAGCTATAACTGCCATTACAAGTCCAACAGTAAGAATTACTCCCGGCACAACGCCATAAATAACCAGCGAAATAACTATTGTGATCAATGGAGCAAGGCCTGTCATAGGCACGACAATAATTGCCTTGCCATATCTCAGGGCATAAACAAGGGTTAAAGCCCCGATAGCATTTAATATCTGAATTATTGCAGCCAGGCCAGGCCCTTTAAAACCCCATTCAATGGGTTTAGAAAAATCAGTCATAAAGTATGCAACCGGGATCAGTAATAATGCGGTGATGGTCATGTAGAAGAAGATGCTTTCAGCCTTCATCGTCTCGTTTGAAAACTTCATTATATATGCCTGAAGGCCCCATGCAATAAACACCAGAACAGACAAAATCAGCCACAGCTTTCCTTTGATTGAATTCTGGTTTGGATCCTGGTATGAAAGGAACAGGATCGCAATTAATGCGACACCGATTCCAATCCATTTAAGCATATTTGTGCGTTCCTTCAGAATCAGTACTGATAAGAATATTGTCAGTATCGGATAAAGTGAAATAAACGGGAAAATAATATAAGCAGGTCCTTCCCGAAGAGCCTCAAAAAGCAACAACTGCCCGCCTGCACCGGTAAAGCCCACCGTACAACCCAATAATATCGAGCGCCAGTCATGTTCAATCTTCCAGCCAATTATTTTCAAAGCAACCAGTGCGCATGGAATCATGGTCAATGCCCATACACAGTAACTAAGTGTTGCCGGGAACACCCTCTGAGGTATCTCTATTAATGCTCCCCAAACGCCCCAGAAGATTGTGGTTATTACAGCAAAAGCCAGCCAGTATTTTTTCGTTTTCATAAAATTCGTTTACATGTGTTGTTTACGGTGTAAATATATCGAAAAATAACTTACATATCCTTTCGTTAAAGAAAAATAAAATAAGCATATATAATTCAGAATTACCAAAATGAAATGATATGAAAATATTTAATTAAACAATGCTGCGTTTTTAGCAAGATGACCAGGGCAAGGTATATCAGTATGGCGCCAATAATAAGATTCAATTTTTATCTAACCGCAATAGTCAGGTAAACAGTACTTTAACTTCGTTGGAATTTTACAGACCGTCATTTGTTAACAGTTGTTAAAGTTTGTTTCTTGTTTTTTTTATCGAAATGAATAGCTTTGCTTCCAGACCATAAAAACCTAAACTCACAAAATTTACACGATGAAAAAAGTTCCATTTTTTTTAGCTGAATTTTATCTGATCTATAAAGCAATAAAATTAGTCTATGACAAAGACTCTTATCTCGTGAAGAAAGGGTTCCCGAGTTCTGTTCGTAAGAAGTTGCCGCTTGATTCGGACGGGAACGCCATACCATGGATGAACTATAATATTGTGGATTTCCTGAAAGACCGTCTGAATACAGAAATGGATATATTTGAATATGGCTGTGGTTATTCAACGCTTTTTTTCAAAAGCGGGTAAAGAGTGTGACTTCGGTAGAGTCTGAATCAAAGTGGCATGAGAAAATGTCATCAGTTGCACAGCCGAATGTAAAGATAATTTTATGCCCTGTAAGCGACGAAAATGATGATTATGCAGAGTCAATTAACGGGACAATGAATAATTATGATATGGTTCTGGTTGACGGCAGGAACAGGATAAGCAGCATTAAAAATGCAGTTAACAAACTTAAACCCGGTGGAGTTATAGTATTGGATGATTCTCATCGACCAAAATATTCAGAAGGAATAGACTTTTTACTTTCACGGGGATTTAAAAAAATTGATTTCAGCGGCATGAAACCTGCTTCGACATATTCGCATCAGTCGACAGTGTTTTATAAGTCGGAGAATTGTTTCAATATTTAACAATATCAGATATAAACCAACACTGGTAACAAAACCTGCAGAAAATGACCAAGTTGTATTCAACTCTGGC
>DAOQAX010000199.1:0-4089 GCA_035354395.1 Bacteroidales bacterium | reverse complement strand
CTTTGCATCATTGGTTCTGTTCTTTTTATCTGATGAAGAAACCGTTTTAAACAATATCTCATCTTCATTCAGAATTGCACATTTTTTTGCATTCATTGTGTTTCCCAGAAACTGCTGCCTGAAGAGTTCAAGATTTTTCTTCCTCTGCATCTTCTCCTTCCATGTACTTTTTGTACTGATGACTACTTCACCAAGATCATATATTTTAGGAGTTAATCTGATTTCATAGGAAACATCCTGTGATGGATATTGCACTGTGGAGGAATAATATCCCAGGGCACTTATAATCAAAGGAACAGAAAGGTGTCCGGAAATATTAATTTCGAAATATCCATTTTTATCCGTATTGGTACCAACCGATGAGCCGTCAAAATATACTGCCGCAAAGCTGACCGGGTTTCCGGTTGGTTTATCCAGGACGATGCCCTTTAGCACCTGGCAATTAGATGTTACAGTGACGCATATTCCCAAAACAATGAAAGCAATGTACTTCAATCCAAAAAGATATCGACTCATAAAAGAAAGAAATATAAATAATGGAACAGTAAATTTGGCTCCAAAAGTAAAGATTTTCTTTATTCATCCCTTCATTATCCGAAGGAACATTTAACTGAAAATTACTCTGGTGCCCTCATTGGTGTGGCAGATTGAACTACCAATAATCTCAGTCGTGATTTGTTTCTGCAATCTTTTTGAGAAAATTATTGCTTAAACCGCTTGCAACGTCATCATATGATGCTGAGTTATTAATAACCCAGTCAAAGAGTTGGGAGCGTAAAGCGGAGAGCAGTGTATCTTCAATCCAGTAATAGAACTTTATGGAGTTGTTAATGAGTTCCAGTTTTTTAATCCTGAGATAGATCTCCAGCCCGTCTGAAACATCGTGCCATAAGTCAACAAAGGCACAGTCGAAACTTTTTTGCGGCAATTGTTTCATTATGAATTCAAAAGCGTCACATTCAACTATTTCTACTTTTTCCTTGTGTGAAAACTGAGGGAGGATGAATTTTTCAAAGAGTTGAATGACTCTGGCATCGTGTTCAACCACTACAATTTTCCTGACATTTTCATTCAATGATGCCATATATGCAAAATACCCCAGTCCAAGGCCAAAGGTAACAACATTCCCCCCGATAAGATCAAGAACAGGCTGCATCGTCTCAATCTCATCTGGCTTTATTGCCATCCATTCGTGATTATCTTCCATCACACATGGAAAGTGAAACGGTTCACTGAAGAATCCAATCCGGGGTATCTCTTTAAAATCATCTTTCAGGATTGGTTCATTAAAGATGAATGCCTCAAAAGGTTCGTACTTCTCATATTTTAACTCCCAATTGCAGAACCTTACCGTTGGAATCAGGATGTTTTTAAAGTAAGGGTTTTCGCGGTAGCCTGAAGCATCGAGCTTTTTTATTGACTGACGGAAGTATTCATCAGCAATAATCCTGTCAGGGTTGCCGCTTTCAGTCTCCAACCCGCAGAAGCCTGTCAGTAGTGCAAAAAAGGCACTCTCTTCAGATAATAATCCGTCGCCACTAACACTTTCAACCAGCTCTCTGGTGATCATGCAGGGATTATCATTCAGGTAATCAAAGAGGAGCCAGCTGAACCTGTTATTCCATTCCCTGATCCTGGTGAGGCTATTTACTTTTTCAATATCTTCGGGTGACAGTTTCTGGTTCATCAGATAAATAAACACTTAAACAAAAGTCCGCTGCAAAGGTAAAATTTCTCATTTTGTCTTTTCCCTTTTATCTTCCGCCTTCGCTACTCTATATCAGGCAAGTTTATCTTTTATCTTTTTCCTTTTATCTTTTTTCTTTCCTGGTTTACTTTTCGTATTTTTTAATGACCAGATATTTCAGTTCTGTATCCCCGATATTTCTTATTCCATGCATAATCTCTGAAGGGCAGTAGAAGCTGGTATACGGGCCGGCTGTCTTTGTTTTACCATCAAGGTAAAACTCGGCGGTGCCTTCAAGTATAAAGAAGAATTCATCTTCAACATGTTTGTGAGGCGTATGTGTGGCTGAGTGTGGTGCCACAACACTCATCTTCAGGGTACGGCCGTCAATGAAATCCTTATCGGCAAACCAGAACTGGTACCCTGCATTTGTTTTTATGGTTTTATCCATTGAAAACTCTGTCACACAGTTTTCAATTGTATACTTTTTCCCGGTCTTTACTGTATCCTGAATGTTTTGCGCTGTAATCGGAGAGCCGGCTATCAACATCAAAGCAATGTTTATAATTATCTTTCTCATAGGATGAAAGTCTTGGTTATCTTTTAGATATTCAAAATCAGGTTATTTATATTTTCCAATCGCCTTCGGCAACTTCAATAACCTTTCCTCCAACGTTTATGTTATAAATCCCTTTATTAATTGATGCTTTAATTTTTAGCTCAGATGGTCTGTTTATTTCATATCCCTGTCCTACTGTCAGTTCAACAGAGGCACTGCCAAATACATTGTATTTCAGTAAATAAGCTGCAAGACATCCGGTGGCACTTCCTGTGGCAGGATCTTCCGGAATTCCAAGATATTCGACAAATACTCTTGACGACAGATCGTGGTGCCATTCATATGTCTCCCGGGAGAATATTAAAATCTCCTTTGCCCAGGTCTGTTCAATGAACTTATAAAAACCAGGGAGGTAAACCTTTGCTTTTTTCAGTGCATCCATCTTCTTCAGAGGAACAATTGTAAACGGAAGTCCGGTAGTCACTTCCATTATCGGAAAACGATCGTCGATGTCATCGGTCGTCAGTCCCAGTGTCTCAGCAACAAGGCCGGCTTCAGGGCTTTTCCCGAATTCGGGTTGGTTTTGTCTCATCCACAGTGTCTCATTTTCAATGGACACCGGTATCTGTCCAACTCGATAATTCAGTTTTAAGGTTTCGGCAGCACCATTTAGTATATGGTTGTTTATTATGAATGCCGTTCCCAGGGTAGGGTGGCCGGCAAAATTTATTTCGCTTACCGGAGTGAAAATACGTACATCAAAACCGTCGTTGACTTTTTCAGGAGAGGTTATAAATGTCGATTCTGAAAAATTGATCTCCCTGGCAATCTTTTGCATCTCATCAGTTGACAGCTGCCCGAAATCAAAGAATGTGGCGAGTTGATTCCCTGAATATTTTTCATTTCCAAAAACATCTGTGATGAAGAATCTCATGGTAATGGATATTAGGATTTTACAAGATAAAAGATAAAAGATAAAAGATAAAAGGAAAAAGATAAAAGGAAAAAGATAAAAGGGAAAAGATAAAAAGGGAGTAAGGGGTAATCAGTAATCGGTGATCGGTAATCCAACTGATTACTGATTACCTATTACCTATTACCTCTTACTTTAGATTTCGTTACTGTTAATTTCTTGAATGAATGTAGTTATAGTCATAAATTACTGTTTTCAGGAATTTTTCGCTGCTCATATCGCTCTGGATTCCCATTTTTGTCTCTATCGCTTTTCTGGCTTTTTCACCCATTTCCCTGGCGCTGCTGCTGTAATAAGATTCCTTCATGAAGTTAAGGACGTCTTTTGCAATTAAGATATCTGAGTCATTCAGCCTGTTTACCTGTGGAAATTTCAGATCATAATTGTCGGGCAGTGTTGTAAAAATGCCTGTTTTATCCGTTCTGTCCTTCAGTCTTATTACAGTTGTATTTGCGACAATGTCTCCCAGCCGTTGACCTTTTCCGTTGATTATGATAACAAGGGAGCCAATGCTGCCGAATAAAAACAAAACATCGACAAGGCGGAACATCCATCTGATCAGGTATGTAGTGAAAGTGGGCTGAGTACCGTCGATTTTTACCACCTTGATCTTCATAATTTTTTTCCCCCAGCTCTGGCCGTTCATTGACAGTTCGCATATCAGATGGTATAAAAATGTGGGGAGCATTAAAATTATAAATGGAACGGATGCTGTTTTCGGGTTTGCCAGCAATGAGGCAAGAATTATATAGACGGCCATTATGAGAATGTCTATTGCAGTGGCAACAATTCTCTCACCTATACTGGCAACCGTTTGCTCAATATCAATGTTCTGTGATGTCTGGATCGATATATTTTCCATGATTAATT
>DAOQAX010000198.1:0-4105 GCA_035354395.1 Bacteroidales bacterium | reverse complement strand
GCTGTTTCAATGTATGACTGGAAATCTTTGTCATCTTGGTTTTTAGTCTGCTTCAGAAGTTTATCATTTATCTGGTTTATCCTTGAATTTGCAGTCTCATTGGCAGCGTCCAGATCTAAAATTTTAAGGTATACCTCTTTTGACTCAGAGTATAATTGCCGGCTAAAAAGTTTGTCCGCGCTTTCAAGAAGTTTATCTATCTCTCCCTTCCTGAAGAGAAGAGCATCAATCTCAGCAATTTTTTGAATGGATAACTGGTTATCCTGGTCTTTTAAATGTATTTGTTCGTATTTCTGCCTGGCAGCTTCATACTTTCCTTCGGAAAGCAAGACCTCAGCATCATTAAAGGCTTTAATAACATCAGCGTCTGAACCTTGAATGTTGCTTTCCTCTGCAGTGTTAATTTTACTATAGCCAGTCTTTCCTGATTGAAGAAAGTACAGCAGAGAAGATATTGTAATTACAAAACCAAGTATAATTAATAATGCAATTATTGTCTTTTTGCCATTACGGGACAAAAAGTCTCCCGGTCGCAGAGATTTTCCAGCAGGTTGTTTTGGAGTTTTCTTAAATGATGTAGCCGGTGTTCTGCGTTCATTGAGATAGACTGAAAGGACAAGGCCATTTGGCAATCTTTCTTCCGGTGCTTTTGAAAGCACATTTGTTATTATATCAGCCAGCCAGGTGGGTATTCTGGCATTGAACTTTTTTATTGAAGGAGTATCCGCATATATAATTCCATGTATTGTTGTTAGAGGGTTATCACCTCTGAAGGGAACAATACCTGTCAGACATTCAAACATCACAACTCCCAGGCTGAATATGTCACTTCGGCCATCCACCTCACGTCCTTCGGCCTGTTCAGGACTCATGTATTCGGGCGTTCCTATTACAGTGCCCGCTATTGTAATTTTTGTTCCTGAAGAAGCATGTGCTATGCCAAAATCAGTCAACACGGGCCTCCTGTTTTTCGTTATTATTATGTTTGCACTTTTTACGTCGCGATGCACCAGACCCTGTTTGTGGGCATAGTCAAGCGCCTCGGCTATTGGAGCAACAATATGAATGGTATCATCAACAGAAAGCTTTCCGCTTCTCCGTATTACCGATTGAAGATCCTCTCCATCAAGATATTCCATTGATATAAAGTGAACCCCATTAATCATCCCGACATCATAGATCATTACTATGTTTGGATGATTCAGAGAGGCAGCCAGTTGAGCTTCACGATGGAATCTGTTGAGAAATTCAGCATCGTGAACCAGATTGGGATGAACCACCTTCAAAGCAACAATACGGTTAAGGCTTTTTTGGTTGGCTTTATACACAGTAGCCATTCCACCCCTTCCAATAACCTCAATTATTTCATATTTCTGTGATAATGCATATCTGATTCTGGCATCAGGTGAATATGTTTCAGACTGAGGATCTTCGTATGAATAACCACAGTGTCTGCATATTAGTTCCGACTGTCTGAGCGTTTCTCCACAATATGGGCAAAATTTACTTTCCTCCATGTTATCAACGCAGGTAAATGAACTCCTTATTCATCTTTAGCCTCTTTCGGCAATATTCTGATTGTTTGCTGTTCTGCCTGTTCTGCCTCTCCAATTGATTTGCAATTTTTTGAACCATAAGAGCAAAGAACTACCGAAATATTATCTTCAGAACCATTGGCCAGAGCCCAGTCGACCAGATTCCTGGAAGTCTTTTTCAACGAAAAGGTCTTAGAGATAGACTCTTTAAAAAAATCTGAATAGTCACAAATTTTGTCAGGTATAAGACCGTCAGAACAGAGCAGGATAACATCACCATCACCAAGGTCAGCTTTTTCGCAGGAAACGGGGTAAATATCAGGTTTGTCAGATCCTCCGTCAATAATCTTTGTTACAACATTCTGATATCGTTTTATTATTGCAGAAGGTAAAGCTTCATTTTTTGTTTTGATGAAATCCTGTATATAGGTATGATCTTCAGTTATCTGATGCACCTTAAAATTTGAAAACAAGTACATACGGCTGTCTCCAATACTTCCGCAAACATATTTCCCGTTACAGACTAAAACAGCAACCATTGTTGTACCCATACCTCTGAATTTGGGATAAGAGGAAACATAATCCGCTATGGTTGTTTGTGCTACCAGGAAGGCCTTCGCCATTAATTCCTTCAGCCTTTCATCATTGTTTTCACGCAGAAACTCTTCGGACAAAAATTCAGCTACAGAGTCAAGTGCTATCCTGCTGGCTATTTCACCTCCCTCCTTTCCTCCCATTCCATCAGCTACTGCGAGAAAAAAAGAATCCTTCCCCAACCGCCTGACAACACAATAATCTTCGTTATTGGATCTTAGTCCGGTAATTGAAAAACACTCAGTTTTAACTTTGCCTCTATTTGAAACTAAGGATGAAAACACACTGGTAGAGATAATTAAAACACTGACTCATTACACTTTATACTTCATCTCAACTTCTCCAAATGTTAAAACCGACCCTATGGCAAATTCAGCTGATGTATTTGGCGGGATATCTTTGCCATTCAATTTGGTATAGTTTGTTTCACTGAGATTCTTAATGTATAGTTTACTGTCTTTCAAAATGATCTCTGCCTGTCTTCTGGAAATTGTTCTTTCCTTAAGCTGGATATGAGCAAAATCTCTGGGGCCGGTTATCTGATCACGTCCGATTGTAACAATGCTTCCTTCTTCGGTTGGATATCCCCCGATCTTTATTGTCTTACCCTTGTCATCACCGGAAATAATTTCAAATTCGCCTGGTATAAATTTCATCGTTTTTGGGACTGAAGAAGGGATAACCATAGTCTTCAGGTTATCTCTTGTAACTCCGGAGTTTTCGGGTGTAAAACCAGGCTGGGGAATTTTTGATTCCTGCTGCAAAGAGGGAGAAGCCTGAACCCTACGTCTGGTAAAGTAGAGCACCATTAATAACAATAAAAAGGTGGCAGAGGAGCCAATAATTAAAAGTAACCCGTTTTTGTCAAGCCATGTCTTTTGAGGTGGATTTATAACCACTGGCGGAAGAGCAGGGCTAAGTTTTGCTTTTGACTTTTCGCTTATAAAAGCAGTCTGGGTCGTTGGATCAATATAAAGAATACCTCTTACTTTATATTTTGCATTTGTCTCCGGACGGCCTTCTGCTGTGTGGATTTTTATTATAGCTCCGTAATCATCCTTGAGATAATAATGTGATGTTGTTTTTTCTGTTGCTTCAACGTATTGAATTACCAATCCACTAACAATTACATCCTCGCGCATATAAGCAGAAGGGTTTTTCAAAATGTCTTTTACGAATACTTCCTGGGGTTGACCGGAAACATAGCTTAATGAAAGAAAAAAGAATAACCCGATTGTTAAAAGGCTCTTATTATTCATAATTTGTCCTCCAAAAATGATATAGATTACACTCTAACAGGATATAGTGATAGATATAATAAAGTTAGTCCAGATGCGGACATAGCAGACTGTAAACCAATAGAAGGACCGGTTCAACTAATAATCAAAGCCTTTTAGTTCATAAATAACTATTTCCAATGTGTTCTTAAGGAGGATCCCGGCTTAAATCCTGATTCTGTCAAATAAAAAAGGGATGCCTGTTACAGCACCCCTCAATCCCAACTAATGAGGCAAAAATCTAGCCTAAGTATCCTTTCAACAAGCGGCTGCGGGATGTATGACGCAGACGTCTTATTGCTTTCTCTTTAATCTGGCGTACGCGCTCACGTGTAAGACCAAACTTTTCTCCTATCTCTTCAAGCGTCATCTCCTGACAGCCTATGCCAAAGAAATAACGAATAATATCACGTTCTCTTTCAGTCAGTGTAGCCAGCGCCCTGTCAATCTCCTTCGAGAGAGACTCATCAAGAAGCATCTTATCAGCTACCGGTGAATCAATATTCGGAAGAACATCAAGGAGACTGTTGTCTTCACCCTCAACAAAAGGAGCATCAACAGATACATGACGTCCTGAGACCTTCAGTGTATCAGCTACCTTTTCCTTCGGGAGGTCCAGCACCTCTGCCAGCTCTTCGGGAGAGGGAGTACGCTCATTCTCCTGCTCAAACCTTGAAAACGCTTTATTTATTTTGTTAA
>DAOQAX010000197.1:0-4137 GCA_035354395.1 Bacteroidales bacterium | reverse complement strand
CACCTGACTCATAATCAGGGGGTCGCTGGTTCGAGCCCAGCTGGGCCCACAAAAAAGGCAGTCAAAAGACTGCCTTTTTCTATTTTTAGCCCGGCTCACCACTGATAACAGATCAGGTTGGATTTCCTGGAGCAAAACTGTTGTATCAATCGCAAAAGAAATAGCCTGAGCTCATTCCTAAGTATATTGTCCTGCTTATTTCCTTACAGATCCTCTTGGTCTTCCCATACCAGACTGAATATGTACGGGGCGTCCGATGTCCCTGCCTTTATATTCCATCCGCTGGGCCGGACGGGTCTCAGCAACCCTTCTTTCAGGAAAATCCTTCTTTACCATTACTTCACGTTCTGACTTTTCAGAACCGCTCTTCTGAATGACAGCATTGCTCCTGTTTATTTCGTTAGACTCCCTCCGGCTTCTTTCAATGACTGCTTTTGAATTCTCATTAAATCCTCCTAAAGGGTGATCTGCATCTTCATATCTGCCCCTGTAGACCGATCTGTAATAATAACGCGGATAATGAGATACATAATAGTTGAAATGATGCCATGGTTCAAATACATTATAGTCAAGCAGGACTATGAATGCTGTATTCAGGTCATACCATGAATAAGAAGGAGGAAGTGTTGCTCCAAACATCCAGTTTCCATCCTCAAAATATATAAAGTCCTGATTCCAGACATCATAATAACATTCAATGTCAGGGAAATAGTAATATCTCACCATACCAACATTATCGTAAGCCGGAGCCCATGGCGGGGTCACAACATTGGGCCGCGCAGGCTGATTCTGCATATTTACAGTACACTGACTTAATGATAAAAGAATGATAAGCAGTGCACCATAACTGAAAACCTTAATGATCTTCCTTGCGGAAGATCCGGGTTCACTACTGGTAAGCTCAATCTTTTTCATTTTTTTCTATTTATTGTTTTAGTATCCGTGATATGTACAATAACTATACCGAGGTGTAACAAATTAACCATCAGTTTGTTTTAAATTTCTTTAACTATTAATTAAAGTATTCTTATCAGTTTTTGCTTTAAACAAAAACAGCATTTTTATGGTACCTGACCGGATAATGGAAAAAACTCAGGAAACGTCTGACGTTATTTATGGTTGCACTCTTTTGTTTTGGGGAAAGCAGTCATGATCATTGACCATAACCGAATAAATACCACAACCTCTCTTTCCGAATGGACAGAGCAGGCGGCATCAACAGGGATGGCAATAAATTATCTTTGTAAATAAATGAGTATAAAGGCGTTTTATTTTCTCTCTAAAGAATAAAGGAAGGCTATCTCTTCGGCCCACAAGGTCTCATCCGGTGTTTCAAGTATCAAAGGAATGCCATCGAATCTTGAATCGTTCATAATCAGTCCAAAGACCTCTTCACCAAGAACACCCTGTTTAAGATTATCGTGACGGTCCACCCTGGTACTGAGTCCTTTTTTTGATCCGTTTAAATGCATGCCTTTGAGATAGCGGAATCCCACAACTGCATCAAACTCTCCAAAAACCTTTGTGAATCCCGCTGTATCTGAAAGATCGTAACCTGATGTGAATGCATGGCAGGTATCGATACATACGCCAACGCGGCTTTTGTCTTCAACAAGATCAATAATAAACTTTAGATGTTCAAACCTGTAACCCAGGTTTGTCCCCTGCCCTGCTGTGTTCTCAATTACTGCAATAACTCCGGAGGTCTTTTCAAGGGCAATATTAACCGACTCAGCAATCAATCGCAGGCTCTCCTCCTCACTTATCTTCCCCAGGTGGCTGCCAGGGTGAAAATTAAGCCTGTCAAGGCCAAGCTCCTGGCATCGCTTCATTTCATCAGTGAAAGAATCTCTGGACTTTTTCAGTCCCTCTGGCTCAGGATGGCCGAGGTTAATAAGATAGCTGTCGTGCGGAAGTATCTGAAACGGCTTATAGTCATATTTCTCACAGTTAAGCCTGAAGGTGTCAATGCTTTTTGCCGAGAGCCTGGGAGCAAGCCATTGTCTCTGATTTTTTGTGAAGAGGGCAAAAGCCTTTGCTCCTATCTCCTGCGCATTGACAGGTGCATTTTCCACACCTCCTGATGCGCTTACATGTGCTCCAATATATTTCATATTACGTTTTTGTTTTCCTTAAAAGAGATAAACAAAAATAAACTATTCCTGTTCGTTTTACTGATATATTTTACCAGCAGAAAAGAAATTCCTGCGGAGCCTTTATGATTATTTATCTTACAGATACAGCAATACCCCTAATTGATAACATACTCTTTCATTTAGATTTAATTATTAATAACTTTGAGATATCATTATGGCAGGATTGACAAAAAAGAGTCTGTTTGTCTGTATTTCTATTAGCGATACACTCTGGTTTGTATAAAAATTATTGTTGCCCTTTTGCTTGTCAGATTGACAACTCCGTCAGGAAAAAAAGGTGAACAAGAACTATGAGAAAGAAAAAACCTGTTATATTTCATTATCGTGCACCTGCTGCAATTACCGGGTTATTAATTTCCATTTCCGGGATCCTGGTGCTAATAGGATGGGTTTATAACATCGAACCGTTAAAAAACTTCGGACTAGGGACTGTCAGGATGAAACCTTTCACAGGCTTATGTTTTGCCTTAATAGGCCTTTCTATTTCCCTTTTATATTCCAGAAATAAATGGTTAATATTTGTCTCCAGGGCCATTGCACTTGTTATTACGCTTATCGGGCTCTTTTCCATTCTTGAATTTATTCTGCACATTAATTTTGGAATTGAGGATTTTATTTTAGGAAATTACGCCTACCCCCGCCCTTTTCCCGGGATGCTTTCATTTAATACTTCCTTATGTATAATACTTTCAGGCATTTTTATTCTTTTCCTGTCTACCAGACCCAATAAGTTCTCTTATCCTGCTGCATTTATCCTTGTTATAATATTCTCGGTGGGTTTTATAGGGTTTGTTGGTTCTATCATCGGGTTTTCGAATTATTCAGAGTATACGGGATTTCATAACATGTCTGTGCTTACAAGCATCCTTCTCATGCTTGTAAGCATTGGCTCCCTGATGTATTACCTTGCATACTGTGCATTGAGGATCTCAATTGAACAGAAATTCTACAGCACAGCCGTCTTTATTCTGACAATCATTGCATTTATCACTCTCCTGACAAACAAGGAATTCAAGTCGTTGCGCGAAGCAAATTTTTCTGTTGAAAAGAACAGGGTTGTTAAAACAAAACTTAATGCTGCAGTAAGCCAGGTGCTTGAGATTGAGACAGCAATAAGAGGCTTTCTTCTGAGTAATAATGAAGATTATCTTCAGTTTGTGGAACGGGCAAAAAGTGATGTGACAACCAATTTCAAAGACCTGAAAATGATGCTGGCAGATGATCCAGCTCAAATAGTGAGACTGGACACACTGAAGAGCCTTATAGAAAAAAGAATTGATCATGCCATTTTTATATTAGATGTTTCAAGGCGAGAGGGGATCGATACAGGGATTAAACTTTTCAAGACAAATAAGGGAAAGAAACTTACTGATGAAATAAGAGCTCTTGCTGAACAGATGATTATAATTGAAAACAACAAGATCACTGAAAACAACAAACTGGCTGAAGTACGTTCTTTTAAGACCCTTTCCTTTATTTTTATAAACCTGGCTATCGAGGTTCTGATTCTTTCAGTGTTCTTTGTTTTCCTGGGAAAAAATATCAGGAAGAGAAAGGAGGCGGTTGATGAGATAATTCTTCTTAATCAGAAACTTGACGAGATGGTCAGGCAGCGAACTTCCGAACTCATGGTGTCGGAAGCCAAATACCGTGATATCGTTGAGTCGTCCCTGGTAGGAGTGTTTTCCAGATCACTCCATGGGATAATGTTATATTCAAATGAGGCCTTTGCCAAAATACTTGAATTTGACAAAGCAAGTGACATCATGGGATCCTCCTCGCACAACTTTTATCTTAATCATGATGCCAGAAGAGCTTTCCTGGACAAGCTCCAGGCCGATGGCTTTGTCAAAAATTTCGAATCAGATCTGGTCACTGCCAAAGGAAATATAAAAACTGTTGAGGTAACAGCAAAGCTCCGTGAAAATATCATCACCGGGATGATGTACGATATCACCGATAGAAAAAAAGCAGAGCTGGC
>DAOQAX010000196.1:0-4158 GCA_035354395.1 Bacteroidales bacterium | reverse complement strand
GGATTCTGGAATAACCAGTTTACCCTTATTCCTATCCCGATGGCTGTTGCACAACGAAAGAAAATTGATGTTGAAGGCGAATTGTGGTGGAATGTGCTTGAAGCTACAGGTCAGCCTATTAGTATGAAGAATCCGTTATGATAAAAAATATAATATTTGATCTCGGAAATGTGCTTCTGAATTTCAGACCTGCAGAATTCCTTGAGAAGAAGAACTATCCTGAAGATATAAGAACCACAATTCTTACTGACATCTTTGAAAGTAAGGAATGGCTGATGATAGATAACGGAGATCTGACTATTTCAGAAGCTATAGATTCCATTGCCAGGAGGTCTTCTCTCCCAAAGGAAGAAATAGCACGAATTTTCGATTTAAGGATTGAATTGATGTTTCCCCTTGACCGGAACGTTAAACTCCTTCCAGAGCTAAAAAAACGGGGTTTCAAGCTGTATATTCTTTCTAACTTCTCCCTTGATGGTTTTGAAGCGGTCAATTCTTTATACTCTTTTTTCAGATATTTTGATGGAGGGGTCATCTCTTCCAAAGTGAAATTATGCAAACCCGACAGACGGATTTATGAGACCCTGATGAAAAAATATTCACTTATTCCTGAAGAGTGTTTTTTTATTGACGATATCGAAACCAATGTAAGGGCTGCCGAACTGGCTGGGATGAAAGGTCTTGTTACTTATGGTTCGCAGGATATTTTCAAAGAGGTAGAAGAACAATTAACCCTTTCATAATCATCATACCGCATGGCGGTTATGGTATTGTAACCAACGTATACCATGGAAAATCGATTCCCCGTAGGGGATACGGTGTCATTTTCCTAAATCCTCTATGAGGAATTATGTGTTATTATTCATTCTTCTACAATACCTGATGTCCTACGGGCAATCGTCGATCTACAATGCCACATATCCTACAGACAATTGTAGCTGTTCTATTTGGTCAGAAAAATATATGAGCAGTTAATTATTGATCATTCTGTCTTGAAAATTCACGATCCTCTGTCCAACATATGGAAAATTTTCAATTCTCACGAACTTAACAGATCACATAACCTGTTATATTTAACTGAATATATGTTATTTAAGATGGTTTTTCATAAAAGTGTTCCACGTGGAAAACTGTGCTAATTTTTGAAGTATTCCGACAGAATTACAGCTTTTGAGTGGCCAACGACTTTTTCAAGGTCGTTCATGGAGGCATTTTTTATTTTATCGACAGATTCAAAATTTTTCAATAAAATTTCTTTTGTTCTGGGACCAATTCCTTTTATCTGATCAAGGTCTGATTTTACCATTTCAGAAGAACGCTTGTCACGATGAAAACTTATTCCGAACCGGTGAGCTTCATTTCTCAGTTGCTGTATTATCTTCAGACTTATTGAATTCTTATCAAGATAAATGGGGACACTGTCGCCCGGAAAATAGATCTCTTCAAGTTTTTTTGCAATACCTATTACTGTAACTTTTTCTCTCAATCCAAGTTTATCTATACTCTTCATCGCCGAAGATAACTGTCCCTTTCCTCCGTCAACAACTACCAGCTGCGGCAGCTCCTGTCCCTCATCTATCATTCTCCTGTACCGTCTGAAAATCACCTCTTCCATTGATGAAAAGTCATCCGGACCAGTTACTGTTTTAATATTGAAATGTCGGTAATCCTTCTTACTTGGTCTAGCATTTCTGAATACAACGCATGATGCGACCGGGTTAGTTCCCATGATATTCGAATTGTCGAAACATTCAATATGAGTAGGAATGTCTGGCATATGAAGATCGTTTTTCAACTTTTCCAGGTTTTTCCCTGTACGCACCTGTGGTGCATGTTCCATTTTCTTTTTCTTCTGTTCAAGCTTATAATAAATTGCATTTCTTTCAGCAAGTTCAAGAAGCTTCAGTTTTTCTCCGGCTTTTGGAATGGTATATTTTATGTTATCTATTTGAATATCTGGCTTGTACGGTACAATTATTTCAGGAGAATCGCTCGAAAGCCTTTGCCTCATTTCTGTTATTGCGAACCCAAGAATTGACTCTTTATCTTCATCCATACGGATCTTTAGCTGAATCGTATATGTTTGAACTACAGCGCCATTAACAATCTTAAGATAATTAACATAAGCAGAGTCAGGATCATGGGTAATCCCAAAAACATCAACATTTTCAATTGTGTTGCTTACTACAGTTGATTTACTGCGGAAATTTGAAAGTATTGCGATTTTTTCCTTAATACTCTGTGCCTCTTCAAATCTAAGCGCCTTTGAGTGTTTAGCCATCAGGGCATTCAGATGGTCCATCACCAATGAGATATTCCCTTTCAGAATATCTTTTATCTGCTGAATATTTTCTGAATACTCCTGCTCTGATTGAAGTCCAATGCATGGAGCTTTACAGTTACCTAAATGATATTCAAGGCAAACCTTAAATTTACCTTCACTTATACTGGTATCTGTGAGATGTAGTGAACATGTTCTTAGCTTGTAAAGATGTCGTATTAGATCTATCAGTGTTTTGACCATCAGGCCTGAAGTATAAGGCCCAAAATACATAGACCCGTCCTTAATGTTATTTCTTGTGCTGAATACCCTGGAAAATTGTTCCTTTTTGATACAAATCCATGGATATGTTTTGTCGTCTTTAAGAAGAATATTGTATCTGGGCTGATATTTTTTAATAAGGTTGTTCTCAAGTAAAAGTGCATCTGATTCCGTGTCCACAACAGTATGACGTATGTCAGTTGCTTTTCTGAGAAGCATGTTTGTTTTGCCTGATTGGTTTTTGGTAAAATAAGATGATACCCTCTTCTTCAGGTCCTTTGCTTTTCCAATATAAATTATTGTACCGGAGGCATCAATAAACTGATATACTCCCGGTCTGTCAGGGAGTAATGAAAGTATCTCTTTGAATTTTGCACTAGCGGCCATCTGAAGCTCCGATTTTATCAAAGAAACAATGAAACCAGTTCAAACTTTTTCACATCGAACAGGCCTTTGTCGCTGATTTTTAGTTCAGGTATTACCAGCAAAGCCATAAATGATAAGGTCATGAAAGGTGCTTTCATTTTACACCCCATAGATTTTACCTTTTCACTTAGCGATAAATATTCCGGAGCAACCTCTTCACATGACCTTGTAGTCATGATACCAGCAATATTAAGTTGTAATGACCCCGTTTCTCCATCACAAGATACTGCCAGCCCTCCTTTGTTCTTAATAATTTCATTAACAGCTTTTACAATATCCTTATCGTTTGTTCCAATTGAAATGATATTATGGCTGTCATGAGCTACAGAGCTTGCAAAAGCTCCCTTTTTCAATCTAAATCCTTTTATGAAACCAACTTTTGCAGGAGAATCTTTGTATCTGTCTTTAACCACAATTTTCAGTATATCATTATGAATATCTGCCTCAACTGTTTTTCCCGTTCCGGCCGGAATAATTAATTCTTTCGTCATAAGTTCCCCGTCAATTGCTTCTATTACCCTGATGTCACCCAGTTTGTTATCTACAATAACATCCTTTTCTGTAATATCACTGCACCTGAATTTATTTACCGGTTTTCCCGGTGAGTATTCAAAAAGGACTTTCTCCCCATCATATACCTTTTGGCCACTAATCCATGTCTCAAGAACATTCATTTTCATCAGGTCTCCGACAACAATAAAGTCAGCGCTCTCTCCTTTTCGCAGTAATCCGGCATCAATTCCATAGTGTGTTACAGGATTTATTGTTGCGCTCCTTATAACATCAAAGACATTATAACCTTCCGACACCAGTCTTGCCACCAGCTTGTTTATATGTCCATCCCTAAGCATCTCAGGATGCAGGTCATCACTGCAAAGCATTATTTCACCTGCATGATCATTATAAAGATCCTTCAGAGAATCCAGATTTCTTGCAGCACTCCCTTCCCTTATCAGGATCTTCATACCTAACGATATTTTTTCTCTCGCTTCCTTTTCATTACTGCATTCATGATCGGTGGATATTCCGGCTTTTACGTATTTCGCAAGCATATGCCCTGATAATCCCGGAGCATGTCCATCAATTGGTTTATTCATCTTCCGGGCAATATCAATCTTCTTCCAGACTTCAGGATCATCAAAAACAACTCCGGGAAAATTCATCACTTCTGAAAGGAATTTCACGTCGTC
>DAOQAX010000195.1:0-4173 GCA_035354395.1 Bacteroidales bacterium | reverse complement strand
GTCATTGTGTACCCTTGGTCCGCGCGATCCGTAGCCGCTGTCTGCAATATTGAACTGATGACGGTAACCCCACGGGCCGCCTTGCTCTACATCAACTCCTTCGTACGACATATGTCTGCTTGCAAGATTGTCTTTTATCAGTCTGGCAACAGGACTGTCTTTAACAAATGTTGTCAGTACCTTCACAGAAAGGCCAAGATAAGAAGAGACACTGGCAACGTTGGTTTCAGCACTGGTGGCCTGCATGTAAAATGTGTCGCTGCAATGTACTGGCTGACCGTTCACAGGAGTTATCCGCACCCCCATGCTTGTGGGTACAACCAATGCATATTTGCATGTTTTCTTAATATCTGTTTTCATGGTAAAATATTTTTATTTTTTTTCATTTCTTCATTATTCCTGAGGAAGTAGTAATCTTAGTTGATATTAAACAGCCTGCATATGTGACGGTTGTAGATGTTCTCGTAAACACATTCTGAAACAGTATTTTTATTCTGATCAAGAAGTTTACTGTACTCATCCATTCTTTGTGCGGCAAGTTTATAAGCAACGTGAATCAGCTGCCTCATATTTGGATTAAAATGAGGATTATTCTGAACATGTCTCAATGAGTCTGCAAATCTTTTTCCATCCCAGCCAGCAACCTCTTTTTTTGATGGGAGAGAAGATATTGTTATGTCGATTACATCAGAATAGGGGGCACATAATTCCTCAATCCTGTCATACGATTTCATATAAATATCTTTCACAAAATCAAGTGCTTCATTGCCTGATCCGGCTAGTCCAATAACCTCCTCGAGCCATGTTGTTCCGGCAGTCTTGATATGTATGCCCTTGTTATGTTTTTTAATGATCGAGCCAATATATGGATAGATGGCAAATTTATCTGATCCTGAATGGATACTCATCTTCAGATCTTCCGGCAGACCAAATTCCTTAATTGCAAAGTCAATTACCATAAGGTCTGCTTCAAATTCCGAAGCAAATTTTACAGGATCGCCGACGTAATCCACACCTTTATTAAAACGTCCTGAAAACTTTGGGGCAATAGTCTGAACCGGGATATTCTCTGATGCAAGCATTTTAAGAATAAAAAAGAGCTCAACAGGGGTTTGTGGTTCTGCAACTTCATCCATTGACACTTCTGTGACGAAGTTGCCTTTCCCTTTTACTTTTTCAATTTTTCTGAAAATACTCCATGCTTTAATAGCTGCAAAAAGGTATTTCTCAGCTATTTGTGTTATCTGAGACTTTGAAGTTCTAAAGGACAGCTTAGTCCCGGGGATGTTTAGTTCACCTGTGTACTTAACTACGCTTGAAAGGAATTCTCCAATTTCTTCAGCTTCAGCTTTCTTGCCTATATAGGAAGCAACATCGATTGTGAAAAAATCAGAACTTTCAATGAACCTGTCGACCGTATCCAGGTTTATATGGTCAGCATCGACAAAATACGGTCTGGTGAATCCTGCATTTTTTGTCACTGTATCAGCCTCTATCCTCACATCACCAGGTTGAGTTCCAATGGTATTATGTTCCCTGTTTGATTTGTTCCAGACTGGTGTTATTTCCACACCTTTACCCGAAGCTGTAATTATTGCTTTTAGTTGAGCTTCGCCCTGATGCCCGAATCTGTCTCCGAGTCCTATTGAATATTTCCCTGGTGTTTTCATATTTTAGAGGATTAAATTCAAAATAATGGTAATCTGATTCTGTTAAAAACTAATTGTATCAGGAAATCTTACATGCTAAAACCTGGTTAAAAAGAATTTTTAGTAAACAAAGACTTAAATTCATAATTAATGACACTAAACTGTATATTGACTATGGTACATAACCTTTTGGTTAAATAAAGAAATCGACATTTTCAGAAGTTACAATATCAACAGGAAGATATTCAATCTTTTCCGGTATTTTATTCAGGGATAGAAAATCAAACAGCTTCTTTATTCCTTTATATGTCTGTTCTTCAGGTCGCTGGCCTATAAGAAACCGGGTTGTCCCCGATTTAAGATATTTTACATTCATATCCAGAAGATCATATCCGATAAGATGAATCGATCCTAACCCTTTCTTTTCGAGGTATGAGGCAATAAGATATGATTTTGATCCAGTTATAAATATGGATTCAATACATGAACTCTCTTCAAATTCCTTATCGATTGCAGCTTTTATACTTTCAGGTGATGAATCAGGAATATTGATAATTGATATTTTCCCTTTTTTCCCTGGTGATTCGTTGAAATAGCTCATGAATCCTTGTGTACGACTATTGAGGTGATGCACATTCCTGAGATTTTTGGCTATGTTAACAACAAGTATATCACTTTTTTCAGAAGAGACAATATCTATCAGTTGTCCTGCCACCCTTCCGCTTTGGAAAATGTCCTCACCTATATAAGCGAGAAAACCTGTATTTTCAAGAAATCCGTCAACAAAAACAAAAGGAATGTTTTTTTCAGACAGTTGAGAGCAGAATACAGTGGATTCTGTTTTAAAGATGGGAGCAAGGAGTACACCATCGGGATTAAGATCAAGAACTCTGGCAGCTTTTTTCTGGAAATCCTTTTCACTCGACATGTTAAAAGTTACCTGGCTGAGAGTTACCGGGAAAGGATTAAGCTCCTCAATAGCCCTGGTCATGCCCAAAGGATGTTTTTGCCAAAAGGAATTATCTTCAGTTGACCGGGGAAGAAGTGAAACAAAATGAAAACGTTTTTTCGATTTCAGAACCTGAGCCATTACATTCGGAGTATAATTATTCTCTCTGAGAATATTTTCAATCTTCAGTCTCGTCTCCTCGGCAACTTCACCTCTCTTATGCAGGACCCTGTCGACAGTACCAATTGATACTCCTGCAAGCTCTGCTATATCTTTTATTCTTGCTTTTTTTGATGTCATCAGATTCTACAATTATAGCAGATTCAGAAAATCAGATATTTACCTTTTTCATTTTAGGAACAAGTAAATGCATTACAGCCCATGCAATAAGATATGCCAATGCGCAGAAAATGAATACGAAAGTGTATGCAGTTGTCATATTCCCCTGTACAATTGGTGTTTGAATGGCTTTTAGCTGATCAAACATCGACGGGTCAATTGACTGGAGTTGAGTTGCTACTTCTTTGGGCAGGTTTCCCAACTCGACCTTATTAATGTCTATTACGTCGTTGTATTTATTCACTAAAGTCATGGATTGTATTTTCTCCAGATATCCACCAAAATTATGTGCCTGTGCTTCAACCCATGATTTGGCAATGCCTGCGTGACGATAGGCATCGAAAATCCATCCTGAGGCTTTGGTTATCAGAATACCGCCTATTCCACCGGCCATACCCCCGATACCTGTTATGCTGCCTACTGCTTTTTTGGGAAACATATCGGAGACCGTGGTAAAAATATTAGCCGACCAAGCCTGGTGGGCGGCTGTACCGATTCCAATGATAAGAACAGGCATCCAGTAACTTATTGAACCCAGGTATTGGGCAGACAAAACAAGCAGGGGAAACAGGGCTATTAAAAACATGGCTCTCATTCTGCCTGCATAGGGATCATATCCTTTTTTTATGAAATACATAGGAAACCAGCCGCCGCAGATACTGCCAACAGTTGACAGAGTATAGAGAACGGCCAGAGGAAAAGCAACCTGGGTCCCTGTCATTCCATACTGCGCTTTCAGATAGGCAGGTAACCAGAATAAATAGAACCACCAGACACCGTCAGTCATGAATTTTCCGAAACTGAACGCCCATGTCTGCTTGTATTTAAGTAATTTAAACCATGATACTTTTTCTGTATTTTCAGCAGCCGGTTCTTCAGATTCTAAAATGTTATCAGCGTGAATGTATTCATATTCAGGCTTTTTGACACGATTGCTCAGAGCAGGAATTTCATATAGCCAGAACCAGAATATGAGCCAGGAAAAACCTATTCCTCCGATAATAAGAAATGCAGCCTGCCATCCAAGGTTCTTTACAATCATGGGGACTAATAAAGGTGCAAGTATAGCACCAACATTGGCACCTGAATTCCATATGCCCGTTGCGAGAGCCCTCTCTTTCTTCGGGAACCATTCGGCAGTTGCCTTGATGGCGGAGGGAAAGTTGCCCGATTCACCAAAACCCAGCAGACCGCGTGAAAACATAAAACCACCGGTGCTTTTTGCAAGGGCATGAG
>DAOQAX010000194.1:0-4219 GCA_035354395.1 Bacteroidales bacterium | reverse complement strand
TTTCTTTTATGAAGATATAGAACAGTCTTTGCATTAAGTCCGGGGTGAAGTGATATCCAGTTTGAGGGAAGATCCACAGGTATCATCCCCTTAACGGTATACCCTTTAAGCAACAAAAACAAAGAGGAGAGATAAAATGCAATGCCTGTTAAGCCGGGGGTTATGAACTTTCCGATTAGCATCCCGGCCCTGGTATTCATAAGTACAACATTGTTTCCTCCTTTTGGGAAACGGGCAATAAAATTCAGCATCACAGGAGGATAATTAAATCCGTGTATCGGAGAGATAAAGATGATAAGTGCATCTCCGGGAGGGTTTTTTATTTCTGTTCTGTTGCTGCCGGCAATATTTATTACAGATGTAGAAATACCACGACTTTCAGCTTCGGCGGAGATCCATGATGCAACGTTAGCGGAATTTCCGGTTCCGGTGAAGTAATATATCGTGACACTGCTGTATGGCTTGATAATAGATACTTTATTACCGGGGTGCCTTTTACGGATAAAATTCAGTTCCATACAACTGTTTTATTTCAGAATTACACAGGCAGCGAAAAATAAAACGTAGTGCCTTTATTTTCTTCAGACTCAAGCCAGATTTTTCCACCAAGTATCTCAGCAAGGCCCTTTACTATTGAAAGTCCAAGGCCTGTACCTGCGGCAATTTTCCCGTGACCCTGGTTTAATTGGACGAAGCGTTCAAATATTGCCTGGTGCTTATCCGGTGGAATGCCTATGCCGGTATCGGAAACAAAAAACGTTATAGTATGTTCGTCGGTCCTTTTGCATCCGCCTTCAATCTTACCCGCTTCTGTAAATTTAAAAGCATTGTTTATCAGGTTAATGAATATCTGTCTGAGCTTTACTTTGTCAGTGACAATCACAATATCATCCGGTACGCACAGGTTTGTCATTTTGAATTCAATATTTTCTTTACCTGTACGCCTTTGCTGCTCATGATAAATATCCGTAAGCTCAGAAAACAGCTCATTTATTTTGCATGGCACGGGATTTACAGATAGCTGGCCTGCCTCAATTTTTGAGACATCAAGAATGTCGTCAATAATCTCAAGCAGATCCTTACATCGCTGGGTAATTATGCCGCAGTATTGTTCAAGGACAGGTTTATTATTGTAGTTTTCAACAAGAAGTGATGAGAAGCCCATAATGGCGTTCATAGGTGTACGTATCTCATGACTCATATTCTGAAGAAAAGCTGTTTTCAGTCTGTCGCTCTCCTCTGCTTTTTCCTTTGATTTTATCAGCTCCGCTTCGGCTCTTTTCCTGTTGGTGATATCGTGAATAATTGAATGGACAAGATCCTTTTCACCTATTCTTATCCTGCTGGTATAAACTTCTACATCTCTTACTGATCCATCCTTAAGACGGTGTCTGAATTCAAACTGAATCTTGTTAAGTGTTTTTACAGTCTCAAGGTCTTTTATAATATCTTCATGACTGAGGATATTTATTTCATCAACTGTCATCCGGCGCAGCTGATCCCTGTCCCATCCGTAAAAATCAGCTGCCGCGTAGTTTGCATCAACAATCTTCATGCTGTCCGGGTCTATCAGCAGTTTTACCGCAGCATGATCCTCAAAAATCTTTCTGAATTTTTCCTCACTCTCTTTAAGCACTTTCTCAGTCTCAATGCGCTTCGCCTCTTCCCTCAGGAGGTTCCTCACCTTCGCAAGTGAATAAAAATAATAATCACTATTGCAAAAAAGACTGAGAATACAAATATAAGCCTGTTTCTGAGCCGTGTAAGAGCTTCATATATCTCTTTTTCCTGGTAAGAAATCAGGATGGTCCAGTATGTGTTTCCAAGAGTAGTCCGGTAAAAGGTAATATACCCTGTGTTTCTTCTTTTTCTTCCGTTTGTCTGAAGATCCGGAGGTGAGGCTTTTACTGTCCCGCCCTGTTGATTCTTTATCTTACGCATAAGGTTTACAATGGACGGGTCATTATTTGAAAGCTCAACAAAAGATTCTCCTGTGTGTCCTTTTTCCGGGCAATATATTTCCACCCCGTTTTCACTCAGAAGCCAGATGTTTCCTGTGCCCCTCACCTTTATTTTTCCAAGATAAAGGTTACCAAGTTCATCAATGGGGATCAACAGAGCAAGGCTCCCTACATATTGTTTATCCTTAAAAACAGGGACATGTATTGCAATTGCCAGATAACCCTGAATTGACCTGAAGACATCGCTGATAACAGGTTTGTGGGTTTCTATAACCTCCCTGACATGTTTCTGGTATGAAATATCCTTTCCTATCACTGATTCGTTTTCCGGATAGGTATAGAGGATTCTACCCGATGCATCCACTCTGGTAATGGCGGCAATTATCCCTTCATGCACAGAATAAAAGTCTTTTATGCGGTTTTTACCTTCATCGTTGAAATCAATCATCTCTCTGAGATCTGAGAGGAAGGTAAGATCAGACTGATAATCCTTAAAAAACGAAGATATCCCCTGCGATGCAGTCCTTGCCAGTATCAGCTGTTCGGAATTAAACTCATTGACAGTACGTTCCTTTATATCTAAATATACCAGAGAACAGGCAGCCAGAAACACCAGCAATGCCGACGGCATTAGTAAAGATCTCTTTGAGAATGTCAGTAAAGCCATTTAAAATGTGTTTTACTTCCTAAAGTTAACATTAAACCAAATAAAACAGGATATAGTCAGATTACAGACGGTAATATTATTTCAATTTTGTCAGTAGCCATAAGTCTTTTTGTTTTCTTTAATCCGTTTTCTGAAGAATTCCATAAGCAGAGGTTTGGGGTCTTTACACAGGTACACCCGGAGACCGTTTTCCCTGAAACAGTCGTTAACCACCCGTCCGGTCTCCCTGTAACTGTTAAAAAGCTCGGGGATATCGCCAATCTGATTATCAGATACAATGAAGACCCTGGAAGTCAGAGAATCAGGTGCCCAGAAGATATAACTATCGTTAAGGCATACCGGAGACGGAAGGTTATATCTCTTCCCGTAGAAATCCAGGGCTCCGGCCTGACCATAATTATTGGCAAAAATGGTACAGTTTTTCTTCTCCTGTGCATCAAGCTCATTATATGCTTCTGAAGCCAGTTTAGCGAGTTTGTTCCATCCTGTCATGTCTGTATAATCCTGAGGAATAGGTGAATATGTATTATTCTCAGTTCTCATTGGTTCAGGGGTGACATATTCTGAGAACCACTTGCAGTAGATCCTCAGGTTTTCCTGTTTAAGTACCGGCAACCCGAACGGGAGCAGGAGAAGCGACATCACAAATGAAAAGACAATCACTGATACGAACCATTTTCTCATGTATTTTTCAATAATATAGCCCCCAAAAGCAAACATCATTGAATAAACGCCAAGTGTATAGTAAGCTTTGCCCTTTGCAACAAGGAATAAAACAAGAACTGAAACAAAAATGAATCCGAAAACCCGCATCCTGGCCTCAGCCTTTATAAAGATAATCCCTGCCAGGCCGGCCATCCAGATGAAAACAGCCGGGAAATTCATCATAAACTGTTCATAAATGAACGTCCCGGGAGACATATATACCAGTTGGGTACGATACAGCTCTTTCATATGGGTGGCAACAGCCATATTGTGGGTTATCTGCCATATAATGTTAGGCGACATAATGACCAGTGCCGCCAAAACCGCATAAATTACATGTACAGAAAGAAGGAGTTTCCTGTGCCTGCTTATCAGTATTGAGATAAATGTTGCACCTCCAAGGATAAGAACAGAATATTTATTGAGAAAGGCGAGGCCGAAACTTATTCCTATCCACAGCCAGTATCCGGGTTTTTGGGTGTTAATAAGTTTAAGGACGAAAAACAAAAAGAGCATCCAGAAAAACAGTTCAAAAATTACCGGCATAAACAGGGATGTTGATCTCAGCATTGCTGTTGATACAAGAAAAGCGAAGCAACCCGTAAAGACTGCAGTGTTTTTTCCACCCAGCTCTTTAATAAACATCGCAATAAGCACTATTATTGAGGCACCTGCAAGAGCAGGAAAGAGTTTCAGAAAAAATTCGTGATATCCGAAGAGATGTTTAATGATGAAAGAGAGTATAGAAATGAACGGGGGTGTTGAAGCAAATCCCCAGTCAGGGTGGCTCCCCATTGAGAAATAGAGCATCTCATCTCTGTGCAGCTCGTAGTTAGTGGCTGTAAGGAAGTGAATAAGCACTTCAATCAGAGCCATTGAGATTGTA
>DAOQAX010000193.1:0-4305 GCA_035354395.1 Bacteroidales bacterium | reverse complement strand
AAAGAATTTTGATGTTGCCTTTATGGCAAAACAGACTCCGGGTTTCTCGGGCGCCGATATTGCTAATGTTTGTAATGAGTCGGCACTTATTGCTGCCCGTAAAAATAAGACTATTGTAGAAAAACAGGATTTTCTCGATGCTATTGACCGTATTGTAGGAGGCCTGGAAAGAAAAACAAAGATCATCTCTTCTGAAGAGAAAAAGGCAATCGCATATCACGAAGCAGGACATGCAACAGTAAGCTGGCTGCTTGAATATGCAAGTCCGCTTCTTAAGGTTACCATTATTCCCCGCGGAAAAGCGCTTGGTGCTGCATGGTATCTTCCTGAAGAACGTCAGCTTACAACACGTGAACAGATAATGGATGAACTTGCTTATGCTCTCGGAGGAAGGGCTTCTGAAGAGATTAACTTCGGAAAAATCTCAACAGGCGCCCTGAATGATCTTGAAAAAGTTACCAAGCAGGCTTATGCCATGGTTTCATATTTCGGTATGAGTGAAAAAGTGGGTAATGTAAGTTTTTACGATTCTACAGGTCAGTCTGACTATGGATTTACAAAACCATACAGCGAAAAGACGGCAGAACTCATCGATCAGGAAGTTAACAAGATAATTGAAGAATCGTATGCACGGGCAAAGGAAGTCCTGAAAAACAACATGAAAGGTCTTACTGAGCTCGCAGAGATCCTCCTTGAAAAAGAAGTTATATTCAGCGAAGATCTTGAAAGAATTTTTGGCAAGCGTACAGCCGATAGGATAAAAGAAGCAAGAGAAGCTGAGGCAAAAGCTGAAAGCAAATCAAAAAGCAAAACTGCTGATGATACTCCTGACATTGCTGATGAAGAAAAAAAAGGAAAAAAACAGGGCAAAGCATCGCAGACGAAAACCAAGGCTTCTTCAAAAAAATCAGATACTGACAAAGAAAAAGCAACTTCTAAAAAAGCTTTAAAAAAGTCAAAGTCAAAAGATAAAGAATAATTCAAAGGCATTTTGAGCAATTTATTCAGACGGACACTCACCGGAGCATGTATAGTAATATTCATATTGGGCGGCTTATGGCTGCATCCTGTTACATTTTTTGTTGTAGGGCTGGTATTGATGACTTGTACCCAGTATGAGTATTGTAATCTGATAAGAAACGAGGGGGCAAGGCCGCAGGTGGTTTTGGGAATTACCACATCTGTGGTTTCCTATGTTACATCAACCCTGGTTGCTTTGGGTACGATACCGGTCAGATCATTTCTTATTCTGATTCCTTTAATGTCAGTCATTATGGTGGTGGAACTTTACAGGAAACAGGAGAAGCCTTTTGATTCGCTTGCACATACTTTCTTTTCTGTATTTTATACTGCTTTGCCTTTTTCGATGTTTCCGTTTGCAGCATTTGGAAAAACAGGGATGAGTGCATTGCTTCCTAATAATAACATTATCTTTTCACCGGGAATTGTCATAGGTTTTTTTATACTTATCTGGTCAAACGACACAGGGGCTTACCTTACAGGGGTATCTGTCGGTCGCCACAAAATGATTGAACGGATATCACCCAAAAAGACCTGGGAGGGTTTCTTTGGCGGCTTAATTATCGCTGCTTTAATTGCCTGGCTCATCTCAGGCTGGTTGGGAGTAGTTGACAAAACGCATTGGATTATCATTTCTATAATAATATCTGTTGCAGGGACATATGGCGACCTGATAGAGTCAATGCTGAAAAGAGACACGGGTGTGAAGGATTCAGGTAATATTTTACCGGGGCACGGCGGGTTCCTCGACCGTTTCGACAGTGCAATACTCTCTTTCCCTCTGGTATTTCTTTTTATTTTACTTTTTTGTTGATTTAATGGACTTTATTAGTTTTGCACAAAACATAAAAAAATGAGCATTCATAAAGAAGGGTATAAAATCCTGGCTTTTGGTCTGGTAATACTGCTGATTATCAATACAGCTGTAAATATAATCTGGTCAGACTCAGAGCTGGTAAAATGGGCATGTATCATATGTTCCTTTATGCTGTATATTTTCCTTCTCTTTTTCTTCAGGCTGCCGGAAAGGAAACTTGATCCTGAACCAGGCGTTGTTTTTGCACCAGCTGACGGAAAATTAGTTGTGGTTGAAGAGACAATAGAAAAGGAATATTTTAAGGATATGCGCGTTCAGGTTTCAATTTTTATGTCTCCCTTCAATATGCACAGTAATAAATATCCAATATCGGGAAGGGTGAAATTTGTGTGCTATCACCCCGGGAAGAAGATGGTTGCATGGCACCCGAAATCATCTGAACTGAACGAAAGAAGCACAGTGGTTATTGAAACAAAGGAAGGTGTTGAAATATTAGTCAGGCAGGTAGCAGGTGCTGTTGCCCGGAGAATTGTAACCTATTCAAAAGAAGGACAGGATGTTATGCAGGGTGATGAGCTTGGGTTTATTAAATTTGGATCGCGTGTCGACATGTTTTTGCCTTTGGGGACTGAGGTTGAAATTCCCATTCTTCAGGAGGTAAGAGCAAACAGGACCATTATAGCAAAAATCTGAAAACAATAAGCGATATGGAAAAAACTGATAACAGGGTTATAGATATAAATAATGATGTAAAATGGATAGGAATACTCGATTATGATATCAAGGTATTTGATATTGTGATGAGTACAGAGTACGGAACAACTTATAATTCATATTTTATTAATGCAGAAAAGAAAGCGATAGTTGAAGTTGCAAAGGAAAAATTCTTCTCTACATACCTTGATAAATTAAAAACAGTCACTAATCCGGCAGATATTCAATATATTATTCTTGATCATACAGAACCAGACCATTCCGGAAGCCTGAAAATCCTGCTCGATCTGGCTCCCTCAGCTACCGTTGTTGGAAGCGGAAACGCAATCAGGTATCTGCAGGATATTGTTAACAAGCCATTTAGATCGATGGTAGTAAAAGATGGCGATACCCTTGATCTTGGAAATAAAACAGTGAAATTCATAGCTGCACCTAATCTGCACTGGCCCGATTCGATCTATACATATCTGGTTGAAGATAAGATCCTGTTCACATGCGATTCGTTCGGTGCACACTATTGTTCAGAAGAAATGTTCAGTGATTTTTCTGAAGCTTATACCGGAGCATTCAAATATTATTTTGATGTTATTTTAAAACCATTCAGCAGGTTTATGCTGAAAGCTATTGATAAAATCAAACCTCTTGATATAGATTTTATCTGTACCGGACATGGCCCTGTTCATCATAAAAACATCAAAAAAGCCATTGATCTGTCGGTAAAGTATTCAACACAATACCTGATGGATACAACAGCAAGGGATCATAAAAACATTCTGATAGCTTATGTATCGGCTTACGGATATACAAAGGAAGCAGCCGGGATTATTGCAGAAGGGATCTCTGAGACAAAAGGTCTGAATGTGGAAATTGTTGATATAGAGAATATTGATCTTGGTGATCTGGATTCAAAAATCTTAAATGCCGACGGCATTCTTGTTGGCTCACCGACGATTAACCAGAATACTCTTCTGCCTGTATATAAATTATTTGCCCTGATAAATCCTATACGGGACAAAGGGAAAATCGGAGGTGCTTTCGGATCATTCGGATGGAGCGGCGAGGCTTCAAAGATTATTCTTGAGAACCTTCGTCTTCTTAAGCTGAATGTATTTGAGAAGAATGAAGCATTCAAATTTGCTCCCGGAAAGGGTCCTAAAAAAGAGTCGCTAAAAGAGTTCGGACGGGCATTTGCAGAAAAATTTATTGAGGAATATAATAAAAAGAAAGAGGCTGAATGATCAGCTTTTTTCTTTTCTGACCATATCTTAACCTGTTTTGTATTTTTCCTATCTTCTTACTTCATCATGTTATGGTTGTCCTGTGGAAATAAAACAACCTTTCTGTCATTTTCTCATACCCATATATATTTTAGTGAATTCGGAAAATTTCGATTAGGTTTGTATCAGGAAATTTTTTTATCATGAAAGCAACATTACGGAACATCCTTCTCTTTTTTGGAATTGTGCTGCTTTTGGCCTGTGTCTGGTATTTCAGGAGTATTGTAGTCTATATTTTAGTGTCGGGAGTTCTTTCTATAATGGGACGTCCGCTTGTAGATCTTTTCTGTAAAATAAAGATTAAGAACTGGTCTTTTCCACGCTCTTTAAGCGCTCTTTTCACTCTGATAATAATCTGGGGTCTGATAGTATTGTTTTTTGCAATATTCATTCCGTTGATCACTACGCAGATTAATTATTTTTCTACAATCGACAGCGATAAGATAGTGCAGCTTATAACAGAGCCTGTCAACAAGA
>DAOQAX010000192.1:0-4308 GCA_035354395.1 Bacteroidales bacterium | reverse complement strand
GTGCGTCCGGTGACGACCTTTACCGCCCTCCTCGGCAAATCACCGTTAAAGAAAGAGATTGTTGAAGGTGTTGACATAATGATGATAAGAGAGCTGACAGGAGGAATATATTTCGGAAAACCACAGGGCCGCTCAGAAGATGGCAACACAGCTTATGATTCATGTGCATACAGTCGTTATGAGATCGAACGAATCGTCAGACTTGCATGTGAATGTGCAATGAAACGCTCAAAAAAAGTTACTGTTGTTGATAAAGCCAATGTGCTTGCCACATCAAGGCTATGGCGCGAAACAGCTGCAGAGATAGCCAGGGATTATAAAGAAATTACGATGGATTTTATGTTTGTCGATAATGCAGCTATGCAACTTATCCAGTTCCCGAAGAAATTCGACGTGATTGCAACGGAAAACATGTTCGGGGATATTCTTTCCGACGAAGCCAGTGTTCTGACCGGATCACTGGGGTTGCTCCCGTCAGCTTCTGTAGGAACATATACCTCTGTTTTTGAACCCATTCACGGGTCATATCCCCAGGCTGCAGGAAAGAATATTGCAAATCCGTTGGGTACAATCCTATCTGCTGCCATGATGTTTGAACTGGCATTTAATCTGAAAAAAGAGGCTGAGGCAATAAGGACTGCTGTTGAAAAGTCTATCGATGCCGGCTTTGTTACCGAAGATCTGAACAGATCTGACCCTAAGTCGACATCAGCTGTCGGTGACTGGATTGCTGATTATATACTGGGTAACTGAAAACAGGACAGACACGGTATTTCACGCTGCCACAGACATTATAATGATCTGACTATGACTCTTTTCAGGGTTAACAGGAGATAAAACCGATCTTCTTTACCAACCCTGAAAAGAGAAATTTATATTGTTAAACTTTTATTAAAAACAGCTCCTGATTTTTGATTGACAGATAACCTTCTTACCTTGCCAAAGAAAATTATTCATTTAATGAATTACAGATATATCATATTATTATTCTTTATTGTAATCACTTCACAAGCATTTAGTCAGAAGGGGTTAAGGGTATCAACAGCAGGTATCATTCCTGGTTATGAGGGCAAAGCAAAATCTTTACTAGAGGGTGAAGAGACTATTCTGAATCAGATACTTACAGAAACCAGGTATTTGCTTTTCAGCAATATAAATATTCTTGCGGATTGTTATGTGACATCAGGAATTTTACGATGTGATTCGATACGCAATAACATTATCGGAAGAGCCTTTAAGTACATTGGAGTCAGGTATAAATATGGCCAATCGTCAGAAACAGGGTTTGACTGTTCAGGTTATGTAAAATTTATCTACAAGGATTTCGGACTTCTCCTGCCCCATTCATCGTATGCACAATATAAGATGAGTAAACATCTTGATCCGGCAGAGGCGCTGCCAGGCGATCTTGTATTCTTCAATACTCGCGGCAGCAACATTTCTCATGTAGGTATATATCTGGGAAACAATCAGTTTATTCACTCTCCTTCAAGAGGCGGGTCTGTTTGTATAGATTCCCTGGGTGCCTATTACTTCAAAAAACATCTCAGGGGATTTGGCTCTGTTCTTGTTGGCAACAACTAGTTTCGCTTTTTTTTACAGTCTGTCTTCTTTTTGTAACCTTAGTTCTCAGAAAAGGTTTTTGTCATCTTCCTCAGTAATCTGTAATAATCAAAGAAATCAACATCAGGGATAATTCTTAAACGGATTTTTATATTTTTCTTTCACTTTGTTACTGTTTATTAAAATTATTCTATCTTTGCATTAACATTTTTAAGAAATGAATCAGAAATCATTACATCATCATCATTATGATACTTGCTCTCAGGCGAGGAGATAGTGATATGTGTGTGTATTAAAAATATCATAAACCCGTCTGAGCAGATCAGGCGGGTTTTTTTATTTACCGGCATGATTTGCCCCGACACAATTGAAAACTGAAAGAAATGAGTGTACTGAAAATTGCAATTCAAAAAAGCGGACGGCTGAGTGACAATTCAAAAAAATTACTGGAGGAGTGCGGAATAAAATTCTCAAACGGAGCCGGGGTTCTGAAAACAGCTGCCCAGAACTTTCCTGCTGAGCTGCTGTTCCTGCGTGACGACGACATACCTCAATATGTTGAGCAACAGGTTGCCGACATTGGTATTATCGGAGAAAATATGGTCGTTGAAAAAGACAAGGACATCGATATCATAGAGCAGCTTGGCTTTGCTCACTGCCGCCTCAGCCTTGCCATACCAAAGGAAGAAACCTATACGGGTCTTCAATACTTTATGAACAAAAAAGTAGCATCAAGCTACCCTAAATATCTTTCCGGCTTTTTTAAGAAAAATAATATCTCTGCCCAGATTGAAGAGATCAGCGGAAGTGTTGAAATAGCCCCTGGAATAGGACTGGCCGATGCAGTATGCGACATAGTCAGCTCTGGTAGCACACTAAATACCAATGGATTAAAAGAAGTCGACACTATCCTTAAAAGTCAGGCTGTTATTATCGGAAATAAAAATCTCAGTGAAGAGAAAAAGGAAATACTTGCAAAACTGCTATTCAGGATCAGGGCAGTAAAAAATGCAAAAGAGAACAAGTACATTCTGCTCAACGCACCTGAATCTGCAATTGAAAGAATATGTTCAATTCTCCCTGGAATGAAAAGTCCGACCATCCTTCCCCTGGCTGAAAAAGGGTGGTTCAGTCTTCACTCTGTAGTTAAGGAAGATCAGTTCTGGGAAAGGATTGATCAGCTAAAAGCAGCCGGAGCTGAAGGCATACTGGTTATACCTATCGAGAAAATGATTTTGTGATGAATACTATTATTTATCCGGAACAAGAACAATGGGATCTGCTATGTAAAAGGCCGGCGATGGCCAAAGCCGATCTCAATGATACTGTCCGAAACATTATCGACAGTGTCAGATCCGAAAAAGATATTGCTGTACATCGCTATTCAGAGAAGTTCGATGGTGTTCCTGCAGGCGACTTAAAAGTATCAGATGAAGAGATAAGGAAGTCAACCTGCGCCATTCCTGATGATCTGAAGAAAGCAATAAACACTGCAAAAAACAATATTGAGAAATTTCATTCTTCCCAGCTTATAACAGAACCAGTTACTGAGACTATTAACGGCGTCAGTTGCTGGAGGAAAAGTGTCGCTGTTGAAAAAGTGGGTTTATATATACCCGGAGGAAGCGCTCCGCTGTTCTCAACTGTTCTTATGCTGGGCATCCCGGCAAAACTGGCGGGATGTAAAAAAATCATTATCTGTACACCGGCAGGGAAAGATGGAAAAGTAAATCCGCTAATCCTCTATACAGCACAGCTTATTGGTATTACAGAAATATATAAAGCAGGTGGGGCACAGGCTATTGCAGCAATGGCTTATGGCACCGAAACTATTCCGAATGTATATAAGATATTCGGCCCGGGGAATCAGTATGTGACCAAAGCCAAGGAACTTGTGCAACAGGATGGCATTTCAATAGATATGCCGGCGGGGCCCAGCGAAGTACTGGTAATAGCTGATAAAAATGCCAATGCCGCATTTGTTGCAGCCGATCTTCTTTCCCAGGCTGAACATGGAGCCGACAGCCAGGTTATTATGCTTACCGACAGTAAAGAACTGATCGAAAATGTAAAATCAGAAGTTGAAAGACAATTGCAGGTTTTACCACGAAAGACTACAGCCTCAAAAGCGTTGACAAACAGTATGTTAATCCTGCTACAATCACTTGATGACTGCATTGCTTTCAGTAATCTTTATGCACCGGAACACCTTATTATTAATACCTCAATACCGGATATTCTGGCTGAAAAGGTCAGAAATGCCGGTTCGGTCTTCCTTGGAAGTTACAGTTGCGAAAGCGCAGGTGACTATGCATCAGGTACTAACCACACCCTGCCGACTAATGGATTTGCCAGAAGCTACAGTGGGGTCTCTGCCGATAGCTTCCTCAGAAAAATTTCATTTCAGAAGTTAACCGAAGAAGGTATAAAAATCCTCGGACCAACCATTGAGCTTATGGCAGAAGCTGAATCGCTGAAAGGTCACAGAAACGCAGTAACAATACGTCTTAAAAGTCTGGAAAAATGATTGATATAAATAATTTCGTCAGGGATAACGTGAAATCCCTCAAACCATACTCTTGTGCCAGGGATGACTTTCAGGGAAGCGAGGGTGTCTTCCTCGATGCAAACGAGAATCCCTTTGGCACCCTTAACAGATATCCCGATCCATATCAGAGGGAACTGAAAGCAGAAATATCAAAAATAAAGGGGATTGCTGAAAAAAATATATTTCTGGGAAACGGA
>DAOQAX010000191.1:0-4360 GCA_035354395.1 Bacteroidales bacterium | reverse complement strand
GCATAATTCTGCAACACTGACAACTGATTCGCGGTATTTTTCCGGGAAATCAGTGGGAAGCTGAATATCTATAGTGATATCAGTCGGAATATCCTCTTTTTCGTTCCATACAATATTCTGGAAGATCCTTATTCCCTCAGTCGGAATTCCTCGTTTGTCGCAGAATGATTTCACATATATTGCTGCGCAGGTGCCTATTGCAGCCATATACAGATCAAAAGGGGAGGGGGCTGAATCTCCCCCTCCGTTATCAAGTGGCTGATCTGTTTTTATTGAATGTCCGTTATAAAGCGCTGTTACTACTTTGCCGCCTTCAAAAATAATTTCCATTACCAGGTTCTTTTTTTCATGAATTCATCAAGCTCAGCTCTAGTCATTTTACCAAGGGATGGATTTTTAGCGAGCCAGCTAAGAAAATCTTCCCTTATCTCACTGGTCCATTCGGCATCAATCTGACCAGCAGTGAATTTGCCTGACTTAAGCACTGTCTTGCTGTAAGTATCGCGGAGAGTGATGAATTCAGCTGTTGCTATTACTTTCTCGGCCATGTGTGCAGGAATGAAAAGTACACCTTCCCTGTCAGAAAGAACAAGGTCTCCCGGCAATACAACTGCTGAACCAATCCTTGTCGGAGTGTTAAGTCCGCTTAATACAACATCAACAAGAAATGAGGGATGGAAATCACGTACATAAGCATTGAATCCATTGATTTTTTCAAGGCCTGTAAGGTCTCTTGCTGCTGCATCGAAAATCACTCCGTTTCCTGTTTTTGCAAAGATAGAAGTACCAAGGTTATCACCTATCATTGTTCCTCCGTTTATCTTTCCGAAGCAACTGGCAACATAGACATCGCCTTTCTGCAAAACAGAGATGGGCCATGCATTTGTAGCTCCGGCAAAGCCATTTTTCCAGCCTCTTTCCTTAATATTTTTATCAAGGTCCGGGCGTGAAGGGATGAATGTGGCAGTAACTGCCCTTCCTATTACAGGAACATCATCATGTATCATTTTCCAGTTTCCGTCAAACTGGCATTTATATCCTTCATTGTTCAGGATCTGCCATGCTTCCTCTATGCCTATTTTCTTAGCTCTCTCAATAAGCTCATCAGAGATTTTCGGTCTTCCGTCGGGAAAGCGTTCTCCTTTCCATTCGGAAGTAAGGAAGATCAATTCTTCTTTTGTAATTATCTGTGATACAGATGAATAAAAGAAGCCGCCTATCAGGCAGATAAATATAACCAGGGATAATTTCTTCATTTTTTACGGATTTTATGTTATATCACGCAAATATAAAATTATATCTGTATTTAAGGTAATGCCAATTGTTAATTATGGTTACAGCCCTGACCATGCTGGTGCTGATGCTGGTGTTGGTGATGATCATGGTTACAGGTGCTTCCGTTGTCACTGACCTGACCTTTAAGGAATAGTTTAACGACCTCGGTTGCATCACCGGAACAACCTCTGATAACTTCGATTCCGTGATGGTTAAGAACATTAATTGCTCCGGCACCAATACCACCTGCAAGCATTATTTTAACTCCATCACCTGCAAGTACTGAAGCTATATCGGATTTGCATCCACACCCCTGTGGTGAATCAATCCTTTTTATTTCATCTATTTCTGCCTTATCGGAAATAGTAAATACTTTGTAAAATTCACAATGTCCGAAATGACTGTCAATCTGATTGTCCGCTGTTACGGGTACTGCTATTTTCATTCTTTTTCTTATTAAGTTTAACAGATATTATTTAGTTGTATCAATTCATTATTTCCATAATGTTCACAGTTTTCACAGCGTTTATGATTTTCCAGACCTTCAATAAGCTTAAAGCATCTTTTGCACCGGTACCAGTTTTTATTAAAATGGTAATTACCCCCGTCAATAAGAATTGCCCGGCCCTCGACAAATGACTTTGCAATAAGCTTAAGAGCTTTGTTATAGATCCTTGTAAAAGTCGGTCTGGATACACTCATTAACTCTGCCGCAGAATCCTGTGAAAGCATTTCATAGTTTATTAGTCTTATGCTTTCGTACTCCTCAAAAGTTATTGTCACATGTTCAACATCACACATTCTTATGCCAAATGGTTTAAAACCTTTCATCATTGGCGGGTTATTTACTGTTCTTCTCTTTTGTGGTCTGGCCATTTTCTGTTGCTTTAAAAAATACTCTAAGGTCGTTAAAAATGATTCTGAAGAATAGAATCACTGACAATAAAAGAATTATTTTTCCAAAGAGACAATACTTACCACAATAATAATCTTCCCCCATTCCCAAAAGACAAGATGTGCATCCCAGAAGTGCCATAAGAATGTAATCCAGGAACATAAGAAGAGGCAGAATGATCATTATTTTCCAGAATAACCGGCTTTTCATGACTTGAATTTTTACAAAGATAATGAACCTACGTTCATAATCAAAATAAAAACGAAATTATATTCAGATAGATATTATTTCAAGCCATGAATAAATTATTCCTTCCTGGCTGTTAGCAGAAAGACATCAAAGAGTTTTGTCTGATTATCAGATATCTTTCTGTTAATAACATAGCATTTCCGTTCTGAGATGTCAGTGAATCCAAGTTCTGAAAGTTCTTCTGCAAGCTTTACCGGATCAAAGCCATTATGTCCGGTAAAGCCATCACCATGAAAGGATCCATCCTCTTCATAAAGGTCAGCAATGGCAAGGTATCCCCCGGGATTCAGAAGTCCTGAGAACCGTCTGAAAATTGACTGAACGTTTGTGACATGATGAAGAACCATCTGAGTATAAATAAGATCGAAATTTTCTCCCTGAAGATCATTATGCTCAAGGTCGAAGAACCTGGCTCTCAGGTTCTTTGAACCGGAATTCCGAATTCTCTCTTCTGACTGTTTTATCATTTCCCCTGAGTTGTCAATAAGCAGAATATCCCTGAGATCATCCTTAAGCATCATGCTCAGTATTCCTGTGCCGGCGCCGTATTCCATTGCAGAGTATTCCGGTTTGAGCGGGATGATTCTTTTTATTTCTGAAGAAATGGCAGCAGAACGGTCCCAGTGCATCTGGTTTTTATCCCATTCAGCTGCCTTGATATCGAATTCGTTCATGTTGTTTTGAGCGCTAATTGAGTCAAAAGTATCTTTAATTGAGCATATTTCCCAGCCTGATACCAAAATATACAGTACGGGGATTCAGCGGGCCATAGATATAAGCAGGATCTCTGTTTATCCCTGTATCAAAATCGTTCTGATAGGAAGAGAATATATTTTTTAAACCTGCAAACCATTGCATTGAAGCTCCGTTTATTTTAAAGGTATGGGTCAGTTTTATTCCAAGGTCATGAAAATTGCCTGATTCCTTTAGCTCGCCTGTTTCAGGATCAGTAAGTGGACCGAAATAGGGTACAAGCATCCTGCCTGTATAACTATAAGTTGAGGAGAGACAGAAGTTTTCCATGAAATCCCAGTCAGTGACAATAAACCCATAATTCGATGGTGTCCTGAAAAACCGGTGCTCTCCAAATTCCTGTGTTGATTCATATCTGCTGCTCTGAACAGTAAAACCGGCATTTACAGTAAGGTTATCAAGTGTTCTGAAATTTACCTCAAGGTTTATTCCTTTAACTGTTGCTCCGTTTTCAGCATTTTTCCTGGTATATATCACTGTGCCGTTTGCATCAGGCGTACCTATCTCATTTACAAAGGGATTTGTAAGATCTGTCAGAAATGCTTCTGCAAGGATACCGGTCTGTACCGTTCCTACAAGGCCGTTGAAATCGAGTGATGCCATATAACTGTGGCTTGTTTCCTGTTTGAGTGAGGGGTCATTTTTATTGATAACCTGGCGCGATCCTGATGTTTCGATATGGAGGTCCTCATCAAAAATCTGGGGAGCACGATAACCCTGTGAGTAGCTTGCCCTGGCCTGTATTGTGCCTGTTAGTTTGTACATCAGGTTTATTCTGGGACTGAAGATGTTACCTGTTTTATTACCGCTTGATGCAATTCTGTCAGTGATTGAATAGTGATCAAATCGCCCTCCAACACCGGCCTTGAACCTGTCAGTCCTGAATTCATACTGTGAGAAAAATCCTGTGGTTCCTGATCTCTGGTCGGCAACCCTTGTATTATCGGTATGAGGAATGGATATTATTGAATCATTTACAATTACAGCATTGGCATAATCGGGATATCCAAGCTTGAGGTCTTCGAGTTTACCTCCTGTGTTTTCAAAACCGGTAAGTAGGGAAGAATTGCCAAATACCATTTTATACTGCAATCCTGAATTGTAAGTCATATCAATTGAATTCCCGTAGCTTGCAAGTGATCTGTTTGCTCCGTAGTATGAATCCCTGTTGAGATGCTGTGCAGAGAC
>DAOQAX010000190.1:267-4415 GCA_035354395.1 Bacteroidales bacterium | reverse complement strand
GTTTTTCGCTTTTGCTCATAATAACGCTCTCGCCTTTTTTTATTGCTATTTCTCTTGCAATAAAACTTACCTCGCAGGGGCCGCTAATCTACAAGCAGACAAGAGTCGGACTCAGGGGCCGTCCTTTTGAACTGCTTAAGTTCCGTACTATGGTTATTAATGCCGATCAGCTGCTCGATAGTCTGAAAGATGCCAATGAGGCCGATGGCCCTGCATTTAAGATCAAGGATGACCCGCGAATAACACGTCCGGGGAAGGTACTTCGTAAGACAGGTCTTGATGAACTACCCCAGCTTTTTAATATCCTCCGCGGAGAAATGTCGCTTATTGGTCCCCGACCGCCTCTTCCGGAAGAGACCAGACAGTACAAACGATGGCAGCTAAGGAGACTGAGTATTAAACCCGGCTTATCATGTTTCTGGCAGATTGAACCTGACAGAAATGCTATCAGGTTCGACAAATGGATGGAAATGGATCTTGCATACATAGACAACTGGTCGCTTCGTCTCGATTTCATAATATTCTTTAAGACTGCGCTTACTGTTTTTAAAAGGACGGGGTTATAGAGTACCGGCTTCATTCTACAGCTTAAAAACAAACTCTGAATATTGCCCCTTTCACGCGGCATTTTGTGACAAAAAAATTTCATATTTGATAAATGACTGTTTTTAGTTGACAAGTCATGCTCCTTTTTTGATAAAATAAAATGGCTTTATTGGGATTTAATCTAACTTTATTAGAAGAAATTAATCAATAAGGTAAGTATATGAAAAAGGTTGCATTCATGGTATTGTTGCTTATGGTTACTGCAACAACAACCGTAAAAGCCGTTGCACCGAATGACCCTTCCCACTACAGGGACCCGCACACTGTAGGAGCTCCTCTTGACGGAGGTCTTCTTCTTATTCTTGGAAGTGCCGGAGTTGCTTATTATGCATCCCGTAAACAGAAATCAAGAAAAACAGAATAATAAGTACTTAATGCTATAAGGAAAATATCAGTGGCTCGCACCATTGATATTTTTTTTTCTCTCAATGCAGCTCTTTATCAGGAATCAGACAGAATTCATGAGAGAATAAATATTTTGGCTGCTCTTTAATACATAGATGGACCCTCTATTTGAGAGAAATACCTTGTCAATAGTTAAAACAGAATCCGCTTTTTGTCGCTTATTTTTTTTATTATTACATAATGGATTTATCAAAATTCCTAAAAGACAGAAGATTAATCGCCTGGATTTCATTCCTGGCTGTTATAGCGGTGTTTTACACTGTAATCTGGCGTCTTTCCCCTGACTCTAACCCAATACGCCAGCTATTCCATTCATTTTCCGAATTTTATCTTGCCGTTTCTTTAAAACTTTCACTTGCTATTATAAAACTGTCGGGGTTTATTTCATTATTCCCCGATCATGTATCTGATACCGGAAACGCATTCCGGATATTTTTCAATCCCGAATTAAGGTACAAGAAATTATTACTTGCGGTTTTATTACTGATCTGGATAACAAACGCAGCCCCACGGAAAAAACTGTTTTTCTCATGCGTGGTGCTGGCTGTTCACTTTCTGGCTGTGACATTTTATAACATGGTTGGGTTAAGCTGTAATCCTTTTTCAGACCCTGAACTTGTATTTTCTGTGCCTGACACTTTGGCCGTGTTTTTGCTCTTCACCTGCGCTATAATCTGGTTCAGACTGCATCCTGTTTCAATATATAAAAGCCTCTCCGGATTTAATATAGATCTCAGCGGACTAAAAACTAAAATAACACCTCTGATAGTCATAATCTACATTTATATTATTCTTAACCAGTTCCTCTTTGAGTACTTCACGTTCTCCGGCTGGGTAAGTTTCTTGTTTGTGCCGGCACAGAAGATTCTGTCATTATTCGGTTTTAATTCAGTTGTGGATTCAACATATCTCATCGGCGACAACGGAATCATTTATATGGCTAAGTTTTGTCTCGGCATAAAGACTATGTATCTCTTCTCAGCCATTGTGTATCTGACAGGAAGAAAAAACATCAAACGCTGGATTTATATAATTGCCGGTGTAGCTATAATAAATGTTATAAATATCCTCCGTTTTGTTCTGCTTTTCATCCATGTTCAGAAGTATGGCGATTACAACCTTAATATAGATCTTCACCTTTTGTACAACCTTGTGCTCTATTCCATTGTATTTCTACTCTGGATCTATTGGTTTGAAAAGTACTCGGATATTTTGCCTGAGAAAAAAAAGAGTATATAAGCTCATCTTGCCACCACAATTTTCTTTGCTCCAACAATTGTATTTCCGGCCTGTAACTGCAGGATATAGAAACCTGGTTGCAGATTCAGAAGATCTATCGGCTGGGTTAAATATGTTCCCTCAGGAATCAGAATCCGCCTTATTATTTCTCCCGTCTGACTGATAATAAAAAGAGAAAGATCAGTAGGAGTCTGGTCATTAAAAGATAATACTATGTAATCTTTGGCCGGGTTTGGATATACGGTAAATGTAAACATACCCTGATCCTGTGAGCCCCCGTAAGGGTATCCGAAGAGTTTGAGTTCAGATATATAGTTCCATTTATCCACGGTGTTACCATGTCCGGTTATTTTCAGATATGAATAATCAATGGATTTATAGATGTCAGGAAACTCAAAAATCTGGTAATTCCCGGAGAAAGAACAGGAAGTCACTGTGCTCATAATATTATTATCCCACGAGAGGCTGTCAACAGAAGCAGAAACGTCAAAAATAGATGATCCCTGCTGGCTATCGGGGTATGCTATCTGAATATATTCTATTTTGAAAGGTTTTTTAAGTTTAAGGACAACCCAGTTGCCATCGCCGGAGCCCGACCATTTAGTTGAGAGATTATTGTCAATAATGTTTTCAGGCTTATCAGGGGCGAGGTAGCTAAGAGCCACCGCACGTGAGAATGTTGCTTCACTCAGGCCGGAACTGAAAGGAAGTATCTGAACAGGGATGGTGAGGGACTGCACTCCCTTGCCGTCCGAAAGATTAAGGACGAAGTTAACTGACCTGGGAGAGGAGACAACAGGTGCCAGGAACTGGATCACCGATGCGGATGTTGAAGATACGGGAATGTTGTCAGGAGCTACCCAGGAGAATGTAAGATTGTCTTTGTCAATATCATAACTTCCTGAGGCATCTATAGTATTTACAATACCCGATTTTGCGTTTGGGTTGTAGTTGGTTACGATAACCGGCAGGTTATTGGAGACGCCAACATTATTTGTAACCGGCTGTGCGGAAATAGTGGCTGCAAGTCCCCCGGCAGAGGTCTGAAGAGGGTTAGAAGAAGGTTTGGTATAGGCAACCGTCACAACGTCCCCGGCAGAGACAGGGCTGGCCAGGGTGAGCAAAACGTTGGTACCCGAAATTGCAACGGGATTTACGTTCCTTTTTACAGAATTAACCATTACAGTAAAAGCGGTTGTTGCAGGAACTACATTCTTCAACGTCAGGCTGTAGGTCATCCTGAGAATTGATGGTGTGGCATTCTCAATCACAGAACTGACATATACCGGGCTTGGCGGAAGCACATTATTGGTTACTGACTTGTTGCTGATATTTGCAGCGAGCCCTCCTTCTAAAGTTTGAAGCGGATTTACAGATGGTTTGGTATATGAAACGGTTATTACATCGCTGTAAATTACCGGGCTGTTAAGGGTAAGCAACACTTTGGTTCCGGATATTGAAACCTGTGTTAAGGTCCTTACCACAGAGTTAACTTTAACAATAAATGCAGACTTATCAGGTACAGTGTTGGCCAGAGACAGGGAATAAACCATTGTCAGCAACGAAGGTGTAGCATTTTCAACAGACGAGCTCACATAAACAGGACTTACAGCCAATACATTGTTTGTGACAGATTTATTACTGATACTGACAGCTTTGGCTCCTGAAACTGTCTGTAACTGATTTGATGCAGGAACAGTATAGGAAACAAAGACCACATCACCATATACTACGGGACTTGCAAGCGTGAGGCTCACTTTGGATCCTGAAACGGCAACAGAATTAACAGTTCTTGGGTTTGAATTTACAAGAACGCTGAAGGAAGATGCAGGAGGAACAATGTTTGCCAGGTTTAAAGAATAAACCATATCAACAACGGAAGGGGTAGAATTTGATAT
>DAOQAX010000190.1:0-257 GCA_035354395.1 Bacteroidales bacterium | reverse complement strand
CCGGATCCGGTGTTGTAACGGAATTCGCATAGCATCCGATATTTGGCGGGCTTGTGTATTTATTGCCGTCATGGTCTTCAGTTATTCCTGAAATAGCTATTCCGGCACCAATGTCAGGTGAGCCTACCTGCAAATGCTGATCTTCGGTTGAGACAAATACAGGATCAACAAGGCCGGGTTCGTGAGTTTGCCAGCCAAGATCGGACTTCATATCTGACCATGAGGGCGACCCTACTGAATGGTATTGTTTCCCGGTG
>DAOQAX010000189.1:0-4437 GCA_035354395.1 Bacteroidales bacterium | reverse complement strand
CATTGATTTGATACAGAGAGCTATAGCTTACCATAATCCGGATCCTTATGCAAATAAGCACACCAGGATTCTCTCACAGTTATTATATTTTATTAATGTTATAATTAAAGAACTTGAAGAAAAGAATCTGGCATTGGGATCGGTAAATGCGGAAAAAGACAAATACTTCTCAATCCTTGCCCATGATTTGCGGGGACCTCTCAGCACTTTTGTTGCCTCAACCCAGATAATTAACGAAGATATCATGAACATGGAACTAAAGGAGATCAAGGAGATTACTCTCGGTATGAAAGCATCAGCGGCAAACATATACGAGCTTCTTGAAAACCTGCTTGAATGGTCGACAATATCGAGGGGCGGACTAGATTTCAATCCAGGGAGATATAATCTTAAAAAAATCACCAAATCATGTTTTGATCTATTTGCTGAATCAGCATTTAAAAAGAATATTCTAATAACAATAAATATTGATGATGATATTGAAGTTCTTACTGATATCCATATATTTAACACTGTTTTTCGTAACCTCATTATAAATGCAATAAAATTTACTCCAAAAGGTGGTAAGATTGATATCACTGCGGTCGTAAACAGTGAAAACCAGGTTGAATTCAAAATTAAAGATACAGGTATTGGCATACCGAAAATACTTATCAACAACCTGTTTAAGTTAAGTGAGAGAACCAACCGGAGGGGGACCGATGGTGAACCCAGCACAGGACTTGGGTTATTGCTCTGCAAAGAACTTATTAAGAAAAACAACGGTGAGATTTTGGTTGAAAGTGAAGAGGGAAAAGGGAGCATCTTCAGTTTCACATTGCCCGGAAGTAGACAGGAAGAAAAAGTGTCTGTGCCCATTGGTGACAAGATTGAAGAGTAAAAAACAATTAATTAATACTATTTTTGGGGAAGCTAAACAGAACATGGCAAAATGTTACATTTACCTGCACTCATAATCGATCTGGCACTTATTCTTGGTGCTGCAGCTGTAGTAACTCTTCTTTTTAAAAAATTAAAGCAGCCCGTAGTTCTTGGGTATATTATTGCCGGGTTGTTGGTGGGGCCACATCTAAAACTATTTCCTACTGTTGTTGAATTAGAGACAATTAAAACCTGGGCAGATATTGGTGTCATATTCCTGTTATTTGGACTTGGCCTCCAGTTCAGCTTTAAAAAACTTCTGAAAGTTGGCAGTGTGGCTCTAATAACATCACTTATTGAAGTAACGCTTACCATGTGCCTGGGTTATGGTGTTGGCCGGCTGCTTGGCTGGAGTTCCATGGACAGTCTGTTTCTGGGAGGTATTCTTGCCATAGCCTCAACAACAATCATAATCAGGGCCTTTGATGAGATGGGCGTAAGAAATCATAAGTTTGCCGGTATAGTAACCGGTGTCCTGGTCATTGAAGACCTGGTTGCTGTTTTACTGTTGGTTTTACTATCGACAGTTGCTGTCAGCAAATCGTTTGCAGGAGAAGAGCTGGTAATGTCAGTCCTGAAACTTGCTTTCTTCCTGGTATTATGGTTCGTTTCCGGAATATTCTTCCTGCCTACTCTTTTTAAAAGACTGCGCTCATTGCTCAGTGAAGAGACTTTACTTATCATATCACTGGCATTATGCTTTTTAATGGTTTTGCTGGCAACATATGCTGGTTTTTCATCAGCTCTCGGGGCATTCATCATGGGATCTATTTTAGCCGAGACAACAAAGGCAGAAAAAATAGAAAATCTGACCTCGTCAGTCAAAACTCTTTTTGGTGCGATCTTTTTCGTTTCGGTTGGTATGCTGATTGACCCTCAAATGCTGATTCAACACGCTGTCCCTATTATTGCTGCCACCTTTGTACTGATTTTTGGAAAACCTTTCTTCGTGACTATAGGTGTTCTTTTATCAGGACAACCTCTTAAAATAGCTGTTCAATCAGGTATGAGCCTTTCACAGATCGGTGAGTTTTCATTTATCATTGCCGGACTCGGACTTACATTGAACGTGACAAGCGATTTCCTGTATCCGGTAGCTGTCGCAGTATCTGTTCTTACAACCTTTACAACTCCTTTTATGATCCGTCTGTCTGAACCTGCCTATAAAAAGATTGACAGTATCATGCCAAAAAAGTGGAAGAGCTCACTTGATGCATATAGCGTTGGCGCTCAGAATATTACAGAAATAAGTGACTGGAAAAAAGTACTCCGATACTATTTTGTCGATGTAATAATTTTTTCTGTCATCATCATTACCATATTCTTACTGAGTTCAAAATATATAGCACCTCTTTTCTTACAATCACACTGGTATAAGCTTATCACGGTAACAATCACACTTTTAATATTGTCCCCATTCCTATGGGCACTTGCATTTCGAAGGACCCATCGTGAAGCCTATACTAATGTCTGGATGAAATCCACTCATCGTGGTCCGCTTATCGCCTTGATGTTATCAAGAATGCTGCTGGCTGTTTTCTATATCGGGATGCTGTTCAACCGCTGGTATTCACCATGGGTAGCACTTGTTGGTGTTATTGTTGCCACATTTATACTTCTGTTAAACTCAGGCAGGATAAGAAGATTCTATGGAAGAATTGAGGAAAGGTTCATGTCCAATCTGAATGCGCGCGAAAAAGAGGCTGCTAAACAGCTTACACCATGGGATACTCATATAACTACATTTGAGCTTAGCGAAAGATCGCCTTACGTAGGAAAGACATTGCTTGAATCAAGGATAAGAGAAGAGTTCGGAGTGAATATAGTCGCAATTCAACGTGGCGATTACATATTAAATGTTCCCGCCAGGGAGAATCATTTATATCCTCACGATAAGCTATCAGTGATTGGGACAGACGAACAGATAGAAAAATTCAGGTTATACCTCGAGTCGTCAGAAAGCAAATATGCCAGGTCAAATACAGAACAGGAGGTGTCTCTTCATCACTTTACAATAAGTAAAAACTCGATCCTTATCGGCAAAAACATACGCGAATCATCAATCCGCGAAAGAACAAAAGGATTAGTGGTCGGGGTTGAGAGAAATGGCAGACGTATCTTAAATCCTGAATCAGATCTTGTTTTTGAACTGGATGATAAAATATGGATCGTTGGAAACGAAAAACGTCTGCATGTTTTGCTTAAAGATCTGGCTGGTTGAAAATTACATTAACTCAATTAATCTGAAATGAGGAATTTTATTTTATCCATTATTGTCATAATCGGAGTACTGACATTTTCGGGATGTTATCATAACAATATTAGATCCCGTCTCACATCAGACAATAATACTGTGTCGCAAGACACTATGTTGAAGATCTACGGGGAAATAAAAACGCCTTATAAGTACGGGGTTGTGCTAAAGCATCCCGATTCAACAAAATATGTTGACAGCCCTACAATATTCCGTGAAAATGATGTCTGGTACATGACCTATATAGTTTTTGATGGTCAGGGATATGAAACATGGCTTGCCGAAAGCAATGATCTGCTTAAGTGGAATACAAAAGGGAAAATTCTCCCGTTTACCAAAGACACATGGGATATGAACCAGAAAGCAGGTTATGTATCATTGGTTGATTTTAACTGGGGAGGAAGTTGTAATGTTGAGAAGATTCAGGGTAAATACTGGATGTCATATCTGGGTGGTAACACAGAAGGCTATGAAGCCGGAGTCCTTGGTGTCGGAATTGCCAGTTCAGACAACCTTATCAATGCAACCGAATGGGACAGGATCAGCAAACCTGTGTTAATGCCAAAAGACAAAGACTCAAGGTGGTTCGAAAACAAAACAATATATAAAAGTCTGGTAATACACGATAATGCCAATCTGACCGGCCATCCTTTTGTGATGTACTACAATGCAAAGGGCGATACAGCCGATTATGAAAGTATCGGAATGGCAGTATCAGACGATATGGTCTCATGGAAACGATATGGTGATAATCCGGTAATAACACGTCATAAAGGGATCTGCGGCGATGCACAGATTGTTAAGATCAACGATATCTATGTGATGTTCTATTTCGGGGCGTTCTGGAAACCTGGTGCTTTCGATAGGTTTGCATGCTCATATGACCTTGTCAACTGGACTGAATGGGAAGGGGAAGATCTGATAGCTCCTTCGGAGAATTATGATAAAGAATACGCTCACAAACCATGGGTAGTAAAATGGAACGGGACTGTCTATCATTTTTATACTGCCGTGGGAAGAGAAGGCAGAGTTATTGCTCTGGCAACATCAAAAGATCTGAAAAAATAGACAAAACTAAAAATTCTAAAGCTTTAAATAATGTCGCAATTTATTAACCGGAGAGAATTTTTCAAAGAGACCTCATTCTCAGCAGCAGGTATAATGCTTGGAAGCCAGATGAAAGCATTATTACCGGAAGAAAAAACTGAAACTGCATATAGCAGCATAATGAACGAGGTTCTGAGGTACAGGAAGATTGATGC
>DAOQAX010000188.1:0-4440 GCA_035354395.1 Bacteroidales bacterium | reverse complement strand
ATCATTTCATTATTCTCATTACCGGATATTTTGAACGAATATTGAGGCAGATTTAGCTGTTTCAACTTAGTTTTGTACTTTTATCACAAATTAGTTTATCACAAATGAAAACGTCGGATTAATGATTACATTTTATTTTAATGAATGATCAATCCTTTACAAATATATTGAGATAATTTTACCTAAATTAATCTTATGAAGACCAAAGAGGAAATAGTTAACAACTGGTTGCCCAGATATACAGGCAAAGCTGTCGAAGACTTCGGTAAGTATTTTCTTCTTACGAATTTTATGTATTATGTTGAGCTTTTCGCAAAATGGAACAATGTTCCTATTGAGGGTAAAGACAAAAACATGCCAAATGCCACAGCTGACGGAATAACCATAATAAACTTCGGGATGGGCAGTCCGAATGCAGCCACCATAATGGATCTTCTAAGTGCTGTTGCTCCAAACGCCGTACTGTTCCTTGGTAAATGCGGCGGACTAAAGAAGAAGAATAAACTGGGGGATCTTATTCTGCCCATTGCTGCAATAAGAAGTGACGGAACGTCGAATGACTATCTCCCGAATGAGATTCCTGCATTGCCTGCATTTAAGTTACAAAGTGCTATTTCTGCAACAATAACACGATATAATAAAGAATACTGGACAGGCACGGTATACACCACAAACAGAAGGGTTTGGGAGTACGATGAAAGATTTAAGAAATACCTGGTAAAAACACATGCAATGGCAATTGATATGGAGACTGCCACGATTTTCACTGTTGGATTTGCAAACGAGATCCCTACCGGAGCTCTTCTTTTGGTATCGGACCAGCCCATGATTTCAACAGGTATAAAGACTGAAGCCAGCGATCATAAGGTAACAGCTGAGTTTGTTGATACTCATCTTAAAATAGGGATTGACGCTCTCAGGGAAATAAAAGATAATGGGGTATCAGTTAAACATTTAAGATTCTGATAATGGCAGTTACTTATGAGGAAATAATTTCGGACCTGAAAAAAAGGATCTTCAAGCCTGTTTACTTTCTTGCAGGGGAAGAACCTTATTACATTGACCTCATTACTGAATATATTGAAGATAAAGTGCTTCCCGAGGCGGAGAAGTCATTTAATCAGCTGGTCCTTTATGGAGAAGACACCAACATCCCGGCTATAATAGATACGGCCAGACGTTTCCCAATGATGGCCAGCCATCAGGTGGTTATTGTGAAAGAAGCACAATCGCTGAAGAAGCTGGAGGACCTGGTCATTTATCTTGAGAAGCCACTGTTATCGACTATCCTGGTATTCAGTTATAAATACAAGACTCTGGATAAAAGAACTAAACTGTGTAAGTTGCTTGAGAGCCACGGGTCCTATTTCGAATCTCCAAGGATACGTGACTATCAGATCCCTGCCTGGATAGAAAGATATCTTATGACAAAAGGTATAAAAACTGATCCGAGCGCCAGTGCTATGCTGACGGAGTATCTGGGCACCGATCTCCACAAGATTGTAAATGAACTGGATAAGCTTATTATCACCCTGCCTGAAGGAAAACCTGTCATCACAACATCGCTTATTGAAAAGAATATAGGCATAAGCAAGGATTATAATAATTTTGAGTTGCAAAAGGCTATAGGTGAAAAGAATATCCTCAAATCGAACATGATAGTTCAGTACTTTGCCAACAATCAGAAAGAAAATCCGCTAACCCTCACCATTGCCTCTCTTTTCGGATTATTCGGCAAGGTCCTCACCTATCATTACCTGCCCGACAAATCGAAAAACAATGTTGCTGCTGTTTTGAAGATAAATCCGTTTTTCGTAAAGGATTATGAGACCTATGCTTCAAAATACAATGTAGCAAAAACGGTGCATATTATCGGCATGTTACGTACATACGACATGAGGTCAAAGGGATACGCTGATCCGGGCACTGAGCCCGGTGATTTATTAAAAGAGATGGTATACAGGATACTTCACCTTTAGTTTAGTTCAGTTCATCTCAGGCGAATCGGGAAAGTCGGCCCACATTCTGTATTTGTTTTTAAAGCTTCGGAGAACAAGCTTCCAGGCATCATTACCTCTGTTATTCATTATTATTTCGCTCTTTACCTTTGCTATTACCCATGAATCTTCTTTAAGTTCGCGTTCAAGCTGGCCGGCTGACCATCCCGAATAACCAAGAAAAAACCTTATCTGTGACGGGTTTATCTCACCTGATTTGATCAGATCTCTTATACAGTCAATATCGCCTCCCCAGAAAATGTTTCCTTCAACAAGCACACTCTTTGGTATAAGATCGCCCAGATTGTGCAAATAATGAAGAGTATCGGGTGCTACAGGTCCGCCCATATTAAGATTCTCATCCCAGTCATCAAATCCTTCAAGAGCAGCGTTGAGTTTTAGATCAAGTTTTTTATTCAGAATAAAACCAACCGAGCCCTGTGGTGTATGATCGGTAAGATATACTATGCTCCGGTTAAAGAAAGTATCAGGCAAAAAAGGTTCTGATATTAGGATCTTTCCTTTCTCCGGAATTTTGTCTTCCGGCAATATTGCAAACAAATCAAGTTCCGGTTGCATAAGTCTTAATAATTAGTGAAAATATAATAAAAAATATCCAATTAAAAGTCTGTTTTCAATTAATTATTATCATATTTTTACACTATTGTCCGGAATAATGATGGTTTGTGTTATAAGGGGCAGATTTCTCACTTCGTTCGAAATGACAGACGACTTTTAAGCTGGGTGTAGGAGAAAGCGGCGGCAGTGCCGTCGCTTTCTCCTACACCCTCATCCACATGCAGAGGACTGTCATTCCGACCGTAGGGAGGAATCTCATAAGGGATTAAATATTTGCAAGATGATAAGTAACCCCCATTATAACGAAGTTACGAAGCAAGGGCGCAATAAATAATAGCTTTAAATAAACATGGGATATTATTCCGGACAGTAGTGATATTTTTACCCAAACTGATAAAAATATATATGCAGAAGAACACCCTACGAATTATTGGCAATAAAGCTATCCTGAACGTTCGGGAAAGGATGTGCGAGACCCCTGAAGAGTTGCTTGGAAGTGAAAAGTTCCGCATGGTTCTTGACCGTTGCATTGAAGATCTGAGATTAAAGGATTCTCCTTTAACTGAGATCTTTGGAGATTGTGAAATCAACAATGAGTCGGTGGATGATCTTGTTAAGACACTTACATTACTTGTGAAGTATGAATCAGGCGCAGTGCCACATATTTATGAAAGATCCCGGGTCTTCCTTAATAACCCCGACAAGCTTGAAGGTTTTGTAGATTACCTTTATGATTACTGGCGCCATTTTGATCGATTTATAATAAATGATTCAGAAGGTGACCGTCTTGACAAAAGGCCTTACCGCACTTTTAATGAGACCATTGAACAGCTGACTCATCTTATACGGACAGTATACCGTCAGGTTCAGGAAAGGATATCAGGATGTCGTCCTACTGTCTACAGACAGGTTCCTGCAGGAGCGGAAATGGCAGTCATCTCTTTACCAAAAGAGATAGCATATAAAGGGGAGAGGTATAAAAAACTAAACAGTATACCTGTTATCCGCCAGATGCTTATTTACCCTCCGCTTGTGATACAGCAGCCGATGAATAAAAGGACCGGACAGTTTAAAAAGATAGAGCAGAATCCTGTTGATCTGATTGAACTCTCTCCCGAAGAGTGGATCTGCTTTCCGGCTAAAGTAGGCAAACTGCTTATTATGGTTTACTTTCATCTCGGTTTTTTCGAACTTGGCTTCCCGTTGTGCAACCTGTTTGAACTTGCTAATGATGCAGATCTGGAGAAGAAACCTGACGCCTTGTTTATTTATGGAGCCCAGGGGAATTCAATAGATGGCCTTTCAAAATATCCGACTGTCTTTTGTGACGACGATGAGAACAGGATTTTTGTAGGTGCTATCCCGGGCAGACCAGAATTCGGATACTTTGGTTACCTGAAGAAAATGATACTTACACTGCATAATTCCATTGTAATGAAATCAGGTAATATGCCTTTTCATGGCGCCATGATAAAGATACTTCTGCATGGAAACAAAGAGGCAACTGTTCTGATGATGGGTGATACCGGTGCAGGAAAATCAGAAACTCTTGAAGCTTTCCGTGTACTTGGAGAAAAGTATATTCGTGAACTCACCATCATTGCTGATGACATGGGCTCAATTGAGCTTGATGAAAATGGCTGCCCCATGGGGTATGGAACAGAGACAGGAGCCTTCCTCCGCCTCGACGACCTGCAACCGGGTTATGCTTACGGCCATCTCGACCGCTCGGTTATTATGAACCCCAGCCAGGTTAATGCCCGTATAGTCTTCCCCGTAACCAAATATGAGACGTTGATAAAGGGCCATAAGATCGACTATATACTGTATGCCAACAATTACGAAGAAATTGATAATGAACACC
>DAOQAX010000187.1:0-4474 GCA_035354395.1 Bacteroidales bacterium | reverse complement strand
GCTCCTATGGAAACGAAGAAAGTGTAGGAAAAGCTGTCCGCGATTCGGGTTTAGCTCGTTCGGAGTTATTTATTCTTTCAAAATTACCTGCAGAAATAAAGGATTTCGATGAAGTCCTGAAAAGTTTTGATATTACTATGAAAACTATTGGCCTTGATTATATTGACCTTTATATTATTCATTCTCCGCGGCCATTGGATCATCTAGACGAGGATTATACCAAAGAAAATATAGAAGCATGGAGGGCAATGGAGTCAATATATAAAACTGGCAAATGCCGCGCAATAGGTGTCTCTAATTTCAATATAACCTATCTTACTTCAATACTTGAAAACTGCACAATTAAACCATCAATAAATCAGATAAAATTTTATATTGGTAACACACAAAGCGATCTCGTGGACTTTTGTCGGAAAAATGATATTCTTGTTACAGGATATATGCCGATGGCTAAAGGCGCTATCTTGAAAAACAAAGACATTTCATCAGTTGCAAAAAGGTACAGGAAAACACTCCCACAAATATGTCTTAGATATGTAATGCAAAAAGGGATTATACCAATAACCAAATCAGTACACGAGGAATACATTATTGAAAACAGGGATATCGATTTTGAACTTTCGGAAAGAGATATTTCCTTTTTTGATGATTTGAAAAATACGGAAACACATAAAACCCGTAAGCTGGTATCCATGATAAAAAAAACGATTCGGTTTGTTATGGGAGAAAATATATATTTTAAAACCAAAAAGTTGCTAAAATCATAGATTCTTTAAAAAAATAATTGCCTTATACTCCATAAGCACTATATGATAAAATTTCGGATAAAAGAATTTGACAATATTTCAGGATAAAAAGAAAAAGAAGTGCAGCCTGAATCTTTGCAAAGTCACATAATAAACTGTTAATCAAGTCTCACTCTCACACCCGCTCCGGCACTTAGGGAGTATAAAACGGGCAATTCCTACAAATTAAATGGATCTGTAATCTTATCAATTGTTCCGATTTTTTCTTTTAAGATTTCAGGCTGGTAACCGGTTATACTTCCAAATAGTTTTTTGTCTTTGGCAAAAAGAACTGTAGGCACTTTGCTTACACCACATGACCATGTGGTATAAACATTTTCCTCTACATTTATGGTAATAATCCTGATGCTATCTTTTTTATCACTGGCAGCAGCTTTAAGTATGGCAAGATAATCTTTGCATTCATTGCTCCATGTGTTCCAGAAAACCACAACTGCGGGCTTTGATTCAGCATTTATTATTTCCGAAAGATCTTCTTCACCCAGATCAAAAATATTTTCCGGGTAATTCTTTTCAGTTTTTATCATTACCGCAGATGTTTCTGCTCCTCCTCTTATAATCTTAGCAAGGACCCTGTTTCCCGGTTCTTTATCTATTATATCAATGACAGTTTGCAATGGCAGACCTGTTATATCTTTATCATTGATTTTTATTAATTTATCTCCGGCTATTACACCTGCTCTTGCATCAAAAGCAAAGTCGGTATTTGTATAAGCCAGCTGGTTTATGCTTTTTACATAAATACCGCTCCTCAGGGATATCAGTTCGATCCCCCGTAATGAAGTATTATGTTTGGTTTTAACAGCTTTTTCCAGAACTGCAATTTCATCCGTGACCTTTAATTTATCAGGTGCATCGGGATAAAGCTCAAGATATTTCTTCAGGCTGCGTGATGCTCTGGCAGCTGCACCCGGAACAAGTGAGTACGTCTCACCCAAATAGTAATATGTATCTGCAAAATCAGGTGCAATGTCTTTTGCTTTATTAAATTCAGTAATTGCTTTAGCAATATTTACAGAATCAAATGCTGAAACCCCCTTTGAAATGTAGTCTTTAATATTGTCTGGTATTTCGTGCTGCGCTGCTAATTTGTCAGTAGAAAACAGAGATATCCAAACAGTAATTAAACACAGTAAGGAGAAATTAGATTTTTTCATAATATTTTAAATTGAAATTAGGGTCAAAACAGCATCTCCGGGTAAAAAGAGAAGCAACAAAAGAAATTAAGCGTTATGTTATTCTTAATAAGAATTAAAGTGACTTATGAAGCACTGCAATTCAAAGGAACAAATATTTTAAAGAGATTGTAATTCCCGAACCAAATATATTTCAGGCTAATCATCAGAAAGGATCTGATTATTTAAATTTTATGCTCCGATCATTTTCTTAAGCTTTCTGAGGGCGCCGGGTCTGTTGATGAGGTAGACACCTGCAAGGATCAACAGTACCGAAACAACCATATTGGGTGCCAGGTGTTCATTGTCTGATAGACCCCACAGCGTTGCCACAACAGGAATGAAATATGCCACGATGGAGGCCACTACCGGTGAGGTGTCCCTGATAAGAAAATAGTAGACTATATTGGCTATTGCTGTTCCCGCAACGGAAAGGATTGCAATATATCCCAGGTTGAGCGGCCAGTCGGGGGTAAGCAAAACAGAGTGAAGGTTTGTGCTTAAAAGAAGAGCCAGGGCAAAAGGGCTCAATATGGTAAGAGAAAGAGAGGTGATCTCCATCCCGTTTAATCCGTCTGCCTTACTGACCTCGTTATTGCTGAACCCATTCATAAGTGTTGCCAGTACCACGAACAGGCCATAAGAATTGAAGGCAAACGATCCGCTGTAAAGCAATCCGGCAGCTCCGGCAAACCCGAGGAAAACGCCGGCGATCTGAGATTTGATGGCTTTTCTGTTATAAAAGATAATTCCAACAGCCAGGGTAAAAGCCGAGCTTAATGTGTTAAGCATTCCTGTAAGAGAGCTTTCAATCCTTGTCTGGGCAAGCGGATAAAGGATGGAAGGGATCCCGCTGCCAAAGAATCCTATAATGAGAATGGAAACCAGGTTCTTCTTATTGAATTTTGAAATGCTGCGAAGCGTGACCGGCAGCAGGCACATAAATGAAATCAGGACCCTGATTGAAGCCAGCTGGTACGCTGAAAATGACCTCAGCCCTTTTTTCATCAGGATATAGCTGCTGCCCCAGATCAACGAGAGCATGATTACAGCCAGCCAGTGCCATGGTTTACTGTTTTTATTCATAACACAGAAGCTGCAAATGTACGATTAAAGATAAAAGATAAAAGGAAAAAGATAAAAGTAATGAGGGCCATGCGAATCAGTAACGCATTTGAAGGGCGTTGATTTCGCATGGCTGTAAATTTAAAATTTACCAGGTAAGACCCGATTTAATGGGAGTTGTGTCATATGGCTGATTTATTCTGTCAGCGGATAAGATTTCAAATCTCCCGGTCTGACGTATATCCGCTGATGAACTCCCGATCATAACGGTAAACCAGCCAGGTTCAACCACACGATTCATCTCCCGGTCGTACATGAAAAGCTCTTCCGGTGAAAGGGTGAAGTGAACGGTACGTGTCTCACCCGGAGCAAGGGTTATACGGTCGAAACCACGCAACTCCTTTTCAAATCTTATCACTGAACTGACCTCATCGCGGATGTAAAGCTGAACTACCTCATCTCCTGCAACTGGCCCGATGTTTTTAACGTCGACAGTTACTTCAATTTTCCCGGCAGCAAGCTGCTTATCAGGTGAAATCTTAAGGTTTGAATATTCAAATTCGGTAAAGCTAAGTCCATATCCGAAAGGATAAAGAACTCCGTTTACTGTTGTCCCGGCTTCTGCCTGAGCCCCGGGTTTATATGGAAAACACATGGGTATCTGCCCCACTGATTTAGGAAAGGTGACAGTAAGCTTACCGCCGGGATTATAGTCTCCGAAGACAATATCGGCAATAGCTTCGCTGCCATATTTACCCGGAAACCAAGCCTCAATTATTGATTTGCAATCCCTGTTGGCACGGTTTACAGTAATTGCTCTTCCATTCATAAGAACAAGTACAACAGGCTTTCCGGTTTCGCAGACCTTTTCCAGCAGAAGGTTCTGGTGACCGGCCAGGTCAAGGTCGGTCCGTGAGTTTGATTCTCCCACAATATTATTGTCTTCGCCCAATACCAGTATTACCACATCAGATTTCCGGGCTTTTTCCACCGCGTCATTAATCTGAGCCATCTCACTCTCTGACGGATCTGCAGGTATCAGCTCTGACTCCGGCCAGCCTTTATCAACAATATCACACCCCTTTGAATACATGACATTTACATCATCTCCAAGCTTAGTTCTGAATGCCTCAATGACAGATTTGTAGCTTATCTTTTTTGGTCCGTAACGCGAGAGTGACAGCTCTTTATTGTCAGCATTAGGTCCGGCAATGAGGATATTTTTTATCGCTGATTTTTCCAGCGGAAGAAAGTGATCCGCGTTTTTCAGGAGGATCATGGATTCGTATGAGGCTTGCCTTGATATCTTTTCATTTTCAGGATTTGAATATAGCTTATCAGCGTCATCGGGGTTTTCGGTATATGGTTTGTCAAAGAGCCCGAGCCAGAATTTAACCCAGAGCACATCTCTTACCCTGCTGTCGAGAA
>DAOQAX010000186.1:0-4518 GCA_035354395.1 Bacteroidales bacterium | reverse complement strand
CCTCTGTTTTGCACTTTACCTATGTTCTGGAGTGCATTACTGAAACCGGTTACTTGCGGTATCTGAACCTGGAGAAGAAGATCGTTGGTATTTGCAACATAGTAATCAAAGGTCAGGTTAATACGGTCATTAATAAATCCTACATCAAGACCTGCATCAATAGTTGATGTTTTTTCCCAGCCAAGAACAGTGTTGCTAAAAGATGAAGGGCTATAACCTCCGACCTTGGCATCTCCTACAATATAGTTGGAAGCTGACATTAGTCCGATTGCAGAATAATTACCAATATTATTGTTTCCTACTGTTCCGAAACTGGCTCTTAATTTAAGATTACTTATCTGCTTCTTTACATTTTCCATAAACCCTTCCTGCGAGATTATCCATCCTAAAGATGCGGAAGGGAAGACTCCCCATCTGTTATCTTTACCAAAGCGGGAACTGCCGTCGCGTCTGACACTTGCAGTCATTATATATCTGTCACGATAGGAGAGGTTAGCCCTTGAAAGATAAGAGATCATGCTCCATTTTTCAGCTGTTGTGGTACCACTGCTCAAAACTGTACCTGCATTTAATGTTTTGATATCGTCATCAGCAAACCCTGTCTTAGCCAAAGATGAATATTCATAATTTTCTTCCTGATAGGTAAAACCTCCCAGAAGATTTAAAGCCCAGTCATCTTTTGTAATATCGTAATTGATGGTATTCTCTGTTAAATAATTTTGAGTCAGGCTGTTGGATTCATTTGCAACACTACCTGTACCCCTGTTTACATTATTATCAAGATAATAGTGGGTTTTATAAGCTGAAATGTTGGTTCCGAACGAACTCCTGATTTTAAGGTTTTTCATCAGATTCAATTCAGCATAAAAATTTGACATAATATTATTGCTCTTGGTCTCATTCAGACACTCCTTAGCCAAAGCAACAGGATTAAGGAAAAAGTTAGCATGATAATAATAATAGCCTCCGTCAATTGTCTGTTGATCGAGTCCGACGATAGGTGCAACCAAAATAGAACGGCTGATCGGACCTGAATTTGTATCAGTGTTAGGGTCATTCCTTGTGGAATTTGAGATTGATAAATTTCCTCCCAATGTTAAATATTTATTCATGCTCGATTCAACGTTTGCCCTCATGGAATAACGTTTGTAATCACTGTTAAGGATGATTCCTTTCTGATCAAAATAGTTGTTTGAAATATAGTATTTCATTTTATCTGTACCACCAGAAGCTGACAAAGTATAGCTTTGGATAGGGGCTACTCTGTCAATAAGATCCTGCCAGTCATTATCAGGAAAAGATTGTGGATCCGATCTCCAGAGAGGATCTATTGCAAATTTGTAATTATGTCTCTTATCTTCTGGTACAGAAAGGTCACCACCACTATAAATGTAACTGTTGGTTCTCTCCTCAATGGCATAGTCGAGATATTCATCTCTGTTCAGGACATCCACCTTACTGAACCTGCTCTGAAGACCAAAATAAGTATCCAGTTCTATAACAGTTTTTCCTTTACTGCCGCTCTTGGTAGTGATAAGGATTACTCCGTTAGAACCTCTTGATCCGTATATGGCTGCTGAGGCGGCATCTTTAAGAACTTCTATTGATTCAATATCACCCGGATTTATGTTGTTTAGATCTCCTGAAGTTGGGAATCCATCTACAACATAGAGAGGAGAGGTAGAGTAATTTATGGAACCATTTCCACGAACTTTTACAGCCAGCGATCTGCCTGGTGCACCAGAAACTTCCTGAACCTGGATGCCGGCTATTTTACCTTGGATGGCCTGGTCAATTCTTGCAACAGGACGGTCAGCAATTTCATTTGATGTTACTCTTGCAATAGAACTTGAGACCTGATTGCTTTTCAGTTTACCATAACCGACTACCACAACATCTTCGAGACTTAACATTCCGGCGTTGAGAGTAATATTAATAGTAGTCTGATTATTTACAGCTTTTTCGACGGTTTCCATTCCTACAAAGGAGAATACCAGAGTTGCATTACCGGGAACAGATATTTTATATTTTCCATCAATGTCAGACATTGTTCCATTGCTGGTGCCTTTCTCCACGATTGACACTCCGGGAAGTGCATCACCATTGGAGTCGACTATTGTTCCTGTAACATTTTGTGTAGCCTGGGCAGACTCAGACTCTTTTGTTATTGGCCCACCATTCAGGTTTAATGAGGTGAGAGCCATAACAACCATTGCTAAAAGATAAAAAACAGGCCGCTTCTTAAACGGAGATGATTTACATTTAATTAATAGTTTTCTTTTCATAATTTTGTAAAATTAAAAGTTGGGTAAGTTAGAGCTTAAGACCTTTTGCACAAGGTGCTGACTTTTAAGGATTAGGGGAGTTATACTTCCCTAATTTTTTTGTGGGTTTTTTCATATACAGATAGTTAATTCATTAATTGGTTTTTAATTATTGTAGTTTATTGAACGGTATTGCACCTAAATACATAGCTGAATTCCCTTCATGCGGGGAGTGATTTGAAACCCGGAGTTTATCCTGATAAACCGCAAATCTTCATTTTGAATCCTTCATTGTCTCCTTTATATAGGAAAGAGGGATCTCGGCAAGATAGATAGATGCTTTACCTTCGTGTGATGAATAGTACGAAACATAAAGTTTCTTGTGGCGATTGACAAATCCCGGATAACTGTTGTCTCCTCCTGAAGGTAATGAAAGAATCTTTCTGAAATTACCGGATCTGTCTCCGGCAAAAAGTGCAGTATAGACATCTTTTTTGTCATGAACACGTGAACCGTAAACCAGAAGATTATCTTCCAGTGCTATGAAATCAGGGCCTCCCAGTCTCATACCCAAACTGCTCCATGTCCATTCTTTATATGGTGGTTTACTCCTTCCCCATAACCCTTCCTTGTTTACGCCTTCCCTTCTGACTATCATAAGCATCTCCCCGTCAGGCATCACTCTTGCTGTGGTCTCATTGGGTAAACCGTCAACATTAAGTGTTGAAACTAAATCATAATGAATTCCATCGGTGGTTTTCATAAGAAGAATCGACCATTTTTCATCAGGGCCTTTTTTGCTCCCATCCGGTATCTGATAAACAACTCCGTAGCCAACTTTTTTGTACCACGTAACTCTCCACAACCAATCATTATTCGTTTTAGCATCTTCTGAAATAATTACAGGCTGGGGGGAAGAGAAATTTTTACCTGACTTGTCAGAGAATGAAACATGTGTTAAACGGCTTTTCAATACATTATCCTTATAGACAGAGCCCCCGATGATAACCATGATCCTGCCGTCGGGAGTTACTGATAATTTGGGATCCCTTAAGTCATAGCCATCTTTTTTCAGATGAGCGACTGATTCCCAGTTTATACCGTCTTTTGATGAAATTATACGTGTTTCTCCGTCTTTTCCACCAACATGGGTTTCTCCTTCTCTGAAAGAACAAAAGAAGGTGCCCTTAAAATTTATTATTGAAGTAAATGCATTATACTTATCATTACTCCAGATCTTCCTGACTTTCACCCCTTCCGGAAGACTATTCGTTTGAGAAGTAAGGTTAAGAGTCAGCAAACTAAAAACAAAAAATGGCAAAAAGTACTTTAGTTTATTCATGGTGATTATTATTTTAATTAATACTATTCCTTGTTCAGACTATTCAGCCACTCAATCATGATAAGTGTGATTAATGGCTTCTGGCATTTTCGATAAGGTTAAAAAAATTGCTTTTACCTAAATCTGCCTTGAGTTTTTCATACTGGTCCTCTGACAGATTGACGAGAGGCTCACGACATGGACCACAATCCAATCCGCATATTTTCATCATAGCCTTGCCTCCTGAAACAGCACTTCCTGTTGCCAGCATTATGGAGATAATCTCATTTGCATTTTTTTGAATGGCCCTGGCTTTTTCAATATCTTTATTATTGAATGCTTCTATTATTTTATGAAATACGGGTGCCATAAAATTGTATGTTGTGCCAATAGCAGCTTTTGCGCCCAATGTCAATCCACAAATCAGTAATTCATCGTGACCGTGGAGAATGTCATACCTGCCATCTTCAAATTCGATGCATTGGAACATCTCCATCAGGTTAAAATATGTATACTTGATTCCTGCAAGATTTGGGATTACCTTGCCAGCCTCTTTCAGAAACTCTAACATATTGATGTTTACTCCCGATCCTCCTGGAATGTGATAATAATAAAAAGGAGTATTTGGAGCAGCTGATGCAACCTTGTGGCAGAATTTTACCAGATCATCAACTGTTTTTGGCTGAAAATAGCAGGGTCCCATACATCCGGTCGCATACACTCCCAGACTTTCTGCATGACGGGCAAGCTCTCTTGAAGTCTCGTAACTTGTGCTCCCTATATGAGCAATCAGTTTAAAATTTTCATCAGCATACGGGATCCATGCTTCAAGAACAGCTTTCCGCTCTTCTGTAGTCAATAACAGGCCTTCTCCTGAAGAACCGCATACAAATGCTCCTGAAACGCCATCTTTTTTTAACCTGCTGGCATATT
>DAOQAX010000185.1:0-4532 GCA_035354395.1 Bacteroidales bacterium | reverse complement strand
TCTTTGCATCGTTTCCTGCTTCTGACATATACAATACCGCTTCCTTTTGCTTTCTGCAGGGTGTCAACAAGATAAGTCCCTTTATCTTCCACTTTTCGCACCAGGTATGAAATATTTTTCCGTTCAAAACTGGTCTTCAGAACATTTTTCTCCCTGAAAGCCAGCTTCTTCATTATATCTTCTATGACAAGCGGGGTAGCAGAAGCTGTAAGTGCAAGAAAGGGCACTTTATCAGAGATATGATCGCGAAGTGAGGCAATTTTCAGGTATGAAGGCCTGAAATCATAACCCCATTGGGATATGCAATGAGCCTCATCAACCGCCACGAGCGAAAGATTAAGCCTCGTTACCTTAGACTGAAATATCCTTGTCGATATTCTCTCGGGCGATACATAAAGGAATTTATAGTCTCCATATATTGCATTATCAAGTGCAATATCAATCTCTTCACCCGACATTCCTGAATGTATAGCTATTGACTTTATTTCCATACTGTTAAGACGTCTGACCTGTTCTTTCATCAACGCTATAAGCGGAGTGATAACAAGACAGATACCATCACCGGCAAGAGCCGGCACCTGGAAGGTGATTGATTTACCCCCGCCCGTTGGCATAAGTCCAAGTGTGTCCTTACCTTCAGCCACCGAGCTTATTATCTCTTCCTGCAACGGCCTGAAGGAGGTAAAACCCCAGTATCTGGTCAGAATCTGTTTATATGGTTCAATATTCATTCCTTGCATGCAATGTACAAATGTAACAACTGTAATTCAATTTTTTATGAAGGTTTATATTAAAGAGATTATTATAGAGTGCCGATTTTTTCGTAATTTCGCCAACAAAATTTAAAATAAATCTTATGTCGTTTTTAACGGAAAAGATACTGTTTGAAGGTTTGACATTCGATGATGTTCTTCTGGTTCCTTCATATTCTGAGGTTCTTCCAAGAGAAGTCAGTCTTAGTTCCATGTTTACAAGAAACATTATTCTCAATAATCCAGTTGTTTCAGCAGCGATGGACACTGTTACTGAAGCCGATCTTGCAATAGCCATTGCAAGAGAAGGAGGAATCGGAGTAATACATAAAAACATGTCTGTTGAAAAACAGGCAGCTCAGATAAAACGGGTTAAGAGAGCTGAGAATGTAATAATATTCGATCCGATAACCATTAATCTCGAAGCTACTGTTGCCGAGGCAATGAGCTTAATGAGCGAGTACAGGATCGGAGGTATCCCTGTTATTGATAATAATGGAATCTTAAAAGGTATAGTTACCAACCGGGATCTTAGGTTTGAGAATAACCGATCAAGGAAGATAACCGAGGTAATGACCACAAATCTTATCACAACAAATCATCAGACCAATCTTGCTGCTGCTGCAACAATATTACAGAAGCATAAAATTGAAAAACTCCCAATGGTTGACGAAGACGGGAAGCTTGTTGGTCTTATCACCTATAAAGATATAACCAAGGCTAAAGACCGTCCTGACTCATGCAAAGATGATAAAGGGAGGCTGAGAGTGGCAGGAGCTGTAGGTATTGCTCCTGACACAATGGAAAGGGTTGAAGCTCTAAAAAATGCAAATGTCGACGCTATTTCAATTGATAGCGCCCATGCCCATTCCAGAAACGTCATCAGGATACTAAAAGAAATCAAGAAAAATTATCCCGGTGTTGATGTTATTGTAGGGAATATTGTCACAGGAGAGGCTGCCAGAAAACTTGTTGATGAAGGTGCTGATGCTGTAAAAGTCGGCATAGGCCCCGGTTCAATATGCACAACCAGAATTGTTGCCGGTGTCGGAGTGCCTCAGTTATCGGCTATTTACAATGTTTCAAAAGCAATAGAGGGAGCCGGAGTTCCGGTTATTGCTGACGGAGGGATAAGGTATTCCGGCGATATTATTAAAGCACTCGCTGCCGGAGCAGACTCCATTATGGCAGGATCACTTTTTGCCGGAGTAGAGGAATCTCCTGGCGATACAATCATCTATAACGGACGTAAATTTAAAGCATACAGGGGAATGGGTTCTATTGAAGCCATGCATCTTGGTTCGAAAGACCGCTACTTCCAGGATATGGAAGATGACATCAAGAAACTTGTTCCCGAAGGAATTGAAGCAAGAGTGCCTTTTAAAGGATCGCTTGCTGAAGTAATTTATCAAATGCTGGGTGGTCTTAGAGCCGGAATGGGTTATCTGGGGGCAAAGAACATAGCAACCCTGAAAAAGGAGGGTAAATTTGTTAGAATAACCAGTTCAGGAATAATAGAAAGCCACCCGCATGATGTATCTATCACCAGAGAGGCCCCTAACTACAGCAGAAAATCATTTGAGTAAAAAAGGTCTCAATTAAACCTGATGAAAATCCAATCATCTCTGTTAACTCCTGTATTAATTCTGCTTCCGGTTATTTGCCTGTCACAGGTACCGGATAGTAAGATATTAATGACTGTTGACGGAAGAAAAGTGCAGGCAGGAGAGTTTATCAGGATGTACAAGAAAAGTCAGGAACCTGAAAAAAAGATGGATATTGACAGCTACCTTCAACAGTATATTGTCTTCAAATTGAAAGTGGCTGAAGCTATTAATATGGGATATGATACTACAAAAGCCTTCAGAAATGAATTGACCGGATACAGGAATCAGCTTGCCCAAAATTATCTCACCGATACTCAGGTAAAAGAAAAATTGTTACAGGAAGCATATGAGAGATCTCTTACTGAAATAAATGCAGGGCATATTTTAATTTCCCTTAAGCAAAAACCTTCTCCTGAAGACACACTCCAGGCCTGGAATAAAGCCATGGAAGTCAGGGAAAGAATAGTAAGGGGCGAATCATTTGAACAGGTGGCCAGAAGCACTTCCGACGATAAATCAGTTATAATAAACGGCGGCAACCTGGGATATTTTACGGTTTTCCAGATGATAAAGCCATTTGAGGATGCAGCATATTCCCTTAAAAAAGGAGAAGTCTCAATGCCTGTCAGAACTCCTTTTGGCTATCATATCATAATGGTGACTGATAAATGTCCTTCAAAAGGCAAAATTAAAGTGGCTCATATAATGAAGTCCGTCGCTCCGGGTTCCGATGAAAAAGATGTCCTGCAGGCCCAAAGGACAATAATGGATGTTTATGAAAAGCTTAATAAAGGAGCTTCATTTTCTGAACTGGCCGCACAGTATTCCGATCATAAAGAATCTTCGTCCAAAGGAGGTGAGCTGAATTGGTTCGGGACCGGAGAGATGATAAGTGAGTTTTCAGATGCAGCATTTGCCCTTACTGATACAGGCAGTTATACAAAACCTGTAAGAACAATCTTCGGCTGGCACATCATTAAACTTCTGGGCAGAAAAGCTCCAGAATCATTTGAAGAATCAAGGTCTTATCTCGAAAGTAAAATAAACCATTCATATCTTAATTCAATAAGTAAAAAATCATTCATCGAAAAACTTAAGAAAGAATATAATTACCAGATAAACACTGATGCCTTTAATTGGTTTGTAAAAAATACTGATACACTGATTATTTTGGGATTAAAAAAATACAACAGGAACAACATGCCCAAAGGGAATATATATTCATTCTCAAATCAACATTTTACAACCAGGGAGTTTGCCAATTACATTGAAAAGCAGGAGCCGGTGATTTCAATAAAAGACCCATCAGGTTTTATCAATACATCGCTTGAAAAAAAGGTTTCTGATCATATAGTTATTTATGAAAACTCCCTGCTTGAGAAAAAATACCCTGAATTTCGTTACCTGATGACTGAATTCCGCGACGGTATGCTTCTGTTCGAAATATCCACCAAGAAAATATGGAATGTCGTCAATGAGGATTCTGCCGGACTTCACAATTATTATGAGAAGAATAAAAACGAGTATCTTTCACCCCGGGCAGTAGAAGCTAAAATTTACACTCTGAAAGCAGTAAACGGAGAAAAAACACTTTCTTCTGCGTATAAGAAATATTCGAAAAAACCAGACACTGACAGGCGTCTTCTTGCAAAATTTAACAAGAAAGACACACTTATGACTATTGAAGAAGGTAAATGGAACAAAGGAGAAAACAGTGACATAGACAGGCTTAAGTGGAACACAGGTGTTCAGAATTTACATATTAACGGGTTCCCGGCACTAATAAATATAAAGAAAGTTATCGAACCTGTCCCTTTAAAATTCGATGAAGTCCAGGGAGAAATGGTTATGGGATACCAGAAACTCATCGAAGATAACTGGGTAAAACAGTTAAAAGATAAATACAGTTACAACGTTGATAATAATGTACTTGAAGAAATAAAGAGGAGTTTGAACAATGAATAAGGCACTGGTTTTATTAATTACAGTTTTTTGTCTTGTTGGATGCAGGGACAAGAACGGCTCATCCAATAGTAAAAGGATACCTGTTGCACAGGTTGGCAAGACTATTCTCTACTACGATGAAATGCCTAAACTTGTACAACATGGAGTAAATGAGACTGATAGTGCAGCCCTCATTCAGAACTATATCAATAAATGGGCTAAAAGGCAG
>DAOQAX010000184.1:0-4563 GCA_035354395.1 Bacteroidales bacterium | reverse complement strand
AAGCTTTTCTCGACAGTCTTTCCGGGGCTGAGAAAAATCAGAAAAAAGTCACGGAAATATTTAGGCCCCGCCCCAGCCCTTCTTCGCCTCAAAAAGAGAGGGTTCTTTATTTCCCGTATATGAATGACGCAGCTTATCTGTTAGCTGCTGCTGCACGGAGCTGCGGCATACCCTCCGAAGTTCTTCCTAAACAGACTGCGGAAGATCTTGCTATAGGGAGAAAATATACCTCATCAAAAGAGTGTTTTCCAATGATCTGTACCACCGGAAGCTTTATCAAAAAGCTTACAGAACCTGGGGCAGATCCATCAAAAATGAGCTTCTTCATGCCCGATCATAATGGTCCGTGCAGGTTTGGTCAGTATAATCAGTTTCACAGGATTCTGTTTGACAGGCTTGGCTTCCATGAGGCTGAACTCATTACCCCTTCAAATGATACTTCATATGAAGACATTGCCGGAGAACACGGGCAGAAATTCAGAATCAATGCATGGAAAGGATTTATTGTTTCAGATTACCTGCGGAAGATTTACAGGGAAACCAGGCCTTACGAGGTCAATAAGGGTGATTCTGATAAACTCTATGCGAAGTCTTTGATGCGTCTTGAGAAATGTATTGAAAACGGATCAAAGGGATTACACAGGATATTGGCTGAAATAGCTTCAGACTTTCTGGCTGTAAATACTAACAAGAGTCAGAAAAAGCCTGTTGTGGCAATCATAGGAGAGATATTTATGCGCGATAATGCATTCTGTAACGGAAATATCGCAAACCGGCTTGAAGATCTCGGAGTTGAAGTTATTATTACACCGTTCTCTGAATGGTTAACATATTCAACATATCGCTTTACACGCGACAGCAAATGGAAAAACGATAAAAAAGGTATTCTTAAATCAAAGATTCAGGGCATTGGTCAGGAAGTTATTGCAGCATCGCTAATCAGAGGGATCAGGAAGTTTACCGATCATGAGAAAGATGTATCGTTGCATGACATGCTCAGTTTATGCAACAAGTATGTAAATCAGTACTACGACGGGGATCCTCCGATAGCAATGGGTACTTCGGCAGCTCTCGTTAAAAGAGGGGTGTCGGGTATGGCAGCCATTTTGCCATTTACCTGTATGCCGGGGACACTGATAGCCTCAGTGAGCGATTCATTCAGAAAAGACAATCAAAATATCCCGTTTATTAATATTGCCTATGACGGGCAGGATACAGTCTCTCTGGATACCAGACTGCAAGCCTTTGTTTTTCAGGTAAAGGAATATGCTATGAATTCTCAGCTCTAAACCCCAGTTTTTCAAGGATTTCACGGGATTTTGCGGAACAATTCGTGAGTGTTATTGAGAATGATGGGAATTCCCTTCTGACCGGATAACCGCCTCTCTGCTTTTCAAAACCTTCAGGAGAATGACGTAACTTCTCATCATCCGACCTGATGTCGTAGGTGTGAAGCACTGCCTTTCTGATGATATCTTCATCAGACTTATCCTTGCCGTCAATTGAGAATATTGGTTCCGGCGGAGACGGTACATCACCCGGACGCCACTCTTTCAGCGGAAGATTAAAGAACCGGCTCAAAGCATTAACTGACATTGCAGTACCATTGGCCTTACCATCAGTTGAATATCCTGCTATATGAGGGGTTGCCAGAAATAGCTTTTCCATCAGCTGTAAATCGATATCAGGCTCATTTTCCCATACATCCAGCACTGCACCAGAAAGCATGCCAGTTGAAAGAAAAGCACTCAACACCTTGTTGTCAACAACTTCACCCCGTGATGAATTAATTAACCAGGCGCCTTTCTTCATTTTCTGTATAGTCTGTTCATTGATCAGATGCCATGTTTTATCATCGCCGGACTTATTAAGAGGTACATGTAGCGTAATAATATCCGATTCCCGTAATATGGTCTCAAAGTCAACAAAATGGCTTTTATCCTCCCTCCTCGCCCTTGGAGGGTCATTAAGTAACAGTTTCATCCCAACTGCCGCAGCAAACTTTTCGACCTTTGAACCTACATTTCCGACACCAATGATTCCAAGCGTCTTATCTCTCAGCATAAAATGATTTTCAGAAGATATCCTCATCAATGCAGATGCAATATACTGCTGAACTGAAGATGAATTGCAACCGGGGGCATTTGTCCATGTGATCTTTCTGTCATCACAGTACCGGGTATCAATATGGTCAAATCCGATGGTGGCAGTAGCAATAAACCTGATACCTGATTTATCCAGTAACTCTTTGTTGCATTTGGTCCTTGTCCGGGTAATCAAAGCATCCGCTTTTTGCAATACACTGTTATCTATCTTGCTCCCAGGCAGATACACAACATCTGCATAAGGCTCAAGTACACCTTTAAGAAAAGGTATCTTATCATCTGCAACAACCTTAATCATAACATATTATTTCAACCGAAAGATAGCAATTAACCTTCGATAATTATTAATGTCTAAATGCTTCACCATTTATTAATCTGAAGACTTCCCTATCAGGGTCATCTCATTCAACAGATACCCTGCGCCTGCGAACTTGTCGATAATAAAAAGTGCATACCTTATATCGAGACTTATATTGCGGCTCTGATCGGGATTAAATGCCATATCGCTGGCGACACCCTCCCACGCCCTGTCGAAATTAATTCCTATAAGCTGCCCCTCGGCATTAATTACAGGACTGCCTGAATTACCTCCTGTTGTGTGATTATCAGCAATAAAACAGACCGGGACTTCGCCATCCTGGGTATATGGTCCAAAATCTTTTGCTTTATACAACTCTTTCAGCTTATCAGGAACATCATAGTCATAAATCTCCGGTCTGTCTTTTTCCATTATCCCTTTCAATGTTGTATAATGCTTAAAATAGACCGCATCTTTTGAATTGTATCCTTTTACTTTTCCGTATGTTATTCTCAGGGTCAGATTTGCATCAGGATAAAAGAGTTTCTCCTTGTCAAATTCCATCTGTAAAGTCATATAGTCCTTGTTCAGTTTCGTTATCTCGCTTGTAATCCGTTCCAATTCTGGTTTTACTTTGACTGACAGCAAATCGCCTGCACTTATTGAAAGAAGATAAAAAGGATCTTTATTTAATTTTTTGATATCAGACGCCTTAAATCCGGCAACAAACTTATTATATCGTGCCTGATCAGAAAAAACAGTGTTCGCATAAAGCTTATCAACAATTGATGAGAAATCACCATTGCATGATTTTTTCAGTTTGATATATTCGGGAGCCTGCCATTTGGGATCAATGTTTTCACCATACAATTTCATCACAGTAACAAAAAGTTTTTTATCAATTGCAATGTTGTAATTTTTGAAAAATCCGTCACCTGAACCTTTAAGTCTCGACTTCATATCATTAATCTTCTCTTCATCGTTATCCGAGCTTACCAGATCAGCGAGGGAACGGAGACCCTTTGCAAAGCCAACAGTTTCAGCGCCATTGTTGAAGAATACCTCATTTGTATAGCTGTTGACGATATTGTATTCATTCATTTTTAAATATAGTTCCCTGTACCCGGGCAATATTTTACCATATTTTGCTTTACGGTCAGCATCCGAATCAATCCATTCTGACAGTTTCTTTTCCGGTGTGCTTATTAAAGTATCACAAGACGGAGAACAGTACAAAATTGGAACTTATTGTGGCTAGAGGAGATATGAAAATGAACGGAACAATTGTTGGAAAAAATGGGTTATTGTTTATCAAAACGGATTTTGGTTTTTTGCATACGGGTGTGCCGGAAAGCCAATATCCTGAAATAGTAGGGAAAAAAGTCACTCACATATCGAACGGGGTGTATACCATCGAAGGTAGCTATATCCTGATAGCATCTGAAATATAAACTTTAAATACGAAAGGATAAAAAACAATGACAAAAGCAAAACCTGGGAGTGTATCATGGGGAACACTTCGAACGGAAGATTTAATTGATAGTTTTCTGGATTTTTTGGAGTTGCACAAACATCCTAGATATTCTGGATTGCGTGATGAATACGAAGAAATTCTAACACATGAGGATACAAGAGAAGAATACATGGAATATCTTCTGAATGAGGATATTTTTGACGCAATGCAGGACCTCTCACCGGAAGGTCATTATTTTGGCGCACATCCTGGCGACGGTGCGGATTTTGGGTATTGGGAAATTGAGGAAGATTAACTTATTAACTCAAATGAAAGTAAAAAAACATCATGCCTAGAAACGTAAGAAATTTCTGGATCTATGCAAAGATTGATGGCAGGGATACACGATTAACTGGTGGGCCATCTGCGGAAAACGGCGGGATGTCTGTCGAAATATTTTTTAGGGAAAACGGGCAAATTTCAAACCGTAACATTGTGCTTGATTGCGTATGTGGAGATGGTAATGAAAATCAGATTCACATTTACTGCCCTTCCGGATCCACCTATGAAACGTTACCAGACGGTTCTGGAGTGGTAAGAGTTAAAGCAACAAGATAACAGATAGTCTAATCGATAATAGGCCCGTTATAAGACGGGCCTTTTTTAGTGGAAAGGTGGAATATGGAAAGTGAAATAATTGAAAGAGA
>DAOQAX010000183.1:0-4629 GCA_035354395.1 Bacteroidales bacterium | reverse complement strand
CTGTCGGCGGGAAGCCGGCCAAAAAGGGCGCCATTAACATTAACATTAACTTCAGACACTATGAATGTTTCAATATATGTACTTTTAATTAATGAATTTCAATGAAATATGGCAATCTGGCTTGAACACCTGAGAGTTCTTTTATCTCCTTTATGAAATCGAAATACTTTACCGATTCCCCAAGTTCTTTTTTCAGGATGCTCATTTTGACATCACCACCAAGTTGTGAAAGTAGTTTAGTATATGCATCTTCCTGTTCTGGCAACTCTTTCAATGACCATGAATGAAGTCCGGCCAGATCAGCTGCGCATTTTATTGAGGCGTTGAGGCCTCCTATTTCGTCGATAAGGCCTATCTCCCGGGCTCTTAAACCGCTCCAGACTCTTCCCTGTCCGATATTGTCGACTGCTTCGGAGGTCATTTTCCTTCCAGATGAGACTTTTGATACGAAATCGGAGTATACCTTTTCAATACTCATCTGCATCATCTCTTTTTCGTAAGAACTCATTGGTCTGAAAATTGACGGGAAGTCAGAGTTCTTATTGGTATTTACTGTTTCCGTAGTTAATCCAAGTTTTGACTCCATCAGCTTTTCAGTATTGGGTATCAGTCCGAATACCCCTATAGATCCTGATATGGTCGTTGGATCGGCAAATATTTTTGTGGCAGGGGCTGATATGTAGTATCCTCCGGAGGCAGCATAATTTCCCATGGAGATTACCACAGGTTTTACTTTGGCAGCAAGTTCCACTTCTCTCCATATAATATCTGCAGCCACAGCATTTCCTCCGGGAGAGTTAACCCTCAGAACAATTGCCTTAACATTGGAATCGAGCCTCTCTTTTCTGATAACCTCAGCATAAGAATTTCCTCCTATGTTGTTTTCAGTACCCTTTCCCATGATAATATTACCTGAAGCATAAACGACAGATATTTTGTTTTTTAAAGATGTGCTTTTTGAAGGATCCGGGACCTTCGAATACTTTGTCATCGATACCAGGTTGAGCTTCTTTTCCTTACTTATACCAGACAGGGTCTTGAGAGTGTCAATCAGTTCATCGCGATACATGAGCCCGTCGACCAATTTATTATCAAACGCATTTTTTGCGATTGTGCCTGTAAGGTTGTCAGCAAGCAGGTTTAGCGTTCCGACAGGGATATTTCTTGATTCAGAAATGGTTTTGACCACATGTTCCCATATTGACCCGACATAATCCCTGATCTGAGTTTTGTTTTCTTCACTCAGCTTATCAAGGATAAAAGGTTCTACTGCACCTTTAAATTTTCCGTGACGCATTACCTGGACCTCGACTCCCAATTTTTCAAGTGCTTTTTTGTAAAACATTACTTCACTGCTTAAACCCTTGAAATCCAGCATTGATCCGGGGTTAATATAGATCTTATTAGCAGCCGTGGAAAGATAATAACACTGCTGTGTCAGTATGTAGTCAGTATAGGAGATGATAAATTTTCCGTCTGCCCTGAATTTTTCAAGGGCATTTCTTATCTCTTCGGTAGTTGCCCATCCACTGGGAAGGGCGTCATTCTCAATCAGTATGCCTTTTATCTTACTATCGGCAGAGGCTTTCTCTATATTATTTAGGATTTCATTAAGCCCTGGAGCTGGGGTAAAGGTCATATTTATGAAATCTATCCCCTGAAAAGGATCCTGACTCCCTCTGTCCGGAATTGCTACTCCGGCTTTGAGCACCAGTATTGAATTATCACTTATCGATACGGGTTTGTTTCCGGCAGTTACAAGAGCACTTAAAGCAGCCAGCGAAACAATAAAAAACAGGATACCGGCAAGTATTATTCCGGTAATGGTTGCAAATGTGTACTTAAGAAAGCTTTTCATCTTCCGTTTATATTAATGAAATGAATTTTAAAGATATAAAAACAATGCGAATATAGAAAAGTACCAGGGGATTTCATATTTTTGACAATAGATAGATCTGATTATGAGTGTAGTGTTTCTTGGTATCGGAACAAACATGGGCAATCGTGAGTGCAACCTGAAGGATGCTATTGTCAGGATTGAGGAGCATATAGGTAAGGTTGTGAAATCTTCGTCCATTTATGAAACTGAACCATGGGGGTTCAAATCTGAAGAAGAATTTCTGAATATGGTTATTAAGGTTGAGACCAGCCTTTCACCTTCCGGCCTGCTGGGAAGAATCCTGATGATAGAATCTCTTCTTGGAAGGTTGCGGGAAGGCAAACAGTATTCATCAAGAGTGATAGATATAGATATTCTTTTCTATGACGATCTGATTGTTGACGAAGAAAGCCTCAAGATACCTCATTTGCGGATCCCCGAGCGGCTATTTGTTCTTGTTCCTTTATGTGAAATAGAACCGGAAATGATCCATCCTGTGCTGAAGAAGTCAGTTTCATCCCTTCTGCGGTTATGTATCGATAAGGGTAAAGTGAAAAAAATTGAGTAACCATTCAGCTACTGCAGCCCCAGCAAGCCGGTAATAATTATAACAACCCGTTGTCGGCGAAACTGTAATAATCACTATCGGAGATTATCAGATGATCGAGCAGCTGGATATCAAAAAGGGCTCCGGCCTCTTTTATTTTCAGGGTAATTTTGGAATCTGATTCGCTCGGGGTCAGGTTGCCCGACGGATGATTATGACATACTATTATCCCCGAAGAAAGATATTCGATAGCTTTTTTCATTACTACTCTGACGTCGGTAACAGTACCGCTTATTCCTCCCTGACTCAGTTTCATCCTGTTGATAACCCTGTTTGACCTGTTTAGAAAGAGTATCCAGAACTCTTCGTATGAGAGATCGGAGAGGAGCGGTTGGAAAATATCCGCAACATCTTTCGAACATTTTATCTGAGGCATAAAAGGTACTTCAGATAATTTTCTTCTTCTTCCCAGCTCGAGTGCTGCGGCTATTGTTACAGCCCTTGCGGTTCCTATCCCATGCAATTTTTTAAGGTCTGCTATGGAAAGTTTTCCGAGGCTGTTCAGATTATTATTCACAACAGATAATAACTCGCGGCCAAGATCGACAGCGGATTTTTCCTTGGTCCCTGAACTTATAAGTATAGCAAGTAACTCGGCATCGCTCAGACTGGAAGACCCTTTCTGAAGAAGCTTCTCCCTGGGTCTGTCTTCCACAGCCCAGTCGGTAATTTTAAGTGACATGCAGCAGAAACTTTTAAATGTCTATGCAAGATAGTCAAAGTCAGATAAATGGCAAAGAAAAATGGGATGGGTTACAAAACTCATTCGTGTTTTGTGCAACATGTACCATAAAACAAAAAAGGCCATATCAGTACGATACAGCCTCCCTGTTAAAGATTAAATGTTATTGCAAAGCATTCACATGCTTTGTAATCGAAGATTTTAGGTTCGACGCTTTTTTCTTGTGAATAATATTCTTTTTAGACAGTTTGTCGAGCATAGAAGTTACTTTAGGAAGCAAGGTTCCAGCTTCTTCCTTGTTGGTTGTAGCACGAAGCACCTTAAGTGAATTACGCATTGTTTTTGCATAATATTTATTGTTGTCATTTCTTGCTTCGATCTGCCTGATCCTTTTTTTCGACGACTTATGATTTGCCATGCCTTTATGATATTATCTTCAAACGTTTTTTTTAAAATGTAGTCCATAGGGGAATCGAACCCCTGTTACCAGGATGAAAACCTGACGTCCTAGCCACTAGACGAATGGACCATGCAAAGAACTTTTAAATGCGGATGCAAAGAAACGACGTTTTTTTTTATCTGCAAAATATTTTGACCTAAAAAACGCTTTTTAAGTAAACGATTTGCTATTCTATAAGTTGTGAAAGATCAAAACCATTGAACTCTCCCGAGCTCATCATAAGAAAGAGAGGGTGAGAGTATTTTTGTTCTTTAATAAATGTAAACAGCTCTTCAGAATCATCATATACTTTAATATTATCTCCTTCAAAGGCTGTTTTTATCGTATCTTTTGAAAGAATCTGCAGTTTTTTCATCCTGACAGCATGAGGATTAAAATAGACATATCCCTTATTCGCTCTGCTTAGAGTCCCTTTATAAAGTGGCAAAAAATCATGGCTGAGGCTTGAGTAAGTATGAAGCTCAAGGCAGGCAATTATTTCTCTGTCAGGATATCTGTCGGCGATGGCATCAACGGTAGCCTTAACCTTTGACGGAGAGTGAGCAAAGTCAAGATAGATGATCCCCTTCTCATTCTTCTTCAGCAGCTGAAGTCTCTTTGAGGTCCCTTCGAAGCTTTGTATAGCTTTATAAAAACCATCCTCGTCAACACCGGCAGCAAGGCAAGCCTCTTTTGCAGCTGAAAGGTTTTGCATGTTGTGCTCACCAAATATTTTCACAGGTATAACCCGGTTATGGGTTGCAGCATAGAATCCGGTTTTGTTCTGAAAATAGCCATGGACTTCATAGGGTATCTTTTTTATTTTACCGTCAGTAGCAAGAGCAATCTTTTTTACTTCAGGGTCTCCGGCAAAATAAATAAGCGAGCCTCCTGATGATATCTTATCAACAAATATCCTGAATTGTCCGACATAGTTTTCAAAAGTCGGGAACACGTTCATATGATCCCAGGCAATTCCGTTAAGCACTGCAATGTCGGGCATATATAAATGGAACTTTGGC
>DAOQAX010000182.1:0-4631 GCA_035354395.1 Bacteroidales bacterium | reverse complement strand
CCTTTCTCTTTAAGGATCTCATCAATAAAAACGGTGAGCATTGATGCATGTGACCTCATATCACCCGACTCCTTAAGAGCAATTATCCCCTCACTGTCACATAATGCTACAGAACATAAGTTTGTAGCTGTTTCAAGACAAATAATCATTTGTTATAGTCCTATTTTTCCTTAAAAAGCTCTTCCTTTTTTACGATTTCTATTAATGTACTGTCAGATAGTTTCTTGCTGATAGCGCTGAAAGGAGCAGAAACCACCTGGTCATTTTCTGAAATTCCTGAGATGATTTCAATATAATTATTATCCTGTATCCCTGTTTTAACATCTTTTGCAAGAGCATACTTTTTGTCGGTTATAAAGACGAGTGTGCGGACATCCTTACTTGCAACGGCAGATGCATTACCAGTTGTGTCTGTACGGGTTGTAACCGATTGTATCGGAACAGAAAGAATCCCGTTTTTCGATTCTGTCTGTATATCGACTGTGGCCGACATCCCGGGTCTGAATGGATTAGGGTCTCCGGCGTCAATAAGTTTTTTATACGATTCGGGCAGCACCAGTATCTTTACATCGAAGTTAGTAACCTGATCAGCCGATACACCGGTTGTCTTGGCCGAATTGGCAATTTCTGTTACTATCCCTTTGAATTTCTGATCGAGGTAAGCATCTACTTCAATAATTGCGGTATCACCAAGGTTTACTTTTACGATGTCATTTTCATTTACTTCAACCTGTGCTTCCATTCTCGAAAGATCAGCAACCCTCAGCAATTCGGTACCTGCCATCAGGTTTGTTCCGGCTACTCTTTCCCCCAGTTCCACGAGAAGCATTGAAACAGTTCCTGACATAGGGGCGTAAATGGATGTCTTAGTGAGATTCTCATTAGCTTCCTTGAGGGAAGCTTCGGCGCTTGCAATTGAAAACTTGGCGGCTTCCACTTCTGCTTTTGAAACAGTGTAAGTAGCTTCTGCCTGCTCGTAATCAGATTTTGAGATTGTCTGTTCGGCATATAATTGTTTGTTCCTTTTAAACGAAAGTTCAGCCTGGGTAAACTGTGCCTCCATCTGGGCAAGACGAGCCCTGGCAGAACTGATAGCTGCCTGTGACTGATCTCTCTGGGAAATGTAAGTATCGGGTTTTATTCTGAGGAGCAGTTCACCTTTTTCGACATGATCACCCTCTTTTATTGGTAATTCCACAATTTCCCCTGAAACATCCGGACTAATCTTGACCTCTTTTTCAGGCTGAATTTTACCGTTGGCGGTAATAGCCTCGGTGATGGAACGTTTTTCAGCCTTTTCAACTGCAATTTTTACAGTAAGGGCTTTCCCAAACCATCCCTGTTTTTTGCCAATGATTGCTACCAGGATAAGAACAAATGCTATCGGGAGTAATATTTTAAGTATCTTATTGTTTTTCATGATTTTGTATCTTAAAGTGATGGTTTATCCTTATTACTTGTTAAGATTAAGTGGTACCCCTTTATAAAAATCGAGTACCTTGGTTTTAAAGATATATTCATATTTAGCCTGCGACATATCCGACTGGGCTTTCAGAAGTTGTGTTTTTGCCACGTTATAGTCAACAGAAGTAACCATTCCTACATTGAACTTCTGTTCGGTGTATCTGAAAGACTCTTCAGTTGATATGACAGCTTTTACACTTGCATTATATTTTTTCAAAGCCGCAACAGCATCGGTATATGCCTGCTGGATATTTTTATAGAGCTGTTTTTTTGTTCCTTCAAGGGCGAACTGACTGTTTTCGACATTTAATCTTGAATTTGAAATGTTTTTATTTACCTGCCATCCGTTCAGAATTGGGATGTTCAGGGAAAATCCAACGCCAAAATTCTTATTGTTCTTTACCTGATCATTAAACGGAGCCGAATAAGTAGTATCAAGTATGTGGGTGTAACCGGTGCTGAATGAGTGGCTCAGAGACAATTTTGGACTTCTGCCACCCCTTGCGATTTTCAGATCATATTCACTTGATTTAAGTTTCAATTCAGAACTTCTGATCTCTGGTCTTGATTTCAATGCAATTTCATATATCTCGTCAATATTGCCGGTGATGACGGAGCTTGAGTCAATATCAATCTCAGGGATAATAACCTCAAATCCGGCAGGGCTTTTTATCTCCAGAAGCTGAGTAAGGTTGAGGTATGATATTTCGAGCTGGTTTTTTGTATTTATCAGACTTACTTCTTCCTGAGCAGCCTGAGCTTCTATCTGAAGCAGATTACCCCGGGCAACACTTCCTGCATCAACCAGCTTATTGGTCTTTTCTATCTGCTGACGGGTTATATTAACCTGGTTTTCATTTGCAGTTACAAGTTCCTTGTTAAGAAGTATCTGAAGATAATCAAGAGCCACACTTAATGAGATATTATCACGAATATTCACGAGGTCCTGTTCAGCGGCAAGGACTTCATATTTGTTTTTCTGGATCGAGTTGTAGTTTTGCAGACCGTTAAAAAGAGTCATCTCTCCGCCCAGATAAAGGTAATCGGAGAGGATAGTCTGATTATAAAACTGATAAGTATACTGATCAAGAGCACGGCCAAAAGAATAGTCATGAGAAGCAGATCCGTTCAGTGTGGGTAATAATTTCAGTCTGGCAAGATCGAGTGAGTTCTTCTGCACCTTGGTCTGTATGGTCTGCTGCTTTATATCAATATTATTTTCAATGGCATACTTAATACATTCTTCGAGCGACCATTCCTTTTGCTGCGAAAAGACTATTCCGTGTGAAAATAGGATGCAGGCAATTATAGAAATTTTGATTTTCTTCATATATACATAATTCGTTTTGAAAAGAGTCAGAACAGAGGATGTTTGGTTTTTATGTTGGCAGAAAAGACAATATTGTATTCCAGTTTCATAATTATCAGAAGAGAAAGCATTTGAAAACAAGGTTACGAAGATAAATATTATCTTAGATAGAATGAATTTTTTCTTATCAGATATATCGTCATTTCTGCTATTATTTTTTAGTATTCTAAATTTATCACACAAATATCCGGCGCAAAAGTTGTTAATATCATAATGAGCACATAAACAGGCAGATAAACAACCGATGTTTTTTCAGTGTTAAAAACTATTTTTCCCGGGCAGATTCTTAATAACGGGTTTTTTTAATTTAGCTGTCTGATTTGAAATTAATAATGGAAGTTAGACACAACATATATAAGGATAAACAGCTTAAGCGGACAAACCGGTTATCCGTTATGCTTAACAGCAGGGAGATGAGGGCTCTTGGTATCTACTGTAACCGGTACAGGGTAAAAAACAAATCAGAATTTATGAGGGAGGCAATCATGAAAGCTATTCTGAAAAGGTTCGATGAGGAGTATCCTTCGCTTTGGGAAGAGAATGGCCCGACTCTTTTTAATCAGAATGTTTCGCATTAAAAAGTTGGAAATCGCAACTCTTTTCATAATTTTAGAGGATTCACTAAAAAACTGATATTTTTGTATTGTAAGTATTTGGCTGATTAATAATTTAAAACCTGGAAGTGATAACCGATATTTATTGAAGATGTATCCTGACAGTTTTATAAGTGAGCCGACAAAAAGAACTCCGTGGATGATAATGGAACCGGGGAAGATTTTCATTATGGGCCGGTCAATTCCTGATGATCCGGGTAGTTTCTACCGCCCTGTCCGCGAATGGTTTTCAAAATACGCCCTTGATTATACAGGGAAATCGAAGATTGAAATTGGTTTTGAATACATCAATACAAGCTCAACGAAATGGATGTATCTAATCTTTAAGGAACTGTCGGAGATGAAGGGGCTGAGTAAAAATGCCCGTATTACATGGTATTATGAACATGGGGATGAAGATATGAGTGAGCTGGGGTTCATTCTCAGATCAGTGGTTGATTGCCCGTTTCTTGTTGTTGAAGTTTTTGAGATGAATATGGCCAGATATAAGAAGATTTTATTGAATTCAATATAAAGTTCATTGATAATAAGCCTTTAAAAACGATAACAGATGATCGTTTTTAAAAAAAAATTCTAATTTTGCAGCTCATTTTGTAGCAAACTGACCCATGGTGTAATTGGCAACACGTCAGATTTTGGTTCTGAAGAGTCCAAGTTCGAGCCTTGGTGGGTCAACAAAAAACAAGCGCATTTCGTTATTTTATAATGAAATGCGCTTGTTTTTTACCTATGAAAGTTTAGTCTTTTAAGCACCGGATATAACGGCCAGCGTTAGGAGTAATAAGAATAATTCTATATAATTTTGTGGTCTGAACGCTTACAGCCCAAAAAATCTGGCATGGATCCTCGAAGGAAGAACTCCACCATTCACATTCACTTCCACGAAATTCAAATGCTACATTCTGATCGCGAAATCCTCCTGCCACTGCTGTAAAGCCGCTTTCGTTGGTTGAATAGGCATTAGGGTCATCCCAATGAGCAGTCCCGGTTTCTTTCATTTTACCACCTGCTACATCTGAACCTCCAAGGAAGTCAGATAAAGTTTTCCACTCAGCGTCGCTTGCAACGTGCCAGCCGGCTGGTGCTATATTACGGCTGTCGATTACTGCGTACCAATTGTACATTGCACCGTAAACCGGTTTATAGGAAATATCATTTTTATACCAGCAATATGCCCCACTTGT
>DAOQAX010000181.1:0-4636 GCA_035354395.1 Bacteroidales bacterium | reverse complement strand
CCATCGGACTTATCAGTGTTCTTTGTGTGTTTTTTGAAATCATAATACAGAGAACACAGAAGAGCCACAGAGAGCCACTGAGTGTTTATTTAACGGGCTCCGTTTGCAGGGAACTTTATTTTTGAAATTGCTTCTTCTACCTCAGCATTTGTCATTTCATGATCGGGAAGATTATTCTCAAAATATTTCTCGTATGAAAGAAGATCGAGGAGGCCATGACCGGTGACATTGAAAAGTATAGTCTTGGATACTCCTTCAACATCGGCTGTTTTAGCTTCGTCAATGGCTCCGGCAATTGCATAGGAGGACTCAGGTGCAGGTATTATGCTTTCAGCACGGGCAAAAGTAACAGCAGCTGCGAAACAATCACGCTGGAGTTTTGTTTTTGCCTCAATAAGACCATCCTTCAGCAATTGACTTGGCAATGTCCCTGCACCATGATATCTTAAGCCGCCTGCATGAATTTTTTCAGGAATAAATTCGTGTCCGAGAGTATACATTGGGAGCAACGGGGTCAGTCCTGCAGAATCACCAAAATCATACATGAATTTTCCTTTTGTCAGCTTAGGACATGAAGATGGTTCAATAGTCAGAAGCCTGGTTTTTTTACCATTGACAAGGTTCTCACGAAGGAAAGGAAATGCAATGCCTGAAAAATTTGATCCACCACCAAAACAGCCAATCACGATATCGGGATAATCATCTGCTTTTTCCATCTGCTTAAGTGCTTCCTGCCCAATAATTGTCTGGTGCAAAGCAACATGGTTAAGAACGCTTCCAAGAGTATATTTTGTGTAAGGATCCTTAACTGCCATTTCAATAGCTTCGGAAATTGCAATTCCAAGGCTTCCCGGGCAATCAGGATCTTTACTCAGAGCGCTTCTTCCTGCCTCAGTTGTGTCGCTTGGTGAAGGAATCACAGTTGCTCCGTAAGTATTCATCATAAGCTTTCTGAAAGGTTTTTGAGTAAAACTTACTTTCACCATATATACAACAAGCTCAAGTCCGAAATGCTGGCAGGCAAAGCTCATCGCACTTCCCCATTGTCCGGCACCTGTTTCTGTGGTTATCCGTTTCATACCTTCTTTCTTGTTGTAATAAGCCTGCGGTATGGCGGTATTGGCTTTATGGGATCCGGAGTAGTTGCCACCTTCATATTTATAATACAGTTTGCATTTTGTTCCGAGAGCTTTCTCAAGGCTGTATGCTCTGAACATCGGCGATGGACGATAGATTTTATATAAGTCGATTACTTCATCCGGTATGTCAATATACCTTTCCTGCGAAACTTCCTGTTTGACGAGTTCTTCGGAAAATATATTGCATAATGCTTCAGGACCTATCGGCTGACGCGTAGCAGGATCTAACGGAGGTAAAGGTTTATTTGGCATGTCTGCTACAATATTGTACCATTGCCTTGGCATTTCATTTTCGCTTAATAAGAATTTTCTGATCTTTTCCATGATTTTATTTGGCTTGATTAATTTGTTAAAAACAAAAAGGGCACGCTGTGAACGGCGTGCCCTTATACATTAATATCTTGTTATACCTTATATAATGACCTTTTTCACAGCTTCAATTTTTGAGCTGCGCCAAGACCACATATAAAGCATTGTTGTTTTCATGACTGCAAAAATAATAATTTTTTTATTTTGCTACTAAAAATTCACTTTTATTTTATTTTATTTCAAAAAAGAACCATAATGTTGTTGAATTCAAACAAAAATATGGTTTTTAGTATTATTCAAGAACTGATGCCCCTAGACGTCTCAGATCAGCGAAAAAACTCTGATATGATTTTCCGACACATTGAGAATCCCTGATTGACACTTTTCCTGTTGCTCCCAAAGCTGCAACTGCAACTGCCATGGCAATACGGTGATCTTCATGCGATTCAACGCGGGCACCTGAAGGCTGTCCACCGGTTATGTACATAATATCGTCCTTGATTTCTATTCCGATATTCATTTTGGTAAATTCTTCTTTAAGAGCAGCGGCTCTGTCGCTCTCCTTATAGATTAACCTTGATACTCCTTTTATAGCAGATGTTCCACGACAATAAGATGCAAGCGCAACAAGAGGGGGAAACAGATCTGGTGATTCTGTAGCATCGAAATCAAAAGCTTTCAGGTCAGATTTGAAAATATCAATTCTGGAATCGGTAATATTCATTTTTGCCCCGGCTTTCTCAAGAGCTTTAATAATCGAGACATCACTCTGCATACTGTCAGTCCGAAGACCAGTAATGCTTATATCACCGCTTATTGCTCCTGCAACCAGGAGAAAAGCTCCTCCACTCCAGTCGCCTTCCACAGTATAGTTCTGAGAGATATATTTTTGATTTCCAGGGATGGTAAACAATGCATATCCGGTGTTCTTTACTTTTATTCCAAAAGACTTTAGCACCTGAAGAGTCATATCGATATATGGTTTGCTTTTCAGATTCTTAACTTTTATTTCAGAATCATTTTCAGCAAGCGGCAGTGCCATCAACAGGCCGGTCAGAAGCTGGCTGCTTACTGATCCGTCAATTTCGCAGTATCCTCCGGTAATTGGCCCCTCAATAGTAAGAGGAAGAAAACCTCCCGAACTTTTGCATTTCACCCCTAATTGGTTTAAAGCCTCTTCAATCATTGACATTGGTCTTTTTCTGAGAGAGTTGGCGCCATTCATGGTGATCTCCACCGGGTATAATGCTGCAACGGGGGCGAACATACGCGCAGCAAGTCCTGATTCTCCACAATTAAGTTTAGGTTCTTTCAGTTCTCCTGAACCGGTAATGCTCAGTTCTTCAGGGGAAGGTTTTACCCTGGCTCCCAGTCCGCATGCAATACTCATTGCAGCCAGAGAATCATCGCAATAGGATGGATTAGATATAATGCTTTGTCCGTCAGCAAGTAAGGCTGCGGCAATAGCCCGTTGAGTCATGCTTTTTGAAGCAGGTGCTTTCACCTGACCTTTAATTGCGGAGGGTTCAACACATCTTTCCATATGTATCTATTTATCTTTATTCTTTTCTTTGGCTCCGTTGTTCATGATCTTCATCTGATGGTTGATTGATTCCTGGTGAATAGCCTTAAAAATGGTGTCAATCAATTCAGCACTAAGCCCTTTAGCCTCACCTTTTGCTATTGCTCTTTTAATAATCTCATCCCAACGAAGACTCTGCAAGATAGTGATATTATTTTCCTTTTTATAATGTCCGATAGTTTCTGCAACTTTCATCCTTTTTTCCATCAGGTCGAGCAGGTAATCATCATACAGGTCTATCTGCTGCCGGAGTTCTCCAAGTACATCCAGTAGTTTCGGGTCCGAGGGATTGGGATTACGAAGTATAAGTCTGCTTAAAAGCTCTTTCAGATCATTTGGGGTAAGCTGTTGCGATGCATCACTAAGCGCTTTTGACGGGTCAATATGTGATTCGATCATCAATCCGTCTAAGTTCAGATCCATTGCTTTCTGTGAGATCTCATGAATAAACTGTCTTGATCCTGAGATATGACTCGGATCGCATATTATCGGTATATCGGGCATACGCCTGCGCAATTCAATAGGCAGTTGCCAGTTAGGCTGATTCCGGTATATTGTTTTTTCATATGATGAGAATCCACGATGTATTGCACCTATCCGGGTAATCCCTGCCTTTGCAATACGTTCAATTGCTCCAATCCACAAATCGAGATCAGGATTTATAGGGTTCTTTACGAGAACCATTACATCGACTCCATTCAGGGCGTCCGATATCTCCTGCACCGTAAACGGATTAACTGATGTCCGGGCACCAATCCACAACATGTCTATTCCATATTTCAGAGCTTCATAAACATGTCTTTGATTAGCAACTTCTGTCCCTACTAACAGCCCGGTTTCCTGTTTGACCCTTCTGAGCCATTTCAACCCTTCTGAGCCCACTCCTTCAAATGAATTTGGTCGTGTTCTGGGCTTCCATATACCCGCACGGAACACACATACTTCTTTTATCTCAGCCAGTTGCCTGGCGGTTTCCATTACCTGCTCTTCAGTTTCGGCACTGCATGGACCGGAAATAAGGAATGGTCTCCCTTTATAACCTCTCCAGTCATTAATCGGTGTATTCTCAACTTTTAGTACCATTATCTAATATATAAAAATTAATATCGGTTTTATGTTAATAATAAGGCTTAAGTGAGTCAGAGTTCAGAGTGAATTATAATCAAATTATTACACTTAAATATCTCAGGCAACTCTTGTTCTTGCGGTCACTTTAGCCGCTCTATACATTAATATTGGCTAATTTAATATTTTTCTGATCTTGTTAGCCTCTTCCATAATACTCCTCAGACCATCCATATCTTTTTCCACTATCATCTTTCTGAACAGATTCATCTTTTCAATATATGTATCCATAACTTCCAGAATGTATTTTGAATTTTCAATAAAAATAGGGGCCCAGGTATCTCCGTTACTTTTGGCAAGACGGACAGTGCTCTCAAAACCACCGCCTGCAAGAGCAAGGATATTATGTTCAGCCTGTTCTTTCTCAAGTACGCTCAGTGCCAGTGAAAATGATGTAATATGCGAAATATGAGAAACATAAGCAACATGTACATCATGATCGCATGAGTTCATGAATACTTTACGCATATTCAGCAGATCA
>DAOQAX010000180.1:0-4710 GCA_035354395.1 Bacteroidales bacterium | reverse complement strand
GCAGATGAAAATTTTTCGCAGCGTACAGATTAAGGAAATAGATGACTATACAATAAAAAATGAGCCAATATCTTCTGTTGATCTTATGGAACGAGCTGCCGGCCAGCTTTTCAGATGGATAACCGCTAAGTTTGGGCGATCGGGTCGTATAGTTATTTTTGTTGGCCCCGGTAACAACGGGGGCGATGGTCTTGCCCTCGCCCGGATGCTTGCCCGCGAACGATATGAAACAGAAGTATGTTATATCGGATTCACGGAAAAGATATCTTCAGACTGGGAGGTGAACAGGAAACGTCTTGAATCAGAGACCTCTGTGAAGCTAAACATTATCAATAGTTCCGATCAGTTTCCGCTTGTATCGGCTGACGATCTGGTCGTCGATGCTATATTCGGATCTGGTCTTTCACGGCCTGTTGAAGGGTTGGCTGCAGATATCATCGATCATATCAATAAGACTGACGCAACGGTCTTATCTGTTGATGTTCCTTCAGGTTTGTTTGGTGAGGATAATTCAGGCAATACCGGCCACAGCATTGTGAGAGCCGCTTATACACTGTGCTTTCAGTTTCCAAAGCTCTCTTTCCTTTTCGCCGAAAACAATTGTTTTGCAGGTGAGTGGGTCGTGTTACCAATAGGCTTGAGCGATAATGCAATACGGAACATTAAGACGCCATATTCAATGCCCGGTCTGAAAGATATTGCATCGCTGCTTAAGAAAAGGAACAGATTTGATCATAAAGGATGCTACGGTCATGGGCTTCTTATAGCAGGATCGTACGGAAAAACAGGAGCAGCAGTTCTTGGAGCCAGAGCCGCACTAAGAACTGGCATCGGGCTGATAACCTGCCATATCCCTTCCTGCGGAATTTCTGTTATGCAGTGTGCTGTTCCGGAAGCCATGGTTCAGCCCGATAACCATGAAAAATCAATAACCGATATTGAAATTACTGATTCGTTCAGTGCTGTCGGAGCCGGACCAGGGATGGGAACAGGGAGTGAATCTATGCAGGCAATTTACAAACTGTTATCACAATGTAAAAAGCCGATGGTACTTGATGCCGACGCATTGAATATACTCTCGTTAAAAAAAGAATGGCTTTCCCTTTTACCGGCCGGGACTATTTTAACACCACATCCGAAAGAGTTTGAACGGCTGGCCGGAAAGACTGAAGATGGTTATTCCAGACTGATGCGACAGATAGAATTTTCAATAGAACACAAATGTATTGTTGTTCTTAAAGGGGCTCATACATCAGTTTCAACACCAGAAGGAAACGTGATGTTTAATAACACAGGGAATCCGGGAATGGCAACTGCAGGCAGCGGTGACGTACTTACAGGAATAATATTATCTTTGCTTGCGCAAGGTTATTCTCCTGAGAATGCTGCCATATTGGGCGTTTGTCTGCATGGTGCAGCAGGAGACATAGCTGCTGAAGAATTGGGCTTTGAGGCTTTAATTGCATCGGATATAATTAATAATATAGGAAAAGCGTTTACTACAATAAGAAAAGCTAATAATTAAAATAAGAGTAACTTAAATTTGAACTTTTAAAATTTAAAATAAATCATGAAAACGATAATCAGATTGTCAGCATTTCTAACTATTATATTTTTTATTGGTGGATGTACCGCACAGAAGGAACTTGCAGGAACTCCTCCTGATATATCGCGTCTGTCTGATACAAAGAAGCTTGTAGAAGGCAGTATTGCATATAGTTTACCAAGAACAGTTCTTACCGTGACTGTTGAGATGGAAAGAAGTATAGAGAAACCAGGCCCTTATGCAAAATATGCAGGAGATCTTCTTGGCATGAGCAATGTTATTCAGAATGAGAACGAGTCGTGGTCTATCGAGGGAATTTTTGTAAAGTCAAGTGAAGAAATGGATCCTTCTGAGCTATATGTTATTGAAAGCAGTTCTCTTTTCCAGACAAATGTTCTGGCGCTGAAGAAAGAGGGACTTATCCTGGATATGGGTTATGGTTCGGAGACTGCCAATGAACAAAAGGAGATAAAAGAATCGCAGAATGGCGAATTCCGTTCATTTGATCTTGGTTCGGATGAGTATTTCCTTGTCAGGAAAGATACTGCATTCAAACGTATAAGTATTGATTCCTCTTTTATAAGGATCCCCTATATTGTTGAAAATAAGAAAAGACTGACTGCTGATCAGCTGGCTGAAAGGGCTGCAAAAAGACTTATGGAGATAAGGGAAGGAAAACATCTCATTCTTACAGGAGAGGCAAATGTTTACCCTCAGAGCGATGCTGCAATAAAAGAGATAAACCGCATGGAGAAAGGGTATACTGAACTGTTTGCCGGAAAGACACTTAAGGAGACAAGACGATATACTTATCTGCTTATACCAAAGAAGGAGATGTCGGGGAAAGCAGTTACTCTCTTTCAGTTCTCTGAGCTTACCGGCCCTGCCGCTGGTACGGCAAAAAATGGAACACCTGTTACAATTGAACTGGTTCCTGAACAGAAAACAAAAGATCTCACTATAATTGAGAAAGTAAATCCGGATAAGAAAGAAACTGTTTACGATAAAATGTATTACAGGGTTCCTGACATGGTAAACCTGAAAATCAACATGGGATCAGAAACATTATTCAGTTCAAGAAGACTGATTTATCAGTTTGGTGAAGTGATTCAGCTTCCGGCAAATTATCTTATCGGGAAGTAATTGACTGCAATGATGCAGTAAAAACCACGGGGTTTGGCGTCAGGCAGTAGGCTGCAGGCTGCAGGCGGAAGGATTTTTCATCTGCCTCCAGCCTTTTTCCTATAGCCTATTGCCTTCAGCATTCTGCCTTCTCAGAAGAGTCTGATCGGGGAATGTATTCTTAAATGTGCGGAATACAGGAGAATTGTTACCGGCTTTTATTCAGGTATTTAAATAAAATTGTTTAATTTTAATCAGAAAATGTGCGAGTTAGTCCGGGGATTTTGAGAAGAGGTATAGTGAAGTTGGAGTAATCGTTATTGTGACTGACCGGGCCATGGCGTAAAAATTTCTGACGTAGTAAGGCAACATTTCCTCTCTTGACGGGGACATTCCTGAGGTTTACAAAGCAATTTTGAAGAGCATAAATCCAAAGATTAACACAGAATAAACATTAAGATCATTCAGAAACTGGGTATTCTGGGTCAAGCTTATGACAACAAAAAGAATATTTGAAGCAAAAAGTAAGATTACCCAAAAGCATACTTACAATACCAGGTTAACTATTGTAATAACTATTTTTTGGAACATATAATGGTGTTAGCACAAATACTAACTACATGCGATGATTATACCTTTGCACCGTATTTAAAATAATTCATTTTGACAAGATGGTTTCTTCAATAACACCAGGACTTGCCTTTCGATCGATAGACAATTTACTACTGCCATCATTTATCAGCTTGTGTTATAAAATTAACAATACTGAGTCTTTTCCTCGATTCTGCTATCGTGCGTCAATATCAGAAAAAAAATGCCAGATTGAGTATGTAATGAGTTAATTTGACTCCAGTTAAGAAATTGAATAAATAAAAAAGAAAAAATAAGGAAATAAATCCTGGTTTTAAACTGAAAAAGGCAGGAAAGCACTTGATTTATCTTAAGACTTGCTTTGCCAAATCAATTTTATATTACTATTTTAAAGATAGCACAAAGTCAGACTTAAATAATTTGATTTACAATAATTCAAACCACTTTTATGAAAAAGTCAATGACCTTTTTTTTACTGATGCTTGCCATGATGCAGGTTAATAATGTCAAGGCTCAAGGTGATAAATTAATAAAATTGGGTGAAATGCTGGATTTATTTGACCCATATAACAACAAAGGGAAAGAGTATATTCCTACCGAACTAAAACCTGAAATGACATTTGAATCAGCAAAAAATGATATGATAAAATATCTTGGGAAGTACACATTTGTCCAGTGGCAGTATGATGATTTTGCTTATTATAATGACAGCACAAGAGTGAAGGGGAACCGGATAAAAAAAGAACCGATAATTGTTACCGAAGACTACTTTGAATTTACAACTACCAAGGAAGGTGTTATCAGGATAAACTTAGAAGATATTATGTTCGATAATATAATTCATTATACTCCACAGGGCAGTGAAGGCCATCAATGTACGCTTAAAGTGGGTCCTCACAATTTTGCGATTTGTAATCCGGGTCTTGCTGATGCACTTTTCTATCTTCAACATATGTTCAGAGTGAAGTATTCAGACGAAGAACTTGAAACCTTTAAGCCCAAAGCGCAGGAATACAGACAGCTAAAACAGAAGCCAGCCCTTACCAGTGAACAAAGGAAGTTTATTGTTCAGGGAAATACGATGCTTGAGATGAAGAATCCAAGGAAAGCTATAGAATTATATAATAAGGCTTTGGCAATTGACCCTCTGGCATATCCCGAGGGCTATTACAACTCGGCTTTAATTGCTGGCATGATAAAAAACTATCCTTATGCGATAATGTGTATGAAGAAGTATCTTTTATTAGTACCAGAAGCCGAAGATGCACAGGAGGCACAGGATAAAATTTATAGTTGGGAGATACTGCAAAAAGAATAATATTTGAAAAAATGGAATAATCATTCTCATATTTTCTGATTATGATCATATCATAATAATGAAAAGATGAAAAACTGGAGTGCGACTAGAAAGAAGAGATTTCTACATTTAAAATAATTAAAAAAAATATAGG
>DAOQAX010000179.1:0-4722 GCA_035354395.1 Bacteroidales bacterium | reverse complement strand
CGTTTGCCATCATACTATGCACCCAATTAAACTCTCCGAAGCTGGTAAGAGCCAGTATTCTGCAGGCAGGAAACTCGCTTTTGATGGTTTTGCAGAGATCTATTCCGTTAACATCAGGGAGACTTATATCAAGAAGAATCAGGTCAAAACTATCTGATTTAAGCTTAAGCATGCAATCCTTGCCTGACTTGGCCCATGAGGCATTATCGCATAACCTGAATTCCTTAAGGAGATTCTTAAGACCGTCAGCAATTAAAGGATGATCATCAACAATAAGGATCCTGTACATCTGAATCAGTTTTTAAACTCTACGTTAACCTCTGTTCCTTTTCCCGGTGAAGAGATGATCTCAAGAGTCCCATCCATTGAAGCAACCCTTGACCGGACATTTTTAAGACCATGTCCGCCGTTCTTTTCAGCTTCAGACACATCGAATCCTACACCATTGTCCTCCACAACCAGACTCACCCGTTTTTCGTCTATGATAAGCTGGACATTTATCAGATCAGATTCTGAATATCTTAGTGAATTATTAACAAGCTCATTTGCAATCCTGTAAACAGTAATTTCCATTTTTTCATTGATCCTGTCGTCGGAACCATAATAATGATAGCTTACCTTCCCTGTGCTTCTGCAGAAATCGGCCAGTGCTGTATTAAGTCCGAATTTTAAAAGTGATTCAGGCATCAGGTTATGAGCTACCCGCCTGAGCTCCCTGATTGACCCGTCAAGCAATTCAATTGCAGCATTGAATGAGCTGACATGTTCCTCGGGTATAGTAAGATTGCCTTTCATACTTGCAATTTTTAATTTTACAACTGACAACATTCCTCCCAGCCCGTCATGCAGATCACGCGAAAGCCTGGCCCTCTCAGTATTTTCACCCTCGAGAAGTGCCTGGGTTGCAGTAATCTGTTTCTCCTGTTCAAGCTGTTTTATTATCTCCTGGGCCAGGATATGACGTTGTCTGTAGTTTTTCCTTATAAAATAAGCAGCTACACACCCCGCTAAAATCACTATCAGAAGTGAATAATTAAGGATGGCATGTGCTTTGCGTTCTGCTTTTAACTTACCTATTTCCAACTCTTTTTTTTCTGCATTATACCTGGCATCAACTTCAGCTATCCTGACAGCCCACTGATCATTCAGATCAGCCTCCTTTAGCCTTAATTGTTCCTGAGAATAGTGCATTGCCTCATCAGGTATATTCAATAAGATAGCTGCACGTTTTAACAGATCGTACAATAATCTCAGATCAAGCCTGTTGGTTGTATCGGCTATCTGAAGAGCCTGCATTCCATAGTTCCTGGCTTCCTTATATCTCCCCATATCCATTAAATAATCGGCCTGGGAACGGTAAGTTTCCATCAGGCCCCGCACATTATTGTTCTCCTTATAGATATCAATAGCCTTATCTGTAAAATTGAGCGCTTTGTCTTTGTTCCCGGAGCAGTAATAGCAATAAGCAACTCTTGTCAAAGCAGCCGCATAATAGTTTTTGTCAATGCTCTTAAGTATCTGAATGGCTTCCTCACCATATTTGATACCCTCTTCGAAGTTATTGCTGTTCAGAGCGTAAACAGTAAGATTTACAAGGGCTACCGCTGATGATCTGTTATCACCGGTTTTACTGGCCATATCAAGCGACTTAAGAGTATACTCCTTTGCTTTTTCCTGGTTTCCTGCAGTATAATAAAGAGAACCGATGTTTCCTAGAAGCTTTCCCTGCATCCGGAGGTCAGCTTTCTTTTCATAATATTTCAGCAGGTTTGTATAGATGACCATAGCAGTATCATACTTAGCTGTGGTTCTGAAGATGTTAGCTATATTATTCATTACCTCAACACTGCCAAGAGTATCACCTGAAGAATTATAAACCTCAAGAGCTTTATTAAAGAAAATAAGAGAACTATCATTCAGTCCCTGAATATAATATATGTATCCTATCCAATCTGCAGCCTTACCATTCTCTTTATTATTGTGATTCTCCATAGCTGTTCTTTTCTGTTGCATAGCAACAAGAAGGGCTCCCTGAAGATCGTCGATGATGAGAGAATCGTACAGCTTTGCGTATAATCTGTATTGGTCATTTATATTCCCCGATGCTATTAATGACAAGACTCTCTGCAAAGAGTCTGATTTTGCCGAGCTTTCCTGTGAGTAAACAGGAATAAGCATGATCAGCGACGAAAATATGATTATTGCTTTTTTCATTTTTATCTATTCTACAAATCTCATGAATTTATTCCCGACTAAAAACCCCCTTTGGGGGGTAAAACATGGTAAAGTGTTCCGGTATTTTTGAGTTTAATTCCAAACATAATAATATCATTTAATCTATTAAAACCATTTATCATGAAAAAAATCATTTATGGCATTATTTTAATATGTCTGGCACTACCGGCAGGAGCACAGAATACCTTTAACAAAGGGGACAAGGTTCTTAATCTGGGACTGGGTCTCGGAAGCACTTTTTATACAGGAGGAGGCTACACCAGTAAGATTCCACCGATATCTGCATCATTCGAAATGGGAATAAAAGATCATCTCTTTGATGAAAAAAGTTCAATCGGGGTTGGCGGATATGTTGGATATACATCAGCCAAGTATGAGTATGGAACAGATTACGGATGGAAATATTCCGACTTCATAATAGGAGCACGTGGCACTTTTCACTATCAGCTTATTGATAAGTTTGACACATATACCGGCCTGATGGTTGGATATGATATTGCCACATCAAAAGAGTATGGAACATGGGCAGGAAGTAACAATTACAGTAGTGCTTCAAGCGGAGCAGAATGGTCATGGTTTGTAGGAGGCAGATATTATTTCAGTGATAATATAGCAGGAATGGTCGAATTGGGATATGGGATTGCTTACCTGAATCTGGGAATAGGAATAAAATTCTGATAATTAACTATAAATTCTAATTTTTAAGACATGGACAAACGACTTTTAACAGCTCTTATGATTCTCACACTTTTCATAGCAGGGTGCTCCAAAAAAGATGATCCTAAGAGCAATAGTAAAGATCTTATATCATTTACCTTTAATGCCTTTACTCCTGCGATGACAGGAGTAATAGATCAGACCAACAAAACAGTGAAAATAACAAATATCCCTGGCGACGCTGATATTACAACGCTTGTCCCCACTATTGTTGTTTCTCCTGATGCAACAGTATCTCCCTCAACAGGTTCGCCAAATAATTTTACCAGTCCGGTAGTATATACTGTTACTGCTGAAGACGGTACCAGCGTAAATTATACAATCACTGTAACACAGGCTGCTCAAACCCTGTCGGGTTCAATGACTGCCAACAGGACACTTACCGACCGGATCCCCGGAGATGCAATTGACTACATTATTGATGGTGCTTTTTATGTTGAAGGAAACGCGCTTCTTACAATTGATCCGGGAGTAAAGATTGCATTCACAGGAACAAACGGCTGGATTACAGTTACAGAAAATGCCGGACTTAAAATGGTTGGCACATTGGCCAAACCAATAATTCTTACCGGTCCAGTAAATAACACCAATAAAGGATCCTGGGGTGGAGTAGAATTTCAGTCAAACCGGGCTGACAATCTGATGGAATTTGTGCAAATAAGTTACGCAGGCTCAAACGAAAATTATGGCGCTGTTCATGTATCATCAGATGCTAAACTGAGTATTAAAAACTGTCTGATTGAAAAATCAGCAAGCCATGGGCTTTGGGTTGATGGTACAATCTCAGCATTTGCAAACAACACAATTAAAGATTGTGAAAAGGCTCCGGTTTTTGCAGCAGATATACGTGAGGCAGCCAAAATTGACGCTGCATCAGTTTTTGCAAACAATATGCTTCCTTATGTTATCGTCAACTATGGATTCCATGGTTCTGACCAAAGCGCAGATCTGACGTTGAAAAAGATTGCCATCCCATATCTTTTCAAGTCGGGTGTCTGGGTTGTCAAGAAGCTGACTGTTGAACCCGGGGCTACCCTTCTTTTTGACGATGCATCATTTATTGAGGTTCAAAATATTGGAACATTAAATGCATCAGGCACAAGTGAGCTTCCAATAACCTTCAAACATGTCAATGGTACTGCAGGTGGATGGCAGGGTATCTTCATTGAAACAGCTACTGATAACAAACTGGCATATTGTGTTATAGAAAACGGAGGTTCATACATCAACAGCAATTGTAACGTATATTTAGGAAGTTCTGCTAAACTATCGGTCAGCAATACTGTAATCAGAAAGACTACCGGTTATGGTTTTATGTATTACGACAACAGCGTTATCACAGCGTCAAATGTAACCTTCACCGAATGTTCACTGGGAAATGTGTACAACGTTGACACTGATGCTGTCTCGGCATCGTTATAAAAGAATCAGGTTAATAGGTTAAAATGGTTACTTAAAAGAAAGACTCTTTTCTTTCATTCACAAAAAGGCTGTCTCAAAAGGTTTACATCCTTGTTTACCTCTGAATCCCACAAAGGGGACTTGTTGAATACCAACCCCTTACAAAGTCCCCTTTAAGGGGTTGGGGTAATGCAGGGCTTTTGAGACAGCCTTTAATTTTTTCTGCTGAACAAGGATGATGAAACATTCCGGCAACATGTCATCTCTGTAAAGCAAAAGATTGAATATACAATACGATAGCATATGTTGATGAACAGGAGAAAAAAATAAATAGTTATCTTTGTACGTTTTTATCAGGCGAAAAACCAG
>DAOQAX010000178.1:0-4738 GCA_035354395.1 Bacteroidales bacterium | reverse complement strand
CAAGATAGAGGCTTATGCAACAATAAGCGCTATGGGACATACCTATTTCTGGTATCAGTTGCAGGAGCTAAAGGAACTCGCAATTTCATACGGTTTGTCAGAAACTGAAGCAAATGAAACAATAACTGCAATGCTGTGGGGAACCACTGAAACGCTTTTCAATTCAGGTTTGAAGTATAATGAGGTAGTTGACCTGGTACCAGTGAAACCAATGGCTGAGCATGAAAATACAATCAGAGAGTATTACAAAACCTGCTTAAACGCCATATATCAGAAAATTAAGCCGCTATAGAAAGTGAGCATGAAAATTTTAATACTTTGTACCGGGAACAGTTGCCGCAGTCAGATGGCACATGGCTTTTTACAGTCATTTGACAATCGGATGGCAGTATTCTCTGCAGGGACTATTCCTGCTGAAAATGTCAACCATAAGGCTGTGCTTGTTATGAATGAAGCCGGGATTGACATCAGCCGGCACAGGCCTGAATCAGCAGATCGCTATCTTAATGAACAATGGGATTATGTCATAACTGTATGTGATGACGCAAATGAGACCTGTCCTGTCTTTGCCGGAAGGGTTAAGCACCGCCTCCATATAGGTTTTGAAGATCCTTCAAAAACACATGGTTCTGAGGAGTTTATAATGAGTGAATTTCGTAGGATAAGAAATGAGATACATGAAAAATTCAATGCATTGTATTTAAATAAAATCAAACCTGCATTATGAACAAATCGGAAAAAGCTATTGAGTACTTCAGATGCAAATTCAATTGCTCACAGTCAGTATTCACAGTATTTGGAACAGAACACGGACTATCAGAAAATGATTGTCTTAAAACTTCCTGTGCTTTCGGAGGAGGCATGGGTCGGCAGCAACTTATATGTGGTGCAGTTACAGGTGCACTTATGGCCCTGGGAGTAAAATACGGCAAAGCCATGGGTGATCCTGATGAGAATAAGCAGCTTACTTACGAAAAGACACGTGAATTCTTCAATGAATTTATCAGGCTGAATGGTACAACATCATGCAGGGAATTGCTGAAAGGCCTTGACATGAATGATCCCGACGATCACAGGAAGATAATCGAACAGGGATTATTTGATACGCTGTGCGAAAAATATGTGACTGATTCTGTCAGAATAGTAGAAGAAACAGAGAGGAAAAAATGAAAGGAAAAGATTTAAAACAAACTGTAATAGAAAAATACGGAGAGATAGCCAGACAATCCAAAGATCAGGCCGGAGGATCATGCTGCGGCAGTTCCTGTTGCTGCTCCGGACCTGATTACACAGTGTTCAGCGAAAATTATGAAAACCTTGCAGGCTATGATCCTGATGCTGACATGAACCTTGGCTGCGGCATTCCCACACAGTTTGCGGGTATAAGGAAAGGTGATGCGGTTCTCGATCTGGGCAGTGGAGCCGGCAATGATTGTTTTGTTGCCCGTGCTCTTGTCGGTGAATCAGGTCATGTCACGGGTATCGATTTTACAGAGGAGATGCTGAGAAAGGCCAATGACAACAACCAGAAGCTTGGTTATAACAACGTAAAGTTCGTTCAGGGAGATATTGAAAAAATGCCCCTCGCCGACAATCAGTTCGATGTGGTAATATCAAACTGTGTCCTTAATCTAGTTCCGGACAAGAGGAAAGCATTCCGTGAGATTTACCGTGTACTTAAACCTGGCGGGCATTTTTGTGTTTCCGACGTTGTGTTAAAAGGCTACCTCCCCGAAAAACTAAGGACAGATGCTGAGATGTATGCAGGTTGCGTTTCAGGGGCAATTCAACTTGATGATTATCTTGATATTATTAACAAGAATAAATTTCTTAACCTGCAGATTCATAAACAGAAAGAGATCTCTCTTCCTGATGAACTACTCAAAAAGTACATGACCTGTGATGAACTGGAACTGTTCAGAAACGGGCAGGTTGGTATCTTCAGTGTAACAGTTTCAGGTTATAAATAATAAACAGACAGCATTATGCCATCCACAAAACGCTTAAAATTTACTGACCGTTATCTTACCCTCTGGATATTTCTGGCAATGTTCATTGGAGTAATTGCAGGGTGGATAAGTCCGGATATTGCAGAATTCTGGAACAGCCTTTCATCGGGCACAACAAACATTCCGATAGCAATCGGACTTATTGTGATGATGTACCCGCCGCTGGCGAAGGTGAAGTATGAGGAACTGGGCGATGTATTCCGGAATACAAAGGTGCTGGGATTGTCGCTTCTACAAAACTGGATAATCGGTCCCGTTCTGATGTTCATCCTTGCAATTATCTTCCTCCGGTTCAATATCGACTATATGTACGGACTGATCTTAATCGGTCTGGCACGATGCATAGCCATGGTAATTGTATGGAATGAACTGGCAAAAGGAGACAATGAATATGCAGCCGGGCTGGTTGCATTTAACTCAATATTTCAGGTTTTGTTCTTTTCGGTGTACGCTTACCTGTTCATCGCCGTACTGCCTGCCTGGTTCGGACTTCCGACAAATGAAACAGTTGCACAGATAACTATGGGACAGATAGCAAAGAGTGTGTTCATCTACCTTGGAATTCCGTTTATTGCCGGCTTCCTGACAAGGTTCATGCTGATCCGTGTAAAGGATAAAGACTGGTACAACACCAGGTTCATTCCTAAGATCAGTCCACTGACGCTTATAGCACTTCTTTTTACAATAATCGTAATGTTCTCATTAAAAGGTGAATACATAGTAAAAATTCCTCTTGATGTAGTTCGTATTGCAATACCGCTTGTAATATATTTCCTTGTAATGTTTATAGTTTCCTTCATTATGAGCAGGAAAGTGGGGGCAACTTATGAACAATCCACTACCCTTTCCTTTACGGCAGCAAGCAACAACTTTGAACTTGCAATAGCAGTGGCAATATCTGTATTCGGGATAAATTCAGGCGAGGCATTTGCCGCTGTAATAGGTCCTCTTGTTGAGGTCCCTGTAATGATAGGACTTGTCAATGTGGCTTTCTGGTTCAGGAGGAGACTGTTCGGAGTTAAGGAGTAAATGAAGTATTAAAAGAAAATTAAGAAAGCTTCTTTTCAGTGAATTAAAAAACAGGGAATCAGAATCTGAACAACTCTTTTATTTTATCTGTCTGTCTCCGGGATACTTCAATTTCCAAACCATTTCTGAGTTTTAGTTTTATTTTACCGTTGAACCATGAAACAACATTTTCAATGAAGTTCAGGTTAATAATCTGCTGCCTGTTTATTCTGAGAAACATCGCAGGATCTAATACTGTTTCATAATGATTGAGTGATTTTAGCACCAATGGTTTGTTCCTGTCAAAATACACCTGTGTATAATTCCCAACTGATTCAAGTAGAAAGACGTCTTTAATTTTTACAAACCAGCATTTATCGCCATCCTTAATAAAAACCTGACTTGATTCCGAGAGATACTTTGTTAAAACTTTTTCATTTTGAAAATGAACTTTCGCACGCTCGATTGACATATTTAGTCTTTCGTATGAGATTGGCTTCAGCAGATAATCAATTGTATTGAATTCAAAAGAACGAATGGCATACTGATCAAATGCTGTTGTGAAAATGACTGCAGGTACTTCATCAAGTTCCTCAAGAAGTTCAAAACCATTTTTCCCTGGCAGATGAATATCCAGGAACAAAAGGTCAGGACTGTCACTGCGGATGAATTTTAAAGCATCTTCTGAACTACCGAATTCACCAGCTATTTGTATTTGTGGAAATGTTTTCAGCATTTCACATAATTCCCTGCGGGCCAACCTTGAATCTTCAATTATGATACTTTTTATCATTACCTTTTTATCTTAATAATTGCTTCTACGAAAGAATTATCACTTTTTAAATCAACCGCAGCCCGTTCACCATAGAGCAAAAATAACCGGGATTCAATATTCTTCAATCCTATTCCCTCCGAATATGCCAAACTATCTCTGTTTTCAAGAGTTCCGTTATTTTTAACGATGATTTTAAGTATATCAACATCTCTAAGAATTGATATGTAAATATTGTTTTCCGTTAACAATGAGTGAGCAATTCCATGCTTAATTGCATTCTCTGCCAGCATCTGAATTATCATTGGTGGAATGAGCTCATTTTCTAAATCTTCGCCAACAATAATCTCATACTTAAGCCTTTCTTCATATTGAATTTTTGCCAGTTCCATATAGAAGTTTACCATTTTCAATTCTTCATATATGGCAACTTCTTTCTTTTCTGCATTTTGAAGGGAATACCTGAATAAATCAGAAAAATTTGTAAGCATCTTTCTCGCTCTATTCTGGTCCTCAAGAATCAAAGCTCTGATATTATTAAGGGTGTTGAAAATAAAGTGTGGATTGATCTGTAGTTTCAGAATATCAAACTGTGCTTTATTAATTTCTGCTTTTAATCTCCACTTTTCTATTTCCGAGAAATGATAATGTCTGACTAAATGATATCCAAAATATAGCAAACACCAGATAAGCATGATCATAGCCATGGGAAAAATATTTGCCAGAATATCATTTAGCGTTATTGTTTTTGAAATAATGAACCTGGCAGGGATACTTACCAGAAAGATCCAGATCAAAGTCAGGGAAATAGCTGAAAAAAAGACAAACACTGAAAGTTTGCCTTTTTTCCATTTTATCCAATCAATTTTCATACAAACCGACCGGAAAGCCGAGCTTACCAGAATGCCTCCAACAGGCAGTCCAAGGGCATTAAAAGCAAGTATCCATG
>DAOQAX010000177.1:0-4750 GCA_035354395.1 Bacteroidales bacterium | reverse complement strand
CTGCTTTGGAAAGTTATTTGCTTTTTTCCGGATTGTCAGGGTTATCATCTGAATAAGGTTTTGCATACAGGTCTTCGACCTTTATATTGGGTTTTTCTGTATTCTCCTGCGGATCAATGTTTTCATCCGAATAAGGTTTTGCGTACAGATCCTCAACTTTAACCCTGCCATCTTCAGGCTCTGTGGGGGTGACATTCTGATCCTGTTCTTCTCTGGCCCTGCTGTTGAAATAGACAATGGTTGAGAATATCGGCATCAATGGAAGTGTCAGAGCGCTGACTGCTGCTGACAGAAAAATGTAAGCAGGATTCTCTGTTATCTTGATAGTATCGATGGCTCCTGCTTCAGGATTAATTATTGAATTAAGCAGATCTCCTGAGAAGGGCAGAAGGATCATACTTGATAACATTATTGATATGACGATAAGGATTATAAGGAATACAGAAACCAGTCCTATGTTTGACCAGAAGTTTTTATGGGCAAGTTTTATGGTTCTTGTTATTGCGTTAGCAATATTATTTCCTTCTACCATTAATACAGGTAAAATGAAAAAGTAAAGTGTCAATATATATATGACTGAAAAGATGGCTCCAACCACAAGAAGAACCAGTCCTAGAGCAATTGCTATCGAACCTGCAAATGCAAGTAATACCATCAGGATAAGGTACGGAATAAAATGTTTCAATGACCTGACTGCAGAGATGAAGATATTATTATCACTGTTAAGAGGGTTATAGATAACATAGTATTGAATAAAGGTCGAAAAAAGAAGATTTAAAACAGAGATAAGCAAAATAGGAACAATGTAATTCTTGATCTTTTCAAGCATGACTGCCGGATCAGTAATTGTCTGCAATTCTTTTAAATTTATCATTGAAGAAGCATATTGAACAATCAATGACATGCACAGGGAAGCTAAGAATAATACGAGAAAATGTTTCTTATAAAAATCCCATAATGAACTTATTGCGCTGTCAATGTTATGCTTGTTATAGAGTGGATGATTACTGAACTGATGCATGATTCCTATTTAATTTATTTTGCCCAAAGCTAATCAATAATTGTTAATGCAAATTTAACAATAGACCTTAAACTTCGTAATCTGTTTAAGAAACTTATTTCCCTTTTCGCCACCGTCTTAAAATGCTGCTGAAAGGAACTGATGTACTGGGTTTTCTGTCAATAAAAATCCCTTCATTTACAGCTTTTATGTCTTCAATGGTATAAAACGCTTTAGGGTTGAACAGGTTGATGGTTTCCAGAACATTATCAAGTTTGTTTCTCTGGACAATAGTATAAATGATATGTACCTCTTTTCTTGCACCATGTGCTTTGACCACAGTAGCACCATAACCGTTTTCATTAAGAGTCCGGACTAGTTCTGAACCTCTCTCGTGGGCGAAGACTCTTACCATCAGAATGCCCATAGCCAGTTTCTCCTCAATTATCATCCCTACGAAATTGCCTGTTGCAAAACCAGCTGCATATGCAATGTAATTTATATAATTATCCAGGTTCTGCATGATCTTGCTTATTGCAGTTATCCAGATAAGTATTTCGAAGAATCCGAGAAAAGGAGCAATATTTTTCTTCCCTTTTGAAACAAAAATAATACGCATTGTCCCAATTGAAACATCGCATATTCTGGCCAAAAATATAAATATTGGTATCAGAACATAACTGAATACATTCGAATCAAAGAATGAGGTTTCCATGTCAGACATTTTTAATTATAAGCAAATATAACTAAAAGGCACTAGAAGCACTAGAAGCTCTAGAGGCATTAGAGGCATTAAAGCTTTTAAATCCTTTAAAGCCTATAAAGCCTTTATAGCCTTATTTTTTGTACTTTTATAAAATAATAAAACGAGAGAAATGGGCAGATATAAGTTGACAATCGAATATGACGGGACGCGCTATTCAGGATGGCAGATGCAGAAAGGCGGTAAAACAATTCAGGGTGAAATACTTGATGCATGCAGGGAGGTGTTCAAGGGTGCAGAAATAGATCTTTTCGGAGCCGGACGCACTGACGGTGGCGTTCATGCATTGGGTCAGATTGCACATTTAGGTGTCGAAACAGATATAGCACCTCTCAGAATAAAATATGGCATTAACGATAATCTTCCACCCGATATATGTATCTTAAATGTTGAGGAAGCTAATCCAAAATTTCATGCGAGGCATGATGCTAATGCCAGGAGTTACATTTACCAGATAAGCAGACGACGCACAGCTTTTGGGAAAAAATATGTATGGTGGATAAAAGATCAGCTCGATGTTGAACTGATGAACGAAGCTGCTAAATATTTTTCGGGACTGAAAGATTACAGGTACTTTACAGATGAAGCACAGGAACAATCTTCCACCAAAGTGGAGATATTACATGCCAGGGTAAATGATTTTGGGGATATGCTTGTTTTTCATGTTGTAGGTTCTCATTTCCTCTGGAAACAGGTTCGCAGAATGACAGGAGTCCTGGCCGAAGTTGGTCGCGGTAAGCTCAAGCCGGCCGATGTCGCCTCTTTCTTCAAAATCAAAACAGATATCCCTGCAAAACTGACTGCACCTCCCAGTGGATTATTTCTTGAGAAGGTTTATTACAGAGATGAAGAGATTTCATATCAGACAAACCCGGTAATAAGGATCTGACAGTAACTCTTCCGATTTCAATATGAACTAACGATAATTCCCGTCAAACCCTATTGACCTGGTCTCAAAAGGGCGGATGAGTTCATCTGTCAGAACGCTTAGTTCTCTTCTGGTAACAGGCATCCTGAGGTCAAATTTTCTGCTCATCCTGCTGTTCCAGATTTCCTTGATTTCTGTTGTGACATCTTTATTGAGAAATGCAGAAAGCAAATTGGCAGCTTTTTGCAGGGTGAGCAGCGATTGATCACCGGTAACTGCATATTCACTTTTAAAAGTATTCAAACCTTCTGAAAACTCTTTTACAGAGAGTGTGGAATCAGGATAGAACCATGATCTGTTTGCCCATTGGAAAGGTTCTCCTGTTAATTTGAGAATACCCGATGCAGTTATTCTCTGAATGCTCTGAAACTCTTTATCTGCGGGACTGACATCAAACAACGGCATCAGATAGGCTCCTGCATCAAGCAAAGTCTGCTGCAATTTACGGATGTTAATGTCTCTTACATTTTGGTTGTTTATAACACTTAATGCAGCAAGAGCACCGGCTGCCTGTCCTGTAAGCATAACACATGGCTGGAGACGTGTTGATCCGTTAATCAGATTGGATACTGATATGGCTTTGTCAGATACAATCAAACCATCTGTCTTTTCGGGGATAAGAGTTCCCAGAGGAATGTTGAATGATGGTACTGCCGGAAATTTGATCTCCGGTGCATCAGGGTTACAGCCATGATGATGATCGACAGGATAATCCCCGACAGAGATCCCTGTACGGTATAAGGGTTCTTTCCCATACCTGTCGAGTATATGATTCATATTGAACCGTTCAATTCCGCGAAGACGACGCCCTTCCCGATGGTATGGTACAAACGCAAGCCTGTCTTTTGTAGGGAATTCATCATCAGCAAGTCCGATATTTTTGTAGCCTAGCTCTGTTTGGATATAATAAACAAATGCAAGCGTGCGCTCCTTAGCCTTTATCAGCTCTTTATTGCGTTCGGCCCATCCCATTTCTACGACATTCAGGTAAATATCATTACCCTTATCGGGCCAGTTTATCATAAATTTATTGTTTGGAAGACGACCATAACTCAGCATCTTGTCACAATCCTCAATCTTGCTGCCGGCTTCAGCACAACAGCCTTTGAATAGTCCGGGGTTATAATTGCGGGGTTTTTTGATGGTTTTGTCAGTTCCCGCTCCATAATCCTTCAAAACAGCAACCCATGTCAGGTCCTGAACAATATTATTTGCACTTTCAGGAGCCATCTCTTCGCCTGATACTGAACGGGCTTCCATGCCAAGGTCGTATCCGGCACCGGCCATAGCCAGACCATCTCCCAGATCAGTAGCGTCAATCACCACTTTTGCTTTAACAGTCAGACAGTCACCTTTTTCATTCTCAAAAACAGCACCTGTCACCTTATTGCTTTCCTTCAGAACATTTGTCAGGTGATAGCCATATATGACCGATAGCTGCTTCGTTTCTGCTGCCATTGATTTCAGAATACTATCACCTATATGGGGTTCAAACTGGGTTAAGCTTACCCATCCTGTCCTAAGGGCAGCTTCACCTCCATAGTAATTTCTGAGCCTGCCCCGGAATTCATTCCATATACCGGAATTAAGATAATGATTTCCATCAGTAGCACTTACTCCGCCTGCTGTCAACATACCTCCCAACCATGGTGTCTCTTCGACAACAAGTGTCGGTACATTCAATCTGGCCGATTGTAATCCTGCTGAAATTCCACTTGTCGTTCCGCCTATAACAAGAACATCAGTATTCATGTTTTGTTCTTTTGATTTGCAGGCGCTCAGAATTAATATAGAGAAGAAGAAGAATGATAGTGCATACGATATTTTTTTCATATTTTTCTCTTTTAGGATGGGTAGGCAATTTTGCTTTTTTCAGTTCAATTTTTTTGTTGTCAGTTGTGCTTGTTTAGTCATTCCTTTTTTTCGACATATACCTTATTTAGTATACTTTAATCTCAGGTCAAGTATCCTGTCATATACGAAATAGCATGGATCATCGCATTTGTCCTCATCATATTTAACCCTGGGTGTGGCTGAATCGACTGCAATGTATGTATCG
>DAOQAX010000176.1:0-4786 GCA_035354395.1 Bacteroidales bacterium | reverse complement strand
TCTTCCGATATCGTCTGTTCCCTGTTCAATCAGTGCACTGTTGCCGTGAACATAGATATGAAAATTTTTATCGAGCTTAATGACACTTTTGAACACCCTCGATTGTTTCTTCACTGCCGGTGCTGAAATGGCAAAATTATCAGAGAATTCGATCTCCTGCTCTTTCTGGAGATCCTGTTTGTACTGGTTAAAACTCTGGATTACATCGGGCTGACCAATAACCTCATTTGTGAAATCTTTCATATCAAAATTTTCTTTCTCCCTGAAAAATTTGACTGACTTATTAAGCATGTCAATCTGATCGGCTTTCGAAACAGAAAACTGTTGTGGAAACTCATTGGTAACAAAGTTCTTACAAAGTGTCAGTACATTCTGTGTATTGTAATATTGATCCTTTCGCTGGTGAACGTGCAAAAAATCATCGATCCAGTATTGCGCATCAATTCCTTTATTTGTGTTGTCAACAACGGCCACAACATAACCGTTTTCTTTTTCAATATTAAAGATCAGACAACCCTTATCGAGCTTGTTTATATTAATACCATTGTCACTCTCCAGTTCAAAACCGTCATCAAAAGAATGAACTTTGAGGAAGGTGTCTTTATTTTCCGATTTGAACAGACCCACTGCATCTGTTGTAATGCCATCAACTACACAATTCTTTAAATAAGCAGTGTAGAACTCCCCGCTTTTGATCTTCGGATGAACACTTTTTTCAAAGAGATGTTTAGCCAGATTTACAGATTGCCCGTAAATATTACCAGGATTTTCAAATATATCACCCGCATAAATAAACACCTCATTAAGTGCAATATCACTTTCGTGGTAAAAAACATAGAACTCTTCCGATTTAAAGGCGGAAAGAAAATATTTTAATAATGTGAATTTCAATTTTTCACTAAGTACCAAAGGTTCTTTTGAAAATGAGATCACCTCTTCTTCCGATTTGCGGCCAACCCTGTGTAAAACCAGATCAGTTAATTCCGCATTCTCCAATTGCAACATATTTCCTGATTTTTATAAGCCCTGCAAATATCCGTTAAATTCCGGCTGTCAGCAACAACACGGCAGAACAAGAAATAAAAAGTAATTAACAAGATATCTTTGGGCAACAGTCCTTGGTAATTTTAATATAACCCGGATATTATCCACAATGCAGATATTGTTTTACCAACTCTGTGAGTGTCTCCTTATTCCCCAGCAGTTCATCCATCAGATTCTCATCATTATATGATTTCAACCTTCTGGCAATATTGTCAATTACGCCGGGAGGAAAGACTCCGTCATTCTCAAAATACGATCTGAGTCTGATAAGAGCATCTGCAGAAGCCCAGCATGAAGTGGGTAAACCTTCGAATTTTTTTGCATTATCTTTTTTCTTATCGCCTGTGACATTATGATCAACATACAGATTCTCTGCTATTTTCAGTGCATTTTCCATTTCCAGTCCATGCTCAACTGCAACAACTATCCCTGCCATCAGCAGATAAATGTCAGCTGATCCGTCGGGAGAACGAAGCTCCACTGTCTGACGTGAAGGTTGCCGTGTAGTCCTGACTGGTTCTGAAGGGTTTGAATCATAAACCATATTAAGGCTTCCTGTCCATCCAAGCGGTACCCTTACAAGCACTGACCTGTTACGATCGCCCCAACAGATGTCTGTAGGCGCCTCCTGGTGAGGTACCAGCCGCAGGTATGATGTCGGGATAGTATTCCCAAATGCTGTCAACGCTTTTGAGAGGTCAAGAAGCCCTGCAATCATTTTGCGGGCTGTATCGCTCAGACGTCCGTTCTGGTTCATTATGTTAAGTCCGTCTTTCTCAAGCATCAGATGTATATGCATCCCTGATCCCGCACCATTGGTAGTGATTTTAGGGGCGAAACTCAGCTCTACATTATATTCATAGCTAAGCATCCTCAATATCCATTTGGCAATAAGAATCTGTTCAACGGCATGGTCCACTTCTACAGGAAGAAACTCGATCTCATGCTGTTCAAAGTCCTCTCCGTCCCTTGTAAAACTGCCTACCTCCGAATGTCCGTATTTAATATGACATCCGGCTGCTGCACACATACCCATTGCTTCAGTTCGGAGATCTTCATACTTTGAAAATGGTTTTGACTGGTGATATCCCTTCTGATCAACCAGTGGATAGAGTGTCTCACTATCTGATCTGACGTAATACTCAAGTTCTCCCAAAGCCTTCATCGTAAGACCGGTATTCTCCCTGAACCTCCTGTAAGCTTTCCTAAGGATGTATTCAGGAGAACTCTCAAGAGGCCTGCCATCAGAGTTATAAAAAGAACAGAGTATTTCCAGAGAAGGATCCTCAGTAAAAGGATTTACAAAAGCTGTACGATAACGAGGTATCACGTACAGATCGCTTGATCCGGCTTCCACAAACGAAAAAAGACTTGATCCGTCTACCCTCTCTCCTTCAGTAAGTATGGAGACAAGATGTTCATGGTTATGCGGGACGAAGTTCAGCGTTTTAAGCTTTCCGTCTTCTGCTGCATACCTGAAATTTATCATTCTGATATTGTTTTTTTCAATAAACCGCACAATATCATCTGAAGTAAACTCCTTTGCAGATTTATTCAGAAACTGCTCAAGTTCGTTCCTGCTCGATTGTATATCGCTGTTTTCCATTGAATTGAGTTCTATATAAAACAAAAATAAAAAAATTACCCTTGAAACAACATGAAGTTTATCATATAAAAAATACTATAAAAAGTAAAAGATATAGAGTGTGCTGCAAGCATAGAGCAAAAATCTCAGGGTGTTGAATAATAAATTACCAGCCTTACTTTTTGCATTTCATCCCGTCCAAAATCATTGTTCATAAATGTAACTTTTCCTGCTTTTTTTTATCTTAGCCCCTAATCTTTTCGATTCATCTAGTCAGATATGGATAACAAAACAAGAGACATGGCCATTTCCGTCCAAAGGACAGAGATAACTGAACATTATATTTATATGCAGCTTGCCAGAAGGTGCAAGGATAAAAAGAATGCCGGTGTTCTGGAAGAAATTGGCATGGAGGAATTTGGACATGCCAGATTCTGGAAATCAATAACCGGGGTTGAAGTAAAACCAAACAAATTTAAAATTTTCCGTACTGTTCTCCTGGCAAGGTTACTGGGTCTTACATTTGTTCTTAAACAGATGGAAAAAAGAGAAGGTACTGGTTCAAAAATGTACACCTCCCTTGCCACTGTTTTTCCCGAGGCTGAAAAGTTCTCGAGAGATGAAAAGGTTCATGAGAAAGAGATTCTCAATATGCTTGATGAAGAAAGTCTTCAATACGTTGGATCAATAGTGCTTGGTTTGAACGATGCACTTGTAGAGCTGACCGGTTCTCTTGCAGGTTTCACTCTTGCACTGGGAGACACCAGATTAATTTCTCTTGCAGGTCTTGTGACAGGAATTTCTGCAGCATTATCTATGGCAGCTTCGGATTATCTCTCTTCAAAAGCTGAAGGTGACCCAAAGGCCGGAAAATCTGCTGTTTATACAGGGATCTCTTATATAATAACGGTCTTCCTCCTGATATTGCCATTTCTGCTTATAGGCGGCAAATATGGTGCATTGACCATTACACTTACAACAGCAGTGTTTATAATATTCTGTTTTAACTATTATATTTCAGTTGCAAAAGAGCTGAGCTTCAAACATAGATTCCTGGAGATGACCTGTATAAGTTTAGGTGTTGCAGCTTTCTCTTTCTTTGTGGGATTTCTATTGAAGGGAGTTCTGGGAGTAGAATAGTAATGGTTTAGCTCAAATCCAACCTTCTTTCATAGCTCTTCAGTACAAACAGCCGGAAGAAGATCAATCCGGCAAGAGATATGAGGGAACTTGTCATAAAGATTGCAGATATTGAGAAATGCTGTGCAATAAGTCCGGAAATCATCATTCCCAGGCCCATCCCTATGTCAAGGGCTGTATATAATGTTGAATTTGCTGATCCTCTGTGCTCTGCTGAGGCCAGATTATTCACCATCGACTGGAATGTTGGGAATACAACCCCGATTCCAAACCCGATAATAATTGCTGACAGATAGAATCCCGCGGGATTCTTTACCGAAGCAAGAAACGGAAACCCTGTAATCAGCAGGATCATGCAGAGGGTTATTATTCTTCGCGGACCTTTCTTATCAAAAACCCTGCCTGCTGTAAATCTCGAAATAGCTATCCCTACAGCAAAAATGACAAAGAAGAGTGATGAGTTATGTACTCCGACTTCACGACCATAAAGTGCTATAAATGAAAGCAATCCACCATAAGTGATCATTATTATCAGAAGGTTGAGAGATGGGAGTATAGAATTTTTATCAAACAGACTCTTACTGTCAAACTTAATCCGTCTGCCTACAAGAAACCGTTTTCGGAAATGAATGGTAGAAGCACAAGCCAGACTGGCCAGACTGATAAAAAGTCCTGAGACAAACATTGCCGTATAGCCCCATTTATTGGCTATAAATAATCCAATAACCGGTCCGACCGACATTGCCATGGTTGTTGACAGTGCAAAATACCCTATACCCTCGCCTCGCTTCGATTCTGGAATGATATCAACTGCAATGGTTGACCCTGAAATTGTCGTGAAACCCCACGTAATACCCTGTGCAAAACGTAGAATGATAATTGAAGTAACAGACACTGCAACCAGGTATCCTGAGAACAACAGGGAATAAGCCACAAGAGCTGACAGATAAACCAAACGGCGACTGAATTTATCTAGTGTAAAACCTGAAAAAGGTCGTATGAAAACTGAGGCTATGG
>DAOQAX010000175.1:0-4885 GCA_035354395.1 Bacteroidales bacterium | reverse complement strand
AGAGGGAAGCCGAATCTTCCTGATATGCTGCTTGTTGCCAGAATATGCCCGGACCTTTGTTTTATCATATAAGGAAGAACTGCTTTGGTGAGAGCAATTGTACCGAAATAGTTGATTTCAAAGATTTTTCTGTCAAGCCATAAGGGAGTTTCATCTATTCTTGACCTTTGGCTTATTCCTCCTATATTAAGGAGATAATCGATTTTCCCGAATCTGTCAATCTGTTCTTTAACGGTATTTTCAATTCCGGAAGTATCAGAGAGATCAACAGGAACACAATGAATCATGTCAGATTTATCTCCGCAGGATTTTTTTACCAGTTCAAGCCTGTCAATATTGCGCGATGAAGCTATTACTGTTGCGCCTCTTTCAGCGAAAGCATGAACCAGAGCTTCTCCTATTCCTGATGATGCACCTGTTATCCAGACTATTTTTCCTGTGAACATTGTATTTTTTTCATGCTGTTTATAACCTGGCTATCAGTCTGAACAGTTCTGTATGGCTCTTCTTTAGTAGATCGAATTGCCGGTTCTTGTCTCTTATGTATTTTCTTATCATGAATCCTCCTTTTATCCTTTTGAACAGGAGATAATAGTTCCAGGCAAAAAGGCCCGACAGGGGCAGGGAGATAAAAATGAGTATTCCAAGCCACCATGGAGAGAAAATGACAAGACAGAGAATTAGGAATATGGGCAGGAGAACGAGACCTATTGCCACAGAGAAGCCATATTTTATTGAAGAATGAAACTGGGGATCTTTAATTTTTGGTATCTGCAGATTTGGTATTTCAAGAAAAGTCAGGTTGAAAATATTGCCATAGATGAACAACGGGAATGTGACAAATAGTGCAAATATTCCTGCAATAAGCCAGCCCAGCGGATGTTTCTTCTTTTCAAGGACCCTGTAATTTATATTAAGCTCTCTGGCTTTCTTTTTTACCTGAAGGCTAAGCGAACAGATTTTTTTGTATGTATCGCGATCGGACAAATTCATCCGGTTGAGCTTGTCAATAAGCAATCTGTCGCGGAACAGTTTGGGAAATTTAATACTATCGCTGAACCTGCCATTAATAATACTTCTCAGTTCATCAATAGCTTCATAATCCTCTTCTGATTCGATGTGGACCATGATGGTTTTCATCTCGTGAGCAAGCCTGTCTCTCAGTTCATTATATGCTTTTTCGGTGTTGTTTTTGTACTGTTCATTATAATCCGACACCTCAATTGGGTTACCATAGACAACTGTGAGAACCTGCCTGTATCTGCTGTAATTTGAGTATTCAATACCTACAGGAATAATTTTTATTTTCAGATTGAATCCGGTTGCTTCTTCCGATTGAAACGCAATACGGCATATTCCTTTTTTAAGCTGCCTTAACCTTCTGAATCCGGCATGATCACCCTCGGGCAGTATTACCAATCCGTTTTTGTGTTTCAGCACATCTATGGTCTTGAGGAATATTTCATCATTGCATTTGAGGTTGCTGAATCCGTCTCTTATCCTGTAGACAGGGAGTATCTTAAGAAAATAAAGGATGCTGGCAATAAACTTCTTTTTGAAGATATCAGATCGTGCAAGAAAAACAGGCTGCCCCTTATGCGTATAAAGAACAGCAAGTGCATCCATCAAAGCGTTCTGATGGTTTGGGGCAAATATGAGATGATCATCCGGTTTGATATTCTCTCTTCCCAGAACAATCACTTTTCTGTAAAAAACATTATTATGCCAGAAACCTGTAAAAGCCTTAACAAGTCTGTACCTGAGAGAAAACTTCTCAATATTTTCTTTACCCATAACCCCCAAAAAGTATATATTCTCTTTTCAGATTAGACAGATGCAAATCTGTCGGTGCAAGTTAAAAAAAATGAAATGTGGCTGTTAAAAACAGAAAAGAATTAATGTCATTTTTGGGAATATTACGTCTTTATACCACCATTCATGAATCAAAGAAGTCTTCCCTGAGTTTATCGATTACCCTTCTCTCTTTTTTTGTGGGACGACCGGTTCCTTTATCTCTGAGACCTATCCCCATTGATTGCCTGATATCAAGCTTTGCCTTTTCATCCTCTGGTGTCAGATCCTGAATAAACTGTTCAACCAGTTTTGCTGAAACACGGTTTTCAATAGGTTCAATAACTCTGTAAGTAAAGACAACCGGTGGTTTTTTCACAGTAATGATCTCATCTTTCAGGACAATTCTTGATGGCTTTACCTGAACATCGTTAATGACAATTCTGCCCTTTCTGCATTCATCAGATGCAATGCTTCTGGTTTTATATAATCGCACTGACCATAGAAACTTATCGATCCGTATGGATTTATTCTCCTGTATCATTGGATTATTTCAGATTTTTTCTCCGGGTTCTGATTTTTCTTCTTTGGAAGGCATTTTCCCTATCTTGTTAAAAGATGTCATTGTCAGTTCCACTCCTGAAAAAGCAAATGATTTGATCATCTCTACTACTATCGGAATCCTCTCTTTTAAGATCTCTTTTTCTTCACTGGTCCATTTGCCAAGAACAAAATCAATCTGTGACCCTTTCTTAAAACCATTGCCGGTACCAACTCTTATCCTGGGATACTCTGTGGTTGAAAGTATGGTGCTGATATGGGCAAGTCCGTTATGACCTCCGTCAGCTCCTTTTGATCTCATTCTTATGCTTCCCAGGGGCAGGGCAATATCGTCGACTATAACAAGCATGTTCCCGACAGGAATATTTTCTTTTTTCAACCAGTAATTTACGGCGTTACCACTAAGATTCATATATGTTGATGGCTTAAGCAATATGAGATCGCGTCCTTTGTATCTTAGCTGACCTATAGCTCCGTAACGCATGTCAATAAAAGAAATATTGGACGCCATAGCCATAGCGTCCAATACTGTAAATCCTATATTATGACGGGTGTCTTTGTATTCTTCCCCGATATTACCCAGGCCAACTATCAGATATTTCATCAAGCCTGATTATTATAGCAAAAAACTAACTGAAGTTTTACTTTTTAGCTGGAGCTTTAGCAGCTGAATCAGCTGTTCCAGCAGCAGCAGGTGCTGCTTCAGCAGCAGGTGCTCCGGCAGCAGTTTCAGCAGCAACTTCTTCTTCAGATTTCTGTGCAACACGCGAAGTGGCAATTGTAAGCACCAAAAGTTTCTTCGGGTCGAGTAATTCAATTTTGTCAAATGAGAGGTCGCCAACTTTCATCCCCTGGTGAATCTTCAGGTCGGTAATGTCAATCGGAAGAAATTCAGGAAGATCCTTGGCAAGTCCTTTAACTTTCAGTGACCTCTTCTTGATACTCAGCTTTCCACCAGCAATAACTCCAACGGAATCACCTGATACCTTGATGGGTACATCGATTGTAACAGGCTTATTATCAAAGATCTGAATAAAGTCGGCATGAATAATTGAATCACTTACCGGATGAAACTGAATATCTTTCAATACAGCTTTATATTCGCTACCATCTATATTAAGACTAACCAGATGGGATTCGGGTGTATAAACAAGGTTTTTAAAACTGATCTCTGGTGCCTGGAAATGAATGTTCTTTTCTTTTCCATAGATGACACATGGTACATCTCCTGCTTTTCTGACTTGTTTAGAACTCTTTTTTCCTAGTTCTGTTCTTAATGATCCTTTGATCTCTACTGTTTTCATTTGTCTGAAAGTTATTGTGCTACTAAGAGTTACTCATTTGATAACTCCCCATCACACGTTTGACATTAATAAAAAAATTGGTCTGCAAATGTAGAATAAAGATATCAGAAAACAAAATTCTTGCTTATTGATTGATTTGTAGTTACAGCATTGATAGTCTTTGCAAAGATATCAGCTATTGAAAGCACTTTTATCTTGTCAGAGGAATTCTTGAATGGTACGGAATCGGTCACAACAAGTTCCTCAAGAGCGGAATCATTTATCCTTTCAATTGCGTTACCTGAAAGTATCGGATGGGTGGCAAAAGCCCTGATACTTTTGGCTCCTCTCTCTTTCATCATATTTGCTGCAAGTGTCAGGGTGCCTGCAGTATCAACCATATCATCTATTATGACTACATTTCTTCCTTCCACTTCACCTATGATAGACATCTCTTCTATTACATTGGGTTTTTTCCTGAGTTTATAGCATAAAACCATCTCTGACTGAAGATGCCTTGAATAGGCGTTTGCTCTTTTAGAGCCTCCCATGTCGGGTGCTGAAATAGTAAGGTTAGGCAGTTTTAGGCTTGCAATATAAGGTGCAAATATTGCTGAACCAAACAAATGATCAACAGGAACATCAAAAAATCCCTGGATCTGATCAGCATGAAGATCCATTGTAATTACCCTGTCCACACCGGCAGCGCTGAGAAGATCAGCAGATAATTTAGAGCCGATGGAGACTCTTGGTCTGTCTTTACGGTCCTGTCTTGCAAAACCATAGTATGGAATAACAGCTATTACTTTATAGGCTGATGCTCTCTTGGCAGCGTCTATCATAAGAAGCAGTTCAAAAAGATTATCGGCAGGAGGATTTGTCGATTGTACAATAAAAACCATGCATCCTCTGACTGACTCGTCAAAACATGGTTGAAATTCTCCGTCACTGAAATTTGTCACTGAGCTTTTTCCAAGTTCAATTCCTAATTTATCTGCAATCATCTTTGCCAGATGTTGAGAAGCCCTGCACGAAAAAAGCTTCATTGGTGCTGTTCCAAACATTTTCTGTTTATTTTGAAGTTAATTATTTTGGTAAAAGAATGTGAATGCAAAATTATAAATTCCGGTTGAAATCATAGTCCATTTTTAAAAATGTTAATGGATTCTTCTATATAGTTAAGTATATCTTCCCTTCCCATGCCGGTTTCAGCTGATGAAATAAATGTCGGAGGGAGCGATTCCCAGTTT
>DAOQAX010000174.1:0-4919 GCA_035354395.1 Bacteroidales bacterium | reverse complement strand
TAACTATGCCAGTACCATGCTTTTGCCTTTCCTGAAGGGGAAAGTTGATTTTGCAGGGATTGCAACAGCTACCGGCATCAATGCTCAGGACAAAGCCAAAAAGTTTGACTTTGGCTACGCAACAACTGACTATAAAAAAATCCTTGACGACGAAAACATAAACACCGTACTGATAGCTACCCGTCACAACCAACATGCCCGCATGGTTGTGGATGCTCTTCAGAAAGGGAAGAACGTGTATGTTGAAAAACCACTTGCAATATCAATAGAGGAGCTTAAACAGATAGATGAAAATTTCAGGAAGACAAACCTGATATTGATGACAGGCTATAACAGACGTTTCTCTCCTTCTGTCAGATATCTGAAATCAAAGCTGAAAAAGAATGTTCCATACTCTATCTATTACCAGGTTAATGCAGGATTCATCCCAATGGATAAATGGTACCAGTCTCCGGACCAGGGCGGACGTATCATCGGCGAGGGCTGTCATTTTGTAGATACCCTGCAGTACCTTCTCGATGCTGAACCTGTTGAGGTAGTGGCAAACACAACTAACACAGGAAGCATGCCGGATCAGGATAATGCATTCATCACAATTAAATTTTCAGATGGTTCATCATGCGTCATTGCTTACCTGGCTGACGGAGACAAAAACTATTCAAAGGAAAAGATATTAATCACTGGTTACAGAACAAATATTGAGTTTGACAACTTCAAGACAGTTACTGTATTCAAGGACGGGAAAAAATCAAAGAAGAGCTTCATGGTAATTGATAAAGGGCAACAGTCTGAAATGAACATCCTCACAGAATGTGTTAAGAAAGGAGAGATGCCTGTTGCCTTTGACACATTGATGCTTAATACCTATACTACAATAATGGCAATTGAGAGTATAAAGACAAAGAAGAGTTATAAGCTTGACCTAAAGGATATCAGATGATTAGTTGGTATCTGAACAGACTGCGAACCTTTTCAGCTGCAGAAATCCCCTACAGGATTTTTCAACTTGTTCAGAAAAAGACTGAACAATATCTGTATGCCGGCAAGTCAAAGCCTCATAAAACAGATTGCTGCTATGCACCTGTTAAGGGCTTTGATTCATTGCCTGACCAGATATTCCCTGATGAGATAAGTATCTTTGGAAAGCCTCTGAGATATGCTGATGGTGAAATAGATTGGCATAAGGATATATTCAGCGGGGGTCGCTTCCCTCAATCTTTTTCGAAAAACATTAACATCCGCTCAAATCCTGGTTTGTCAGCAAAAAATGTCTGGGAAGTAAACAGGCTGCTTTTCCTTCCGCAGATAGCACTTAACTTCAGAAAAACAGGAGACAGAAAATATCTTGAGACCTTCAGGAACATAGTTACATCATGGGTTGCTAATAACCCTTACCTTACAGGAGTGAACTGGTACAGTAATATTGAGATTAATATAAGGCTGATAAACTGGTATTTTTCCTGGGTAATACTCGATGTTGGTAGCCTCGAAAACGAGGATGACTCCTTTAAGCACTTCGTCAGAGAGACATGGCTGCCTGCTATATATCAGCATTGCAAATATTCACGCATAAATCCGTCAAGATATTCATCATCAAATAACCATCTGATTGCAGAGTATGCCGGTCTTTACATTGCATCTTCATTGTGGAAATTCAGAGAGAGCAGTGAATGGATGGCTTATTCGGGCCGGGGACTTGAAAAGGAAATTGTGCGTCAGCACTCTTCAGGTGTCAATAGAGAGGAGGCGGCTGAGTATATACAGTTCATAACTGACTTTTTCCTTTTGGCATACATTGCTGGAGAACGTACTGGTAATAAATTCTCAGATCAATATAAGAAAACACTGCTTGAGATATTTAACTATATATTTGCATTGCTTGACTCAAAAGGCAATTTTGCTAAATATGGTGACGAAGACGATGGTAAATGTTGCCTGTTTGAGAGCGATGATAACTTTAATAATTTCAGATCTCTGCTTACCTCAGCTGCTATCATGTTCGGAGACCCGAGGTTCAAAGCTGCAGGTAACGGGCTGGATAATAAAAACAGAATCTTATTTGGAGCAGAAGGGGTGAAGACATATAATTCTTTACCTGTATTGACCCCGGTAACAGAATCACTCTTCTTTAAAAAGGAGGGTCATTTTTTCTTCAAAAAGGAAGTTTCCGGCAAAGACATCTTCTGTCATTTTGATGCCGCTCCGCTTGGTTTCCTGTCCATTGCTGCTCATGGCCATGCCGATGCACTCTCAGTTATATTGCATGTAAACGGACAACCGGTGTTTATTGACTCCGGAACATATACATATCATACTGAACCCCTGTGGCGAAACTACTTTATTGGCACGCTGGCTCACAATACTGTAAGAATAAACAGTAATAACCAGGCACTTAACGGAGGTCCAACCATGTGGCTCAGACATTACTCTGTTACAGATATAAGAGTAAAAACTGATGATACCACTGAGAGCGTAACCGCTTCTCATAACGGATACAGGAGTGACCATGTGGGACATACAAGGGAGGTGCTTTTCAATAAAGAAAATGGAGAGTTTATTATAACAGATAAAATTATCACAGGGAAAAAAGAAAAGGTGAAGGTAGAGGTGCCATTCCATATTCACCCCTCAATTTCTGTAACAAATACCGGTGAGGGTCTCTTCTTGCTGCAAAAGGAGAATAGTCCGGACATATTGCTGCAGGTTGATGAAAAGTTAAGCGGCCAGATTATAAATGGACAGACTTCTCCTGAGATACTCGGATGGTATTCCGAATCTTTTATGAAAAAGGTTCCTGCCAGTGTTGTTTATTCTTCAGCATATATAAATGAAACAACGAGCTTTAAATTTGTAATTAAAATCATCTGATATGGATATAAGTATTTTTGGACTTGGTTATGTGGGTTGTGTAAGCATCGGCTGTCTTGCAAAAAGCGGGCACCACATTATTGGAGTTGACGTCAGTCAGACAAAAGTAAACCAGATAAATTCGGGATGTGCCACAATTATTGAAAAAGACATTGATCATATAATTGCTGAACAACGAAAATCTGGCCGCATTGAAGCAACAACTGACCCTATTGATGCGGTGCTAAGATCCGAAATAAGCATCGTTGCAGTAGGAACACCCAGCAGCGATAAGGGACACCTCGACCTTCAGTATATCTTTAATGTTGCTGAAGAGATTGGAAAGGCTCTCAGCAAAAAATCAAAATTTCATATCATAGCCATACGGTCCACCATTATGCCTGGAACGTGCGATAAATTTGCCGGTATTGTTGAGAAGAGCTCGGGTAAAAAGAGGAACATTGACTTTGCTATTGCTGATAACCCGGAATTCCTTAGAGAAGGAACAGCAGTACATGATTTTAATAACCCTCCTCTTACTCTTATCGGGTCAGACAATAAAGAAGCTGCAGAGACCCTTGCCGGTCTTTATAAAAACCTCCCGGCAGAGATCATTATAACCGATCTGAAGACTGCTGAAATAATGAAGTATGTGAATAATACCTATCATGCACTAAAGATCTCTTTTGGAAATGAAATTGGAAATATCTGCTCAGAATTGGGCATTGATTCACACAAGGTCATGGAGATTTTCTGCAAAGATAAACAACTTAATATCTCACCTTATTACTTCAAACCTGGTTTTGCCTATGGGGGATCATGCCTGCCCAAAGACCTGAAAGGACTTCAGACTCTTGCTCATGACCTTTATGTTACAGTTCCTGTTATTGACGGGATCAACAAGACAAATGATATTCAGATAGAGCGTGCAGTTAAGATCATTTATAAATACTGGAACAAAAAGCTGGGTTTTCTTGGACTTAGTTTCAAGGCAGGTACTGATGACCTGAGAAATAGCCCGGCAGTATCAGTAATTGAAGCACTTATGGGAAAAGGTTGTGATATAACGATATATGATAAAAACATAAACCTGTCATTACTTACCGGTACAAACAAGGAATATATTAATTCGAAAATACCTCACCTTGCGACCTTACTGACAAAGGATCCGGCACAACTGGTAAAAGATTGTGATGTTATTATAGTAAATACAAAGGAGCCGGAATTCCTTGAACTTGTTAAAAACATAAATGACAAGCTGATAATTGATTTTGTGAGGCTTGATGAAAGCCTCCTCTCAAAAGAGAATTATCATGGAATAAATTGGTAATAAGTCAGCCGTTAGAAAAAATACTTAAACTTTATATTAATGTTTGAAGGGAAACATATACTTATAATTGTTGAAAATCTGCCTGTTCCGTTTGACAGACGAGTCTGGCAGGAAGCAAACACTCTCAGGGATAATGGGGCTAAAGTCAGCATCATTTGCCCTAAAATGAAAGGATACACCCAAAAGTACGAGGTAATAAATGACATTGAGATTTACAGGCATCCTCTTCCTCTTGAGGCAAGAGGTGCAATTGGTTACCTTCTTGAATATAGTACAGCTCTGTTCTGGGAGTTTGTTCTGAGCTGGAAAATATACTTCAGGAAGAAATTTCATGTCATTCATGGTTGCAACCCTCCTGATCTGATTTTTTTGGTAGCATTATGGTTCAAGATTCTGGGAGTGAGGTATGTCTTTGATCATCATGATATTAATCCTGAGCTTTATATTGCCAAGTATAACAGTAAAGGATTGTTGTACAGGATGATGATATTGTGTGAGCGATTGACATTTGCAACGGCTGCTTACAGCATTGCAACAAACGAGTCTTATAAGGAAATTGCGATTAAGAGGGGCAAAATGCGGGCCGACAGAGTGCAGGTTGTGAGAAGCGGCCCAAAACTTGACAGACTTAAACTGTTACCTCCCGATAGTACTTACCTTAAGGGGAGAACGTATCTGGTAGGTTATATTGGAGTAATAGGTGAACAGGAAGGAATTGACCTGCTTCTTGAAAGTATTAAAA
>DAOQAX010000173.1:0-4930 GCA_035354395.1 Bacteroidales bacterium | reverse complement strand
TTTTATGTCTTATATTTGAATCAGTTATATGAATTTTACGTGATACTGATTAAGTGATTGATATACAGTGTTGTATGTAGTTCGATATGCTTCTTGACTAACAAGTTATATTATTGTAGATATGGGAAAAGTATTAGTTATCGGTGCCGGTGGAGTAAGTAATGTTGTTGTTCATAAAATGGCTTCCCTTCCGGATGTTTTTACTGAGATCATGCTGGCCAGCCGCACAAAATCAAAGTGCGATGCCATAGCTGAGAAAATTGGAAAAGACCGGATTCAGACGGCACAGATTGATGCTGACAATGTTCCGGAACTGGTTAAGCTTATCAGATCTTTTAAACCGGATATCCTTGTAAATGTGGCTTTACCTTACCAGGATCTTCATATTATGGATGCCTGTCTTGAAACAGGTGTGGCATATCTCGATACAGCTAACTATGAACCTCTTGAAGAGGCAAAATATGAGTACCGGTGGCAGTGGGCTTATATCGACAGGTATAAGAAAGCAGGTATTACAGCAATACTTGGTTGCGGTTTTGACCCCGGAGTAACATCAGTCTATACGGCTTATGCTGCTAAACATCATTTTGATGAATTGCACTATCTCGATATTGTCGATTGCAACGCCGGGGATCATGGCAAACCTTTTGCAACAAATTTCAATCCTGAGATCAATATCAGGGAGGTGACACAAAAAGGTAAATACTATGAAAATGGCAAATGGATCATGACAAAACCTCACGAGATACATAAGCCATTGAATTATCCCGAAATTGGTCCGAAAGAATCATACCTTATTTATCACGAGGAGTTGGAATCACTTGTTAAAAATTACCCTACTCTGAAACGTGCCAGGTTCTGGATGACATTCGGACAGGAATATCTTACACATCTTCGTGTAATTCAAAACATTGGAATGGCCGGTATTGAACCTATCATGTTCAACGGAAGAGAAATTGTTCCGATTCAGTTCCTGAAAGCCGTACTTCCTGATCCTGGTGAGCTGGGTGAGAATTATAAAGGTAAAACTTCTATCGGATGCCGGATTAAAGGAATTAAGGATGGAAAGGAAAAGACCTATTATATCTATAATAATTGCAGCCATCAGGCAGCGTTTGCCGAGACAGGAGCACAGGGTGTAAGCTATACAACAGGAGTGCCTGCCGCAATAGGGGCAATGATGTATCTGAAAGGATTATGGAAAAGTCCGGGGGTTCATAATGTCGAAGAGTTTGATCCCGATCCTTTTATGGCTGAATTGAACAAGCTTGGTCTGCCATGGGTAGAACTCCACGATGTGGATCTGGAACTGTAAAATAAACGGTGTAATGGTACAATGGCATAACGGCCAAACGGGAAAATTTTACTATTTGTAAATAAAATCCTGTTATACCATAATACCTTTGTACCATTATACCTTTGTACCGTCCCTCTGAAATAAATATTATCTGATTTATAAGATTTCCGCCTTGCCAATAAGATACGATATACTGCCATCACCCTGCTATGTTATTGATGAAGAACGATTCCGCAAGAATCTTTCTCTTATTGATTATGTGGCGAAAGAATCAGGAGCTGAGATAATCCTTGCATTTAAAGGATTTGCTATGTGGGGAGTTTTCCCCATATTAAAAGAATATGTATCGGGAGCTGCTGCAAGTTCTGTTGATGAAGCAAGGTTGTGTTTCGAGGAAATAGGATCTCCGGCTCATACTTATTCACCGGTATATAAGGAGAGTGATTTCAAATCAATAATGGAATACAGCTCTCATGTGACTTTCAATTCCCTGTATCAGTTCAAAAAATATGCACCTGAACTGCAAAAAAACACAAAAAGAATCTCAGCCGGATTAAGAATAAATCCTGAATATTCTGAGATCAGTCATGGCATATATAATCCTTGTTCTCCGGGGTCAAGACTGGGTGTGATTGCAGAAGATCTGAAGGATGGTCTGCCGGAAGGGATTGAAGGGCTTCATTTTCATGTTCTTTTTGAATCAGATTCCTATACCCTCGGCAAGGTTCTGGAGGTTGTTGAAGCTAAGTTTGGAAGGTTTTTCCCTCAGCTAAAATGGATTAACATGGGTGGTGGTCACATTATGACCAGAAAAGACTATGATGTTGAACACCTGATTAGTATTCTTAAGAGATTCAGGGAAAAGACCGGGCTTCATGTTATTCTGGAACCCGGAAGTGCTTTTGGATGGGAGACTGGTGAGTTAGTGTCAACTGTTGAAGATGTTGTTGAAAATCAGGGAATAAAAACGGCAATTCTCGATGTCTCATTCACTGCACACATGCCCGACTGTCTTGAAATGCCATATAAACCGAAGATAATAGGAGCAACTGATCCGGTTCCCGGGAAGCCAACCTACAGAATAGGAGGGAACTCATGTCTGTCAGGGGATGTAATGGGGGAATGGTCGTTCGAAAAAGAACTTAAACCCGGCGACAGAATAATCTTCTGGGATATGATCCATTATACAATGGTTAAAACCACCACCTTTAACGGTGTGCACCACCCTTCAATAGGAATATGGGAAAAAGATGGTAGTTTCAGATTAATAAGGCAGTTCGGATACGAAGACTATAAAAACAGGTTATCATAAAACCTGTTTACCTCCTCTGGTAAACCTCTTCGTCTCTTAGTCGCTCTGTCTCTAAGTCGCTCAGTCTCTAAGTCTCTTTATCCCTTCGTCTCTTAATTCCATCGCTCCATCATTCCATTAAGTCTTCTACTTTTTCCTGTTTATTGTAATATCAGTAACAAGCAGTTTTCCTGAAACAAGTACAGCATCAACAACCTGTTTTGCCACTTCTGCAGGATCCATAAACGCAGAAACATCCCTGCTTTGCCCGGGTACTTTCCAGAAATCTGTTCTCATACCGCCCGGATATACTGCTATTATGTTTCTTTTAGTTCCCTTAAGTTCGGTCCTGAGGGCTTCTGTATAGCCTCTTGCGCCCCATTTAGCTGCACAATAGATAGTCTCCTCATCTCTTCCGTAGAGAGCAGACGTTGACATAATATTGATTATTGTAAGTTCTTCCGATGAAGGTGTAAGGTGCAATATTTTGGAAGTAAGAAGTATCATGCCTTTCAGGCTTGATTCAAAAACCTTATCGATAAGCTCTGATGTGGCAACATCAGCTTTCTGAAAAAGTCCCCTGCCTGCATTATTGAAAAGATACTCCACTGAATATCCATCTTTCGTCAGAAATTCTGCAACCTTCAGAATGTCTTTCTCATCGCCGATATTACAACTAAGCGATTCAACCCTGTTATTGTCAGCCGATTTTTTAAGCTTTTCAGAAGCTTTGGCAAGCTTCTCAGTGCTGCGCCCGAGGACAAGTACATTTTTGCCTGCTCTGACAAGCAAGTCTGCAATTTCCAATCCGAGACCACTTGTTCCTCCACTTATTACCGATATCTTTTTCATATTCGTTTTTTTTCAAATATATCTATTATTTCTGAATCAGTCTTTGTGATATCTGCTTATGATGTGCGGTTCTCATGTTTTTAAAGGGACCTTTAAAAATAAATATATACGACAGTAATTTCTTATGGCTTTTAGTATTATTGCAAAACAATTTTTGATTATGGTTAAGAGAGATATTTTTTGTTTTTGCATCATTTCCATCCTTATGCCGGTTGTTTTGGCCCACGATGGGTATACAAGGAATCTGAATGTCGATATACTTCATTATCAGTTTGCTCTGTCATTAAATGATTCAACCGACAGGATTGATGGCAATACTATAATTATTGCCAGGTTCCTAAATGATGCTGATTCACTATCTCTTGATCTGAACGGTTTAAACAGCGACGGAAAGGGAATGACAGTTACAAAAGTGTCATCAGATGCCGAAAATCTCAGTTGGACACAAAGAAGTGAAAAACTGACAGTGTTCTTTTCTGATAAGGTCCGAAAGAATGATACTGTGGATTTTACAGTAGAATATAATGGAATTCCTTCTGACGGACTCATAATATCCAAAAACAAATTTGGCAACCGTACTTTTTTTGCCGATCACTGGCCTGACAGGGCTCATAATTATCTGCCATGCATCGATCATCCGTACGATAAGGCATCTGTTGACTTTATCATTACAGCTCCCGACAGGTATAAGGTAGTAGCATCGGGAGTTTTAATTGAAGAGTCTGATCTTGTTGGAGATATGACACTTACCCATTGGCATGAAGCTGTTCCGCTTGCTACGAAGGTTATGACTTTTGGAGCTGCTCAGTTTGCCGTTCAACTGGCAGGTACCATGAATAGTATTCCGGTCACCTCCTGGGTCTTTCCTGAAAACAGGGATAATGGTTTCCGCGATTATTCAATAGCAGTGAAGCCTCTTGATTATTATAGTAGCATAGTAGGATCATACCCGTATGAAAAACTGGCAAATGTACAGTCTAAAACAATTTTCGGCGGACTGGAAAATGCGGGTACCATCTTTTATTTTCAGAACTCAGTGACCGGCCTTGGAAGGGCAGAGGGACTTATTGCTCATGAAATAGCACACCAGTGGTTCGGTAACTGTGTTACTGAAGCCGACTGGCATCATATCTGGTTAAGTGAAGGATTTGCTACCTATATGACATCTTTATATTTCGAATCTAAATGGGGAAATGACAGCCTTAAATCGAATATGGCATCAACACGAAGAATGATACTTAAAGATTACGAAAAGAATCCGGATCCTGTTATTGACACTACCATTACAAACCTGATAGATCTTCTTAGTGTCAATTCGTACCAGAAAGGAGCATGGGTACTTCATATGCTTAGACACAAACTGGGTGATGAAGATTTCTTTAAAGGACTGAGGTTGTATTATAAACGTTTTTATAATTCAAATGCACTGACTAAAGACTTTAAGAATGTGATGGAAGAGGTAAGCGGAAAGGATCTGGATAAATTCTTTT
>DAOQAX010000172.1:0-5052 GCA_035354395.1 Bacteroidales bacterium | reverse complement strand
CTTCAAACCCCTTAAAGATAGCTTTGTAATATACTTGTAATCAACAAGTCCCCTTTAGGGGATTTAGGGGTAAGCAAGGATTAAGACCTTTTGAAACAGCTTCGTATTTTAAAAATTCCAATTACAGACTTTCTCCGAAGTCAGCTTTGAATTTTTCAACAAGTTTTTCCGGCCAGTTACCTATTGGCTCCAGTCTTCCTGTGAAGAAACGAAGCACTGGAGGTTCTTCAACAAATTTCAGGCCCCCGATAAGTTTTCTGTTCTGGTATAACCAGTTCAGTCTGTCGATGGCATATTCAACCTGCGACAGGGTGAAGACTCTTCTCGGAAATGCAAGTCTCATTAATTCCAGGTCGGAAAGTATGTCGTTCCCGTTTTCATCGCGTATGCTGCTGAGAGTACCCCGTTCCATACCGCGTATTCCGGAGGCAATGTAGAATGCTGTGACAAGAGACCCGGCCGGATATTCTGATTGTGGAACATGCGACAGGAACTGCATTGCATCAACATGACAGCCAAGTGCTCCGCCAGGCAGAACAGCAGGTATCCCCAGTTTGTCAAGTTCTTCTGCCATATAACTGATGAATGAAGGCGATTGTCCAACCACATCTTCAGAAACAGTCTCTCTAAGACCCTGGGTCATAGCCTCTATTTCGCGTATTGATATTCCGCCGTATGTAAGGAATCCTTCGTATAATGGCACAAGGTGTTTCATTTTGTTGCACAGGTTAACATTATTTGTGCAGATTGCACCACCCCGTGATGAGCTTACTTTTCTTCCTGAGAAATATACTATGTCGGCCAGATTGCACATTTCCAGAAGAATAGAATTGAGGGATGCATTTTTATAAGCAGGCTCTCTTTTCAGTATAAAATAGGCATTTTCGCCAATAAGACTTGCATCAAGAACAACTATTACACCATGTTTGTCAGCTATCTCTCTTACTTTCTTCAGATTATCCATTGAGAAAGGCTGACCGCCTATAAGGTTTGTTGATGCCTCCATTCTGATGAATGGAACATTTTCAACACCGGCTTCTACTATTGTTTTCTCAAGACGTTCAGGATCAATGTTTCCTTTAAAAGGGTTGGTACTTTTTATCTTCATGGCTTCGGGAGTGAAAAGCTCCTTGATTTTTCCGCCCCTGAGCTGAATATGTGCAAGTGTAGTTGTGAAGTGGTAGTTCATCGGAATAGTCGAACCCGGCTTAACGAATGCTTCCGATAGAATGTTCTCAGCAGCACGACCCTGATGTACGGGTAAAATAAATTTTTTCCCGAAGACATCCAGCACACTTTTTTGAAATTTGGTAAAGCTCTGTGACCCTGCATAAGCATCATCAGCAACAAACATCTTTGAGAGCTGCTCATCGCTCATTGCATTTGTGCCGCTGTCGGTAAGCATGTCGAGAAAAATATCTTTTGTTCCTAACAGAAATGTGTTATACCCTGCCTGACCTATTGCTTCATAACGACGCTCAACCGGTACAAGATTCAATGATTGTACAATACGGACTTTGTGCATTTCCAGAGGGATCTGCTTTCTGTTGAAGAATTTTACTGTTGTTTTTTTAATTTCTTTTTCCATTGTTATTATCGATTTGTAATTTATTAAAACAAAAAGGCTTGCCGTTAATCGGGCAAGCCTTATATATCTTGAAAGTTGTGTTACCAGCTCTGATCTATCAAAGGACTTGCCATTATCGGTCCGTAATAATAGAAGTAATAAATACCAATATTTAGTTTTAAAATGCCCATTTCTTGAATTCTGTTTTCAAACCTACGTTATTTTTATCTAAATGCAAAAAAATGAAGGGATATACTTAAAAATTTATTTATTGGTTGTTTTACAACGAAGACCGAAGACCGGAGAACGGAAACTGGAGACCGGAGAACGGAAACCGGAAACCGGATAACGGAGAACGGAAGAAATATGTTCTTTAGCATGATTTGCGTTCTGTTTTATACTATTATTTTTTATTATATTGCTTTCATGATTACGAATTGCAGGTTGAAAATAATTGGCTATATCTCACAGAGTTATTTGTTTGTGGTAGCTCTTAATGTAGGCTTTCTCAAACGGTTTGCGGGTTTGTAATTATTCTTCAGGATATGCTGAATTACTGAATTATTCCTGTACCCTTACTTTACATTATGATAAACGAAAAACTTATAAATCCTGATAGCATTGTTGTCGTTGGTGGATCTGATGATTTCTTTAAACCTGGTGGCAAAGTCCTGAAAAATATCATTGACGGAAGATTTCCCGGATCTCTTTATGTGGTTAATCCAAAAAAGGATTACGTTCAGGGCATTAAATCGTACAAGGATATTAATGATATTCCGAAAACCGATCTGGCCATATTGGCAATTCAGGCAAAGTTCTGTCTGCCGGCAGTTGAGACGTTGATAAAGAATAAGGAGACAAAAGCATTTATCATCATATCAGCTGGTTTCAGCGAAAGTGGTGAAGAAGGAAGGAGGCTTGAAAAAGAGATTTCCACGATAATCAATAGTGCTGGTGGCAGCCTTATTGGCCCTAATTGCATAGGAGTAATAACGCAGACTTACAGTGGTGTCTTTACAACACCCGTTCCAAAACTTAATCCGCGGGGGTGTGATTTTGTCTCGGGCTCAGGGGCGACAGCAGTTTTTATTTTTGAATCGGCAATGCCGAAAGGGCTCAATTTTTCAAGTGTCTTTTCTGTGGGAAACAGTGCCCAGATTGGCGTTGAAGAGGTCCTTGAGTATTGGGATAATACTTATGACAGGGAAAAAAGTTCACCAATCAAGCTGATCTATATTGAAAGCATTCAGAACCCTGACAAACTTTTGCATCATGCTTCATCTCTTATACGAAAAGGTTGCAGAATAGCTGCAATTAAAGCCGGTACTACTGAAGCGGGTAGCAGGGCTGCCTCTTCCCATACAGGAGCGATGGCATCATCCGACCTGGCAGTTGAAGCACTTTTCCGGAAAGCAGGTATTGTCAGGTGCTCCGGACGTGAAGAGCTTACAACTGTTGCATCGGTGTTTATGCATAAGCCGATGAAAGGCAGGAATATGGCTATCATCACACATGCCGGCGGTCCGGCTGTGATGCTTACTGATGCTTTGTCATCAGGAGGGATGACCATACCCAGAATAACAGGAGAACATCATGACAGGATACTGGCAATGATGAATCCTGGGGCATCAGCCGATAATCCAATCGACATGATTGCAACGGCCACAAATGATCAGCTTGATAATGTCATTGAATATGTTGACAAGCAACTTCCGGAAATAAACGGGATGAGTGTTATTTTCGGCAGTAACGGAATGGTCGATATAACTGAGATATATGATCTTTTGGACAGGAAGATCATGGAATGTAATAAGCCTTTATATCCTATACTTCCTTCAATCACAAGCTCGCATGAAGAGCTTGAGTATTTCATCGATAAAGGGCATGTCAACTTCCCTGATGAAGTGGTGTTGGGAAAAGCATTGATAAAAGTATCAAACACCCCCTTTCCTGCAAAAGAAGAGATATTTCTCAGGAACATAGATGTTCCCCGTATACGAAAGATTATAGATAATGCTCCGAACGGATATCTTGATCCTGAATCAATTCAGCAACTGTTAGATGCTGCAAGTATACCAACAGTTAAGGAAGCTGTGGCAACGACAAAAAAGGATATCTCCATGGTTGCTGAGACCATGGGCTTCCCTTTGGCCCTCAAGGTTGTTGGACCTGTTCACAAGTCGGATGTGGGAGGAGTGACGTTAAATATTAAGTCAAAAACACATCTTGAAGCCGAATTTGACAGAATGATGAAAATCAAAGAGGTCAGGGCAGTCCTTGTCCAGCAGATGATCTCAGGGACAGAACTTTTTATTGGCGCCAAGTATGAGCCCCGTTTTGGACATATCATTCTTTGCGGATTAGGAGGAATATTCGTCGAAGCATTAGGGGACGTCTCTTCAGGACTGGCTCCGCTTACCTTAAACGAAGCAGAATCGATGATAAAAAGCCTTAGATGTTACAAAATAATAAGGGGAACAAGAGGAAAACCCGGAATAAATGAACAAAAATTTGCAGAGATCATTGTCAGACTTTCAACTTTATTAAGGTTTGCAACCGAGATAAAGGAAATGGATCTTAATCCGCTCATTGGCAGCATAGAATCAATTACCGTAGTCGATGCAAGAATAAGAATTGAAAAATGATCTTAATAAATTCTTTTATTACTGAATTACTTTAATTATTAACTTCGAAACTTACAAATCATTGAAATAAAGACTTATAGTTATGATAGTCAGTCAGTTATCAATATTTCTTGAAAATAAAGCAGGAAGACTTGCAAAAGTTCTGGAAGTTCTCGGTAATGAGAATATAAGAGTAATTGCCCTGAGCGTTGCCGATACTACTGAATTCGGCATTCTTCGTCTGATCGTTTCTGATCCTGAAAAAGCGAAAGCAATACTGAAGCAAAATTCCTTTACCGTAAATATCACTGAAGTGATCTCAGTGATAACACCATGTGAGGCGAAACATTATGCAGGAATACTGAAGATATTGTCCGATCTGGATATCAGTGTGGAGTACACCTATGCTTTTTCTTCGGGTGAAAAATCGGTGATCATTCTACGGTGCAACAATAACGATAAAGCTATTGAAGCACTTAAGGAAAACAAAATGATTTAATCCTGCGACTGATATTTATAAAAGCATAACTCAAAACATTTTATTGATAAACCGAAACAGCTTATTTTAAATTGATGATGGAAATTTGGAACAGCCATTTTGAATGCATGGATCGTGAGGATCTCAGGCAGATTCAGAGTGAAAGGCTCAGGAAGACAGTTGAAAGAGTATATTTTAATGTCCCGTTTTACAGACATAAGATGCAGGAAGCAGGGCTTGGACCTGAAAATATCAGATCTATCGACGATATTATCAAGCTTCCTTTTACAACAAAAACCGATCTGCGTGATAATTATCCTTATGGTCTCTTTGCTGCACCAATGAGTGAGATAGTCCGGTTGCATGCTACTTCAGGAACCACA
>DAOQAX010000171.1:0-5099 GCA_035354395.1 Bacteroidales bacterium | reverse complement strand
AGCGGTATGGATTCCATTTTGCAGATATGGTTATGAAGTTTAGCGATTATGATCTTGAGGTTGAAACAAAGGTGATGCTTGATGTTCTTCACCTCGATACCCCGGCTTTGCCCTCAGATAAAAGCAAAGAGCTGTTTCAGAATATCATGGCTGATTATCTGGATCTTAAGACCAGAAAAAAGCAGTATGAGGCGGTTAGAAATAACGCCTATTTCAATGCACTTCAGATCAAGTTCGCATATGCAGTGACGTGTCACAAGGCACAGGGTGGGCAGTGGGAGAGTGTTTTTATAGATCAGGGTATCTTCAACAGGAACGAAATAACAATTGACTATCTCCGGTGGTTCTATACAGCGCTTACAAGATCAACAGATAAAGTATACCTTGTAAACTTCTCTGATGACTTTTTTGAATCACATTAACCAACTTCATTGAGCCTTCAGCCTACAGCCTTCAGCCTGTCTTCATTCTCCTATAATTTTTACCAGAACCCGTTTCCGGCGTTTGCCATCGAATTCCCCATAAAAGATTTGTTCCCATGGTCCGAAGTCAAGTTGTCCGTTTGTGACAGCAGCAACGACCTCTCTTCCCATTATGCTCCTCTTCAGATGAGCATCAGCGTTATCCTCAAACCCATTGTGTTTATATTGGGAGTAGGGTTTTTCGGGTGCAATCTTTTCGAGCAAAACCTCAAAATCGTGATGCAACCCGGGTTCATCGTCATTTATGAAGACACTTGCTGTGATGTGCATTGCATTCACAAGACATAGTCCTTCAGTGATACCACTTTCTGAAAGACATTTTTGTACCTGTCCTGTGATATTAATGAATGCCCTTCGTGTAGGTGTCTCAAACCATAGCTCTTTTCTGTATGATTTCATGGCAGTCTGAATGTCATAATATTGATTATCTGATTGTCTGTCAGTTTAATTTCATATCTGCAATAATACTCTGGATCCTGTCATCAAGTATTTTTTCAGCGTCTTCAAATTTATCTGCTGATTCCAGTTTTGTGTTGACACTGATATAAAATTTGATTTTAGGTTCAGTTCCGGATGGTCTCACTGATATTTTTGATCCATCCTCAAGGAAGAATTGCAGTACATCTGATTTTATAAGATTTATATCCGTCTTAGTGTCTTTAAGAAGATTATAGGAAACCCTATTTGCGTAGTCGTTGATTTTGACAACTTTGCTGTTATTGATTTTTTCAGGAGGGTTATTCCTGTATTCAGTCATCATAGCTTTAATCTCATCGGCACCTTCTTTTCCTTTCCTTACAATATTTATCAGTTTTTCTTTATAGAATCCATACTCTGAATAAATATCCAAAAGAAGATCATAAATTGATTTTCCCTTGCTTTTTGACCAGGCAGCAGCTTCAGCAACCAGTGAGCAGGAAGCAACAGCATCCTTATCCCTTACATAATCTCCTGGCAGGAATCCATAACTTTCTTCTCCTCCGCCTATATATTTTTTGTTTTTCTCATTTTCCCTGATATACTCCGCGAAAAATTTGAATCCTGTTAACACATTTACATACTCAACGTTAAATCCTTCGGCAATTTTTTCAATAAGATCAGTTGTTACAATGGTCTTAATAATATATTCGTTGCCTTTGTACTTTTTCCGCTCTTTATATTGTGAAAGTATATACCAGATAAGTATTGCACCTGTCTGGTTTCCGTTAAGCAGTATGAATTCACCTTTTTTGTTCTTTACGGCTATCCCGAGTCTGTCTGCATCAGGATCAGTTGCCATTACCAGTTCAGCGCCTGTCTCCATGGCTTTTTTAATGGCCATTTTAAGAGCATCAGGTTCTTCGGGGTTAGGCGATTTTACAGTAGGGAAATTACCGTCGGTTATATTCTGTTCCGGAACACTTATTATGTTTTTAAATCCGTAACGTTTTAATGAAGGCGGAACCATTTTTATACCTGTTCCATGGATGGGGGTGTATACTATAGGTATGTCGTTGAATTTCTGTATCACTTCAGGATTAAGGCTCATCTTCTTAACCTCATCAAGAAATATATCATCGGTTTCTTTTCCAATGATTTTTATGTTTTCTTTTTCTCCTTTTGACTTGATTTCGGTTACCGATTTTATTTTTCTTACTTCATCAATAATCCCGGTATCATGAGGAGCAACAACTTGTCCTCCATCATTCCAGTAAGCTTTATATCCGTTATATTCAGGAGGATTATGAGAAGCTGTAATGACAACACCGCTCTGACATTTGTAATGGCGTATGGCAAATGAAAGTTCTGGTGTTGGGCGCAACGATTCAAACAGATAAACCATAAATCCGTTTGCTGCAAAAATATCAGCTGTTGTTTCGGCAAAGTACCGGCTGTTATTTCGACAGTCGTGAGCAATGGCGACTCTTATACCTTTATTGCCACACTGTTTTATGATATAGTTTGCCAATCCCTGAGTTGCCATACCCAGAGTATATATATTCATTCTATTGGTTCCGGCGCCCATGATACCTCTCAGACCACCGGTCCCAAATTCCAGATCCTGATAAAATGCGTCGATAAGCTTCTTTTCATCAGTATCGAGCATATTCCGAACCTCTTTGCGGGTTTCTTCATTGAACTCTTTTCCAAGCCATCCGGTGGCTTTTTTCCTGATTTCATCAACAGATAACATATTCATCGTATTAATTCAACAGTTTCATGCATCTTTTAAGGCTGTCCCTCCAATGTGGTATTGCAAGGCTGTAGTTTTCTTTTATTTTACTTTTATCCATAACAGAGTAGGCAGGTCTTTGTGCAACTGAATTGAACCCTGTTGAAAGAATCGGATAAACGGGACATTTCAGACCGGCTTCCTTAACAATCTCTGTTGCAAAATCGAACCATGTGCAGACCCCTTCATTTGAATAATTATAGATCCCCGCATTCAGGGCAAACTGGTTTCTTATCACTCCTGAGACAATGTTCATGATAGCTTCTGCCAGATCGGCGGCATAAGTAGGAGTGCCGGTCTGATCGAAAACAACTTTTAGAAATTCCTTCTCCTTTGCATTTTTAATTATGGTTTTTACAAAGTTGTTCCCGAACGAAGAGTATAGCCATGCAGTTCTTATTATCATTGACCCTTGATGAGCCACAGCATATTTTTCACCGGCAAGCTTTGATCTGCCATAAGCTGATAATGGATTTGCAGGTGAATATTCATTGTAAGGAACATTTGACTTTCCATCGTATACATAATCGGATGAGATGTGAATGAATTTACATTCAGTTCCTTTGATAACATCTGTTATATTTTTAACTGAAGTACCATTTATGAGTAAAGCCTTTTCGGATTCACTTTCAGCTTTATCAACAAGGTTATAAGCGGCGCAGTTTATTATCCAGTCAGGTTCGGATTTCTTTATAAATTCTTCAGTTTCTTCAGGGTTGGTCAAATCGAGAGTATCGATATCAGTAAAAATAAAATCATAACCGCAATACTTTTTTGAAGCAACTTTTAGTTCATTTCCAAGCTGTCCTTTTGCACCAGTTATTAATACTCTAGCCATAATTATACCTGTCTTTTATCAGAAGTTGTTTTCTGCATCTTTAAAAAGAGGATGTTTCAGATCCTTTTCGCTTATTACCGGAGTTGTTGAGCCCAGTTTCCAGTAAATGTCAAGTTCAGGATCGTTCAATGATATACCTCTTTCGCTTTGATGATTATATATGTTATCGCATTTGTACTGGATGATGGCGATATCGCTCAGAACAGAAAAACCATGAGCAAATCCCTTCGGAATCAGAACCTGATCTTTTGTCTCGGAGTCAAGCTCTATTCCAAACCATTTTCCATATGTTAAGGAATCCTTTCGGATGTCGAGCGCAACATCAAATATTTTTCCTTCGACAACTCGTATTAATTTAGCCTGGGCAAACGGGTTAAGCTGATAATGCAAACCTCTTATTACACCTTTTGTCGATTTTGATTCATTATCCTGAACAGGCAAAAATGATATACCTGCCTTTAGAAATGAAGACTGGTTAAAGCTTTCAAAAAAATAACCTCTATTGTCAGAAAAAATTGCAGGTTTTATAACAATAAGTCCCTTAAACCCTGTCTCAATTACTTTCATGTTGTTTTATTATTAAAAGATGTTGCTTTCATCTGAGGCAACTCTCAGAAGATATTTGCCATACTGGCTGTTTTTTATCGGTCTGGCTAATTCCAGAAGTTGATTTTTATCAATAAAACCTCTTTTATAAGCAATCTCTTCTATGCAGGATGGTTTTAGGCCCTGCCGTTGTTCAAGCGTTGCAATAAAATTAGATGCTTGCAGAAGACTCTCACATGTTCCGGTATCAAGCCATGCCATACCTCTTCCCATAAGTTTTATTTCGAGTGTTCCTTCTTCAAGATAAACCCTGTTCAGATCAGTTATCTCCAGTTCGCCACGGTGTGAAGGTTTAAGTGACTTTGCTTTTTTTACAACAGAGTTGTCGTAAAAATAGAGACCGGTAACAGCAAAATTTGATTTTGGTTTTGCCGGCTTCTCTTCAATGCTTATTACCTTTTTATCACTGTTGAATTCAACAACACCATAACGTTCAGGATCTGTAACATAATATCCGAAAACACATGCTCCCTTTTCCAGTTTTGCGGCATCAAGAAGAACACCTCCGAATCCATGTCCGTAGAAAATATTATCACCAAGGATCATACATACCGGATCTTTGTCAATAAATTCTTCCCCAATGATGAACGCCTGTGCAAGACCATCAGGTGATGGTTGTTCTTTATAACTGAAAGTCATTCCGAGCGACCGTCCGTCGCCAAGAAGATTCCTGAATCCAGGAAGGTCACGCGGAGTGGATATAATCAATATTTCACGGATACCGGCAAGCATCAGGACAGATAATGGATAATAAATCATTGGCTTATCGTACACAGGAAGTATCTGTTTTGATATTGAACTTGTTATGGGATAAAGCCTGGTGCCTGAACCTCCGGCTAAAATGATACCTTTCATGTTCTTTTTATATTTTATTCTAATTATTATTTACCACCTTTTCCTGTTTCCCTTTTCCGGTTTCCTGTCTCTAGTCTCCTGTTTCCGGTCTCTCGTCTCCGGACTC
>DAOQAX010000170.1:0-5113 GCA_035354395.1 Bacteroidales bacterium | reverse complement strand
GAAGTCGTTGCAACTTGATAAAGAAGAGGGAGAATATGATGATGAAATTGCAGAAAAAAATAAAGCAATTTCTGAAATACAAAATCGTTTATTAGAACTTAGTTTCGACACATCAGAGGCTTCTAACGCAGAAAAGTTGAAATTAGAAGAAGACCTGTCTGAAAAGCAAAAAGATTCTCTTTTCCTATCCCGGGATAGGCATGTTCAACTATTGTACCGTCAAAGTCAACTGCAATCTTTACATTTGTAAAATCAATCATAGAATAGCTGATTATTAATGCAAATCTAATAATAAAAGAAAGAAGATTTTGTTAATTTTACACCCCTTCCGAACTAATTATATTTCTATTAATGACAAAACATATACCAAACTTTATCACCTCTTTAAATCTGACATCAGGATTTATTGCGATAACTTTTGCAGCCAACGGACAGATAGTGACTGCCTCATGGCTTATCCTGGCAGCCATGATTTTCGACTTCATGGATGGTTTTTCTGCCAGGTTGCTGAAGAAATATTCGGAAATAGGAAAAGAACTGGACAGCCTGGCCGATGTTGTAAGTTTTGGAGTGGCTCCCGGCTTTATCATTTACCAACTTCTTATGAAGTCGCTTTCATCTGCGCCGGTAACAGGCTTACAAACCGTACTTATATTGGCTGTTGCTGCCATAATGGCTGTTTGCGCTGCTTTGCGGCTTGCAAAATTCAACATTGACACAACACAAGCAACAACCTTCAGGGGGCTTCCTACTCCTGCCTGTGCAATTGGAGTGATCTCTGTCGTTATATCAGCACACTACTCCCAATCTCCGGTTTTCAATACTTTCCTGGAGTCACCTGCTGCACTGGCTGTTTTCTCAATAGTACTGTCATTGTTAATGGTTACCAGAATCCCATTACTGTCACTGAAGGTGAAAAGTCTGAAATTCAAAGGGAATGAGGGAAGATATATTCTTATCGGATCAGTTCTGCTCTCTTTCGCTATTCTGGGAATTTCAGCTGCCCCGCTGATAATACCCCTTTATCTGATAGCATCGCTGCTGTCACCACTATTCTGACAAGAAGGCGGAAGGCAGAAGGCAAAAGGCGGAAGGCGGAGGCCTGAGACTGGCTTTGTTGGCCATAGCTTAATATTTATGTTCCTCCGCATTAATCTCCGGTTCAGTTAATTTTTCATTGTTCATTGATTTCCAGGCATACCAGATATATGCAAAAACAAATGGTATCATGAAAGAAACATACATCATGGTCTTTAGTGTGAAATTACTTGAAGATGCATTCTGTATTGTCAATGAACTTTGCTGATCAACAGTGGAAGGATAAAATGCAGTCCCGTTAAAGCCTGCTACCATAAACAATGAGAAGACAACAAGCACGGTACCTGCTCCGGTAAACCAGATCCCTGCTGCACTTTTCTTAATTATTGTAATACCTATGCCATACAACACACTTACAACTCCGGCAAGGAATAAAAAGAGTACAAACGGCATCTGAATGAAATTCGATAGATACTTGTACTTCTCTGAAGATATTATTCCGCTTGACTGTTCCACTGCAAATCCATGTGATAAAAGAAGCGATATCACAAAAAACAGGAAAAACACCAAAAAGCATACTGAGCCGGCCGTCACTCTCTTAACTGATCTTTCCTTAAGTTCATTATCAGCAATACTGTTGATGATATACAGTAACCCGTTAACTCTAGCAAGAAATAGTACTGCCAGACCTAAAGCGAGGTTCCTTAAATTCACCAATGCTTCCAGTCCATACCATGAAGTTGCCCATTGCACCTGGTTCATTCCGTTCAGGCTGAACTTCGATCCGGTAAAAAATGTAGCTACTGCCACACCTGTAAGAAAAGGGCCGAAAGAACCGTTTATGAAGAGAAAGGTATCGAATGTTTTCTTTCCGAATATATTCTTTGGTTTCGACCTGAATTCATACGCTACGGCCTGAATGATAAAACTGAACAATATAGCAGTCCATAACCAGTATGCGCCTCCGAAACTGGTTGCATAGAAAAGAGGAAACGAAGCGAAAAACGCACCTCCGAATGTCACAAGTGTAGTGAAGGTAAACTCCCATTTTCGTCCCAGGGCATTCACCATCATACTCTTCTGAAGATCATTCTCCGGTAAAGAAAAGATCATCGACTGACCTCCCTGAACAAACATAAGAAATACAAGAGCACTTGCAAGCAGGGAAATAATAATCCACCAGTAGTGCTGAAGAAACAGATATGAGATCATTATTGTCATAGTATAATCCTCCTAATGCTTTGGACCGGTTTTGATCTGCGTTATCATGATTGACACTTCGGCTATCAGCAATGCGGTGAACAGGATTGCAAAAAGAATAAAAGTAGTGATAACTGATCCCGGGCTGATCTGCGACACAGCTGCCGCAACAGGCATAAGATCCTGAATTATCCATGGCTGACGTCCCATTTCAGCAAGCATCCATCCCATCTCGCCGGCTATATAAGGCAGCGGAATTGAAAAAAGAGCTACCCACAAGAACCATTTGTTTTTTAAGAGGGTCCCCCTGAATATAAAATAGATGGCTAATGCAAAGACCAGTATGAAGTAAAAACCGAGCATCACCATAAGATGAAATGAGTAGAATGAGGCAGACACAGACGGAAGCACATCCTCCTGATTGTCAATAAATGCATATCCGAAGTATCTGAAATATTTGTCGCGGAACTCTTTATCATAAAAGACAGCATTGGTCTTTTCGGTTAGTTCCTTATCTCCGGCTGCCCTGGCATTTTTATAATCCGTCAGAACTCTCCTGGCATACTGCCCCCTCTCAATTTTTTCAGAAACTGACAATATCTCTTTTTCTTTGTTCCCCGTTATATGATCAATTATACCCGGTACATATCCGTTTATATCTCCTCCTGTAAGTATTGAAAGAAAGCCGGGAAGCTCTATTTTGAAAATAAAATCTTTCACAACTTCCTTTCCGATCTTCTTATCCGAGTCTTTAAGAAATCCAATGGCAACCAGGCCTGCATTGTTCCTCCCCTCATAAAGGGCTTCCATTGAGGCAAATTTCACAGGTTGAACCTTTGCCAGGGTTCTTGCCGATCTGTCGCCGGTAAATGCAACCAGTAATGAAGATAGAAGTCCAAATATTGAGGCGATAAGGATACTTCTCCTGGCAAACAGTTCCTCCCTTTTTTTGATAAGATACCACGAGCTGACACCCAGAACAAACATTGAGGCCAGCAGGAATCCGGACGATATTGAATGAAGAAATTTCTCAATTGCAACAGGATTAAACAGAATAGCCCAAAAATCTACCATTTCGTTTCTTGCCGTCTCAGGATTAAACACCATTCCTACAGGATTTTGCATCCATGCATTTGCCACAAGGATCCATAAAGCCGACAAGCTGGCCCCTGCTGCAACGAGCCAGGTGGATAAAAGATGAAACTTTTTACTCACTTTGTTCCATCCAAAAAACATCACCGCAAAAAAAGTCGACTCCAGAAAAAAAGCCAGTATACCTTCTATTGCAAGCGGGGTTCCAAAGATATCTCCCACAAACCATGAATAATTTGACCAGTTGGTTCCAAATTCAAATTCAAGGATGATCCCTGTTGCCACACCTATGGCAAAATTAATTCCGAATAAAGTCATCCAGAAACGGGTAATCCTTTTCCATTCTTCACTGCCGGTCCTTACATAAATGGTTTCCATAATGGCAATGATAAACGATAATCCGAGTGTAAGAGGAACAAATAGCCAGTGATAAGCAGCAGTAAGGGCAAACTGGGCACGTGACCATCCTACAAGGGCCAAATCAACATTCTCAATCATGTTTTTCGGATGAATTAATTAATTGCTCCAGAACATATTCACTTCTTTGTTTGTCAGTATCATACTTCTTCTGAAGGAAATCATGAAAAAAAAAGATCTTCAGAATAACAAATATTATGAAAAGTTTTATGATTATGATTACCCAGACTTTTCTCCCCCACTCTGACATATTCCTGAATCCTTCATAGTAAAAGCGGAAAAGCCTGTTTAAGAAACGAGGGGCACCATCCATCTACTCAGTAATTTACTAAATATTTTTTACCACCTGACAGTCTAATATGGTTTTGTCAGAAAACTTCCTTAATCAAGCGGTTCTTCATTCTCCTTATCGTGATCATGTAACTTCACCCCAATGTTTTCAGGCGACAGGCCTGAGGTGATCTTCTGTACTGCCTTAAAATTATAAAAAAATTCTCTTGCAAATACTCTCATTACTGTATAGGCAGGTATTCCCAATATCATGCCGGGGATGCCTGCTGCAAACCCGGAAGCAAGAACTACAATGAAGATCTCAAGAGGATGAGCTTTGACACTGCTTGAGAATATGACAGGTTGAAACACTACATTGTCGATTATATGTGTAACAGCCTCAACTATTATCATATAGGTTACGAGAGGTATTACAACTGTAGAAAAATCCTGATTGATATGCGAAGCAACTCCCATTATTATTGCAATAAAGAGCCCGAGCCATGGACCCACATATGGAATAACATTTAGTATTCCGAGAATGAGTCCCATCACCAGTGCCTGCTGGAAATCAATCCCTGCAATTGTCATACCTATGGTAATTAGTGTCATTATGCAGGTGCTCTGAATCACAATTCCGATAAAATACCGTGTAAGAAGTCTCTTTATCGAATACAAAGCCCTGCTTACATTCTCAGTGTATTTGTCAGGAACCCACATAAGGATTGATTCAAAAAACAGATGCTGATCTTTGAGAAAGAAGAATGTTATGAATGTAATTGAGAAAATTGCAATAATGATGTTGCCCATAATGCTGATAAGAGAACCAAGAAACTTCTGTATCACATTAATATTAAGCACTCCTGAGATTTTTCCGGCTATATAATCTTCAACAGGGAGTGCATTGACCATATCTTTGTTATAAGTCTTGAACAGGTTGTCAATCTTGTTGACAGGTTCTGTTATAAGCTGTACTATTTTATCGCTGTCGATAGTAGAAAAATAATTAATCTGCGTAGTAATCAACGGAATGAATATTGCAAAAAACAATACTATCAGACCCCATATTATTATCAGTGTGAGAAGAGCGCTTAAA
>DAOQAX010000169.1:0-5122 GCA_035354395.1 Bacteroidales bacterium | reverse complement strand
AGCGTTCCGGAGCATATTAAAGAGATGAACAACTATCTTGGTGAAAGCGGCAGGAAAGCAAAGGATTATTATATCCATTATGCCTACTGTCCGAAATGTGCAAAAGAGAAAGGTCATAACTATATGATTCTGTTCGCACAGGTATAGAGTGTTAAGCCTTACTGTTTCATGGGAAGAATTCGAATTAAGATTTGCTGCATAAGCAGCATTGAAGAAGCCGGAACAGCAATCGAGCTGGGAGCTGATGCAATTGGGCTGGTTGGTAAAATGCCCAGTGGGCCAGGGCCAATCCCTGACGAATTAATCAGACAAATTGCTCAGGCTGTCCCACCTCCTGTTGCTACATTTCTTCTGACAAGTGAAACCACTGTCTCCGGAATAATAAAACATCATTCCAGAACCAATACAGGCACAATCCAAATAGTTGATCAGCTTTCGGAGGGAACTTATTCGCAAATAAGGGAAGCTCTGCCTTCTGTTAAAATAGTGCAGGTAATTCACGTGATTGACTCTGATTCTGTGGATCTTGCAATCCGACTTTCTGAAAAGGTGGACGCATTACTTCTGGATAGTGGCAATCCTAACCTGAAAATAAAAGAACTTGGGGGAACCGGCCGGATTCACAATTGGAAATTAAGCAGGCAAATTCGTGAAAAGGCAAAATGCCCCGTTTTCCTTGCTGGCGGACTAAATCCAGACAATGTCAGACAAGCTGTTGAAGAAGTTGAACCTTATGGAATTGACATTTGCAGTGGAGTCAGAACGAACGGAGTCCTCGATAGAAACAAATTAACCGCCTTTATGGCAAATATAATAACAGCCTCATAATTAACGACATACAACAATAGGCAAGGATTGCTGTTCAGATAAAAGAATGTCATGCTGCAAATTTTATAAACTTTGCTGATTCCCTGAATTCAGGCAGACCGGCCAGGAATTTACCTGGGATAGTATGGTTCACTTTTTGCGGATTTATTCTAACTTTCTGTCAGTTTTCAGGTTCACATGATCCATAGTAAAGCTTAGTATGAGGTAATATGTTTAAAAGACTCATAGCCAAAAATTTCCGAAAGCCGGAAGGTCTGTTTGGCCGGTACATAATAAAGCATCTGAAGAAAAACCAAACAGAATATGATGAGCTGGATCCTTTACTTAAGTTGAACAAGGATGACAAAGTTCTTGAGATAGGATTTGGGATAGGGAAGGGGATATATGACTTCTCGCAAAAATACGATTGCAACTTTCACGGAATTGATTTTTCGAGGCTGATGTATTCGAAAGCCTCCCGGCTAAACCGGGACAAAATCAGTAGTGGAAAAGTAGTTCTGCATTGTACTGATTTTGATGATTTCTGCATCGGTAATAATACTTTTAATTGCATATATTTATTGAATGTAATCTATTTCTGGGAAGATTTTCAAGTCCGGTTGGTAAAGATATATTCACTTCTGAAGCAAGATGGAAAAGTAATAATATTCATGGCTGACTCGGAGTGCTTTAAGGACAGTAAACAAGCTGAAGGGAAAGATATATTTTACATTCGAAGTATTTATGACGTAGTTTCAGGGATGGAGGAGGCAGGATTCAAAGACATTGAAACGACAGAGCATACAACAGAGAAGATGTGTTACTACATAACTGCTTTTAAAAGATAATTCACAGGCGCAGGTTTTAAAACCGGACAGGTATGCCCCCCGGGGCTCTGGTATGCAGACAATATTTTCTTACCATGACTAATCCTTGTATATTATTATGAAAACAATTCAGATTATTCTGAAGAATCTGGCACTCGCACTTTTCTTTTTTCTGGCGCTGTTTTTAAGCGCCGGTCGCATTACTTACTGGCAAGGGTGGCTTTATGTGGCAATGTATCTGATTATGACCGCGATGACGCTACTTTCAATGAGGGGAAATACAGAGCTGATGAATGAACGTGTTAATCCGGGCAAAGGGATAAAGAAATGGGATAAGATACTGTTGGGAATATCCGCTCCTGTCTATTTAATCATGCTTATTGTCGCCGGCCTTGATTCAGGACGCTTCAGCTGGTCACCGGATCTTCACTGGAGCCTGTATATTTTAGCGGTTGTGCTGACTCTTTCCGGACATTCATTTTTTCTGATTGCCAAGAGGCAGAATAAATTCTTTTCAACTGTAGTCAGGATCCAGACAGAGAGGGGCCATACAGTTTGTGATACCGGACTTTATAAGATAATCCGTCATCCGGGGTATTCAGGGATGATGATCTCAACGCTTGGATTTCCATTACTGTCAGGTTCATTATGGAGCATTATTCCGGTGCTTCTTTCAATTCTGATATTAATTATCAGGACACATCTTGAAGATAAAACTCTGATTAATGAATTGGAAGGTTACCGGGAATATACTCAGAAAACCAGATACAGGCTGATCCCCGGAGTCTGGTGATTCTCAGGATAAAGGCACAAAACAAAAACTAAGGCACCCTCCGCCCTCCGCCCTGCACCCTACGCCCTGCGCCTTCCATTGCATTTCTCCCATCCTTTTCATAAATTTGATACAGCAATGCAATTTTTCGAGGATAAGGCACGGTTGAGCATCGCATCATTTGAGGTTTTCAGACACCTTGCCGGTTGTTGTTTTTCTCTGACTGACAGACTGAAGCAGGATGGAACTTTCAGAATAAAATGCACCACCAATGTTTACTGACACAAACGACAAACCAATATAAACAATATATATGCTGCGCTGTGGATACTATCCGGATTTGCATAGATTAAGATTTCGCAACAAGTCAATTAAAACAATTAACTTATATCTTCTATGACATCATTAAATGATTCTGTAATCGAATATAAAAAACAACTTGACAAAGGGGATATCCAAATTGCCTATCGTGGATTGATTGAATATATGATGGGACTAAAAACCTTCTTTAAAAGAAAATACCCTGACTTTTTAGTTCCGGGCAGTCTTTATCAGGGATATATGGACATGACATACTTTGCATTATTCCCGGATGATTTGAAGGAAAGAAAACTTAAGATCGCCATCGTTTTGATCCATGACAAAATGAAATTTGAGATTTGGCTTTCCGGTATAAATAAACAAATCCAGACAAAATATTGGAATATGCTTAAATCCAAAGATATAAAGGTCTATCACTTACCTGAAACTTTAAAGGGATCAGACTCAATAGTTGAATACAGCCTGGCAATAGATCCTGACTTTAATGATCCTGAAGCATTAACAAGACAAATTGAATCCGGGACTCTGAAATTTATAAAAGATATAAAAGGACTTATAAAAGCCTCCTGAATACCGATGATGGATTAAAAATAACGGTAATTAACACAGACAGCAGGATCAATAAGCTTTTCATGGTTTTTGTTTTTATCCCTGCACCCGGGAAACTACCAATGGTTTCCGGCAAATAACAAGTCCACCTGGCACATTGCACTGGCGACAATAACATTTTGGGATTTTAATTGTTTTATGTATACCAGATGAATAAAATAACAGGATCCGCAACGTGCAAGTCATAAATAAAATCCATAATGGCGTTTACACAATTGTTGGCTGGTATTGTATAAAATGGCCATTAATTAACTTTTCAAACTAAAAGAAATGAAAAAGAAAATTCTACCTGTAGTAAGTATCCTTTTTGGATTGATGTTCATTAATTCAGGGCTCAATAAGTTTTTCAATTACATGCCAGTGCCTAAAGATATGCCGGAAAATATGATAAAGGTTATGACAGCATATATGGAAATTACCTGGTTAATGCCACTAATAGCGCTTGCAGAAATTGCAGGAGGATTACTTTTTATCACCAGCAAATACAGAGCTCTTGGTGCAATAATTATTTTTCCGGTTATGACAGGGATACTTTTAACTCACATAATAACAGCGCCATCCGGACTTCCAATGGCACTTGTACTGATGGCAATAGAAATCTGGGTCATTTTTGAGAATCGTGAAAAATACTTACCAATGATAAAATAAAAAGGTTAAACAACCATACTCCAATACCGCACACAGCAAATGACGTACAAAGCGGCTTGCTGATAAAGCTGATCTAAAGGTTAGCTGCCGCCTCAAATTTACAATCGTCACCAGAGAGCAGATAAATCAGTATCTTGGCAGAATCCTTTTTTGGGATAAGATTTTATTTCTACATCACATAAAAATTTCATGGGATCAGACACAATTCTGAAAATAGCAAAAGAACTTCAGTTTATTGGACAGGTCGGAGAAACCTACACGAAAGATCAATTCGACCTGGAAAGATTTAAGAGGATAAGAGAGATCTCTGCTGAACTTCTATCAATAGTGTCTGATTTGCCAATCCAGAAAATTAAGGATCTATTTTGTAATGAAACTGGTTTTCAAACTCCAAAATTAGATGTAAGGGCAGTTATAGTTAAGGAAGATAGAATTTTACTTGTACAGGAAAATAACTTTACATGGTCACTACCAGGAGGTTGGGTTGATGTTAATGATTCAATAAAATCAAGTGTTGTCAAAGAAGTTTATGAGGAAGCCGGACTGAGAGTAATTCCAACAAAACTTATCGCTGCTCAGGATAGGAAGCTATATAACCTTCCTGAATATGCTTATGGCATTATCAAGTTTTTCGTCTTATGTGAATTAATTGATGGTCAATTCAAAAAGAATATTGAAACATTAAGAAGTGAGTTTTTCTCCCTGGATAGTTTGCCGGTTCTTGCTGAAGAAAAAATTAGTAAAACACAAATAGAGATGTGTATGGCAGCTGTAAAACAACCTGAATGGCAAACATTATTTGATTAAAACCAATTGACACAAAACCCCAACACTCTTCTTCCTTTTGCTCTTTTCCCTTTCAACCCTGACAAATTATCGTCCACCTGTTATCCTTGTACCGCAAACCTGCATCGAATCACAAAACTCTGTACCCGGTCGAGATAGTTGTAGCGACTGCCGGGTGCTGCCTCTGATAATTCTTATGCAATTATATCGCCGGACTGTTTGAGTGCATTTACAACCTGTTATATACCCTAAATTAAGTATAACAAACACACTATAATGCCAGTTCAATTTCCTCATAGACAGGTTCTTTTACGGGGACTTTAATAAATTGACAATTCCCTATCTTTACAAG
>DAOQAX010000168.1:0-5126 GCA_035354395.1 Bacteroidales bacterium | reverse complement strand
AGCACCTCTCTAGCAGCTGTTTTGTCATATATACCTGCAATATCGCCGTTTGCATCAATACTGACCCTGAAATATTCATTTTCGAGCGATTGATTAGTAACAGACAATGAAGAGGCAGCCGGCTTTTCAGATGTTTCTTTGATTTCAAATACTGATAGTCCTGCTGAAGCCATTTTTGCAAGGAATATGACAGTAATCCTGTTGCCATTTTTTGAGATAATCTGAGAAGGCACCTGGTTAAGGCTCTTGTCAAATACTTTAACATTTGCCGGCAGCTTTGGATATGAAAGTTCTGCTGTAACAATATCTTCACGCTCCATCGGAACAGGATTATATACAATAACAGCCCTGCCGTCGGTTTCAGTGTTTATGCGGCGTGATATTGAAGCAACAGAGTTCTTAAGCACCTCCGAGAAACCGTTCATAGCAATAAATTCATCATTCCATGCATATTCGTAAGCTTTTGGAATGCTTGTTCCCGGAAGAATATCGTGAAACTGGCTGCCAAGAACAAGTTCCCATGAGTTATTCAGTTTTTCAACCGGATATGACGCTGCCCCAAGCCAATCTGCAAATGAAGCCACCTGCTCTGCCGATTTTGCAAGAGCTTCATTCTTCCGGTTAGCTCTTTTCATATACGACTGGGAAGTCATTGATCCCGAGCTGTGCTCTATGAGAAGAAGATCTCCTGAATAGGTAGGAAGTTTTGAACGGATGGCCGGGGTGATATCTTTATAAATCTGATCTGACGATGTCAGGATCACCTTGAATTTACTGTCATTATTGTTAATACTTCCTACAGCATTTTTAACATCCGCCTCCCTAGGTGCTCCGCCTATGTCCCCTACACCATAATATCTGTAATCGAACGAAATCCCATACCTGTCGATATCGCTCTGAATTCTTGCATTCCATGTACTGTCCCTGTCAAGACGGGGAACCACATGCCCGGTATAATCAGTCGCATTTAATGAAGCAATTACGCTTTTGCCATCAGGACCTTCCCATACACCCACATTGAATGGAACACCATTAGATGATCTCCATGTGAGTTTCTGTGTTGAAAATCCAAGAAGTCCTGCATGGCTCCAGACAGAAGGCAATGTTGCCACAAAACCGAAACAGTCGGGCAACATATAATCACAACTCTCTTTATTGAATTCCTTTTTGAAGAACATGTTGCCATAAAGAACCTGACGAAGGACCGATTCAGAAGAGGAGATATTAACTTCTCCTTCATCAACTGATGATCCTGAGACATACCAACGTCCCTGGTTAATATAATCGGCCACCTTCTTAAAAGACTCGGGATAGTACTCCTTCATCATTTTATACCGGCGCGACCCCGTAAAACTAAAAACATAATCAGGATACTTCCCGAAAAGCTTGAAGTTATCTTCCATAGTGTTCCGGATATACTGGTTTATTGTCGTCGGATAATCCCAGTTCCATTCTGTATCGAGGTGAGCATAGCCTACCGTATAAAGCACCCTCTCATTTGAGATGTTATAATGCTGTTTATTTACCAGAGGCTGAGCCATTGATTTTACCGGAAGGAACAGCACAACCAGTAAAACTATACCTATCTTTCTCATAATAAACATTTAATTTATTTCAAAATATATATATAATTAATTAATTTTTAAAGTATTAAATGTGAATTACTTCTCCGTAGGCTGCTGCTGCTGCTTCCATAATAGCTTCTGACATTGTCGGATGGGGATGAACAGCTTTTATTATTTCATGTGCTGTTGTCTCCAGCTTTCTTGCAACAACTATCTCAGCAATCATTTCTGTTACATTGGATCCGATCATGTGTGCTCCAAGCAACTCACCATATTTAGCATCAAAAATAAGCTTGATGAATCCGTCTTTTGCTCCAGCAGCGCTTGCCTTACCTGAAGCTGTAAACGGGAACTTGCCAACCTTTATATCATAACCGGCTGCTTTTGCAGCGGCTTCTGTCATACCGCATGATGCAATTTCAGGAGTCGTGTAAGTGCATCCAGGGATATTCTTGTAGTCAAGTGGTTCTACTTCTTTCCCTGCTATCTTTTCAACGCAGATTATTCCTTCAGCCGATGCAACATGGGCAAGGGCAGGTCCATGAACAATATCTCCAATGGCAAAAACACCAGGAACAGAGGTCCTGTAAAAGTCATCAACCACAATCTTGTCCCTTTCTGTCTTCACACCTGCTTTTTCAAGGCCTAAATCTTCAATATTAGTAGTAACACCGACAGCTGAAAAGACAATATCAGATTCAATTATTTCTTCCCCTTTAGGTGTTTTTATTGTTACAACACATTTCTCTTTTGATGTATCGACTGAAAGAACAGCAGAATCGGTCATTACCTTCATTTTCATCTTTTTAAATGACCTCTCCAGCAGCTTAGAGACTTCTTCATCCTCATTCGGGACTATCCTGGGCAGGAATTCAACCAGAGTGACTTTTGTGCCGATTGTCTGGTAAAAATTTGCAAACTCACTTCCTATGGCTCCTGATCCCACAACAACCATCGATTCCGGCTGTTTTTCAAGAGTCATTGCCTCACGATAACCTATTACTTTCTTGCCATCCTGTTTAAGATTTGGAAGTTCCTTCGACCTTGCTCCGGTTGCAAGAATGATGTTCTTTGCAGAATAGTTTTTCTTATTTCCGTTATCGTCTGTCACTTCAACAGAATTATTTCCCGAGAGACGTCCATAGCCCTTGATATGAATCACCTCGTTCTTTTTGAGAAGAAACTGGACACCCTTACTCATTCCCTCAGCCACACCCCTGCTTCTTGATATGATTGCTTTGAAATCGGGTTTTACCTCACCGGATACAGTTACTCCGTATTCTGAAGCATGAGTAAAATAATCGAAAACCTGGGCACTTTTTAAAAGCGATTTTGTAGGAATACAACCCCAGTTAAGGCAAATACCTCCAAGTTCAGCTCTTTCAACAATTGCAACTTTCATTTTTAATTGTGAGGCCCTTATTGCAGCCACATAGCCGCCCGGCCCACTACCAATGATAATAAGATCGTAATCCATCGCTTTATTATTTATTCTTTAAATATATTATTTTATTGATTATCTGTTTGGTTACCAAAATCCAAAAATGCTTTATCATAGCGTATCAAATCTTATTGATGCATTTTTACTGCCAGCTGCCTTATGCCCTTCGCTATCAGCCAGATTATCACCAACGTAAATATTATTGTAGCTCCGACCGGTATCCCCGCAAAATATGAAATAACATATCCTGTTGCAGTTCCGACAAATGCGGAAATGATTGACCAAATTACTATTTTAAAATAAACTTTGGTAAATAACATGGCAATATTCGGAGGAATTGTCAGCAGTGAAATCACAAGAACCACTCCTGCCATACGTATATTAAGGACTATGGTAAGAGCTATCAGCGAGGTGGTTATATATTTGAAAATATCCACGTAAGAGGAATATGTTCTGGCAAATACTTCATCAAAAGAGATATAGAGTATTGTCCTGTAAAAAATGGTGAAATAAGATATGAGAATAACCGACATAATCCCCAGAGCAATAATATCTGCATAGGTTACCGTAAGTATACTTCCGAAAAGGTAACTCATCAGGTTCGGAGAATAGCCGGGGGTCAGATATATGAAAATAATACCTGTTGCCATTCCGAATGCCCACAATATGCCTATTGCCGAGTCTTCCCTGATTTTCTGCCGGCCCGATAGATATTCAATGCCAAGTGCTGACAGGATAGCAAATACCGCTGCTCCGACAATCGGATTCAATCCGATAAAATAACCTATTCCGATACCTCCGAAGGAAGCATGTGTTATTCCACCGCTGAGAAACACCATGCGTTTTGATACTATATATGTACCTATTATTCCTGCCGTGATACTTGCAAAAACAACTCCGAGGAGTCCTTTGACTATAAATTCATATTGAAAAATATTGGCTTCCACTATTTATGGTATTTCAGTACAGTATGAGGTATTTCTCCATGGGCAACAATCTGAACGGGGCAACCGTAAACAAGCAGATCTTCGATAGTTATCTCGTTCGATGGATGATAATGAAGACTTTTGTTTACACAAGCGAAAGACTTGATATGCGACGATATGGTCCCCACATCATGGGAAACCATCAGTATGGCCATGCGTTTATTGAGGTCCTTCAGCTTTTCGTAAAAATCATTTTCAAATGTTGCATCAACAAAATTACCGGGTTCATCGAGTAACAATAACCGAGGATTTCCAATTATTGCCCGTCCGAGGAAGACTCGTTGCATTTGTCCGCCTGAAAGCTCGTTCAATGTTGCACCGGCCATCTCCGACAAACCAAGCTCTCCAATAACCACTCCTGCTTTTTTCTTATCTGAGGCTGACATCCTTGAGGCTACTCCTTTTTGCATCATCAGTCCCGAGAGTACAATGTCGGTAACAGTAACAGGATAGTTAATATCACCGGTTGACATCTGGGGAAGATAGCCTATCCTGTTACTATCCAGTAATTCCTTATTGAAGACAATTTCTCCTTTTGTAGGTTTAATCAGTCCGAGAACAATTTTTAACAGAGTGGTTTTTCCTCCTCCGTTCGGGCCGATGACTCCTATAAAATCATTCTCATTTACGCAGAAGTTAACATCTTTCAATACAACATTTGCATCATAAGACGCTGACAAAGAATGCATTTCAAATAGATTTGCCATAACTTCCGTTTATTTCGAATTTTCAGTCAGACTCGAATAAAGAGCATCAATTATTTCTGTTGTTGATTTCAGCCAGTCTTCCGATAAAGGATCAATGACTGTTATATCTGCACCTATTTCGTCGGCAATAGCTTTTGCATTTTTAGTATCATATTCCCTCTGAACAAAAATTGTTTTGAGGTTATCTTTTCCGGCCCGGTCAATTAGTTCCTTCATTCTCGAAGGAGATGGTTCCTTCCCTTCATATTCCACCGATATCTCTTCAAGACCATAGTCCCTTGCAATATACCCGAGGTTTGGATGGAAAATCATAAAAGATCTGCCCTGCAGACCCGAAAAGAGCTCTCTGGTATGTTTGTCAACCTCCTGAATTTTCAGTACAAGGTTCTTATAGTTGTCTTCATATTTCTGTTTTTGCTCCGGATTC
>DAOQAX010000167.1:0-5138 GCA_035354395.1 Bacteroidales bacterium | reverse complement strand
AATAGTTTTTTTGAGATATCAGAACTCTTCGGAGCCAGTCTTGTCACCGGATTTGCAAGGCTAAAAGGCAAAACAATAGGTATCGTTGCAAATCAGCCAAAAGTTCTGGCTGGTGTTCTTGATATAGATTCTTCGACTAAAGGAGCCAGGTTTATAAGATTCTGTGACGCATTCAATATTCCACTACTGACTCTCGAAGATGTTCCGGGTTTCCTTCCAGGTATTGACCAGGAACATTCTGGTGTAATACGGCATGGTGCAAAGTTACTGTTTGCGTACAGTGAAGCAACTGTTCCAAAACTAACTGTGATACTCCGTAAAGCTTACGGAGGTGCATATATAGTCATGAACAGCAAAAGCCTTGGAGGCGACTTTGTCTTTGCATGGCCATCGGCAGAAATTGCCGTTATGGGTCCTGACGGAGCAGTTGCCATACTATACCGGAAAGAGCTTGCTGAAGCGAAAGATCCTGTAGAACTCAAAAAAGAACTGGTAAAAAAATATCGCGAAAAGATCGCCAACCCGTTTATAGCTGACGAAAGCGGATACATCGATGAAGTAATTGATCCGGTTACTACAAGGAAAAAGATCATTTCAGCATTTGAAGCTCTTAATAACAAATGGATAAAGGTTCCTTCACGGAAGCATGGGAATATGCCGTTGTAAGTTTAAGGCTTTAGGTTCAAGGTTCAAGGTTCAAGGTTCAAGGTTCAAGGTTTGAAGTTTGATGTTAAAAGTTTAAAGTTTGCTTTTTGAGTCACTTTTAATGAGAGACAAAATACAGGTTAACCAGGATACATAACATGAAGATAAAAAGGATATTGATCGCCAACAGGGGTGAAATTGCAGTCAGGATCATCAAAACCGCGCGCAACATGAAAATCGAGACTGCAGTCATCAAAACAGAGCTTGAGCCAAACGCGATGTACATTTCGCTGGCCGATGTAATTTATGATAACACTGAAGATGAATCAGAAATCCCTGTTTTTCTAAACGTCGAAAAGTTGATTGACATTGCCCTGAAAATAAAAGCTGATGCAGTTCATCCGGGATATGGCTTTCTTGCAGAAAACGCATATTTTGCCCAAAAATGTAACGAGAACAAGCTGATATTCATTGGCCCTTCCCCGGACGCCATTTATAAGATGGGAAATAAAACAATAGCAAGAAAAATAGCCATGGCTGGTGGCATTCCGATGGCAATGGGGAGTGAAGGTAATATTTCCAATGAGGATGAAGCCATTGTGATAGCAGAAAAAATTGGTTACCCTGTTATTATAAAAGCTGCTTCGGGTGGCGGTGGACGAGGCATGAGGATTGTCAGGAAAGCGGAGGAGATGGAAAAGATGTTTATCATAGCAAGCAAAGAGGCTGAAAAAGCATTTAATGATCCTTCGGTATTTATTGAAAAATATATTGAAAACCCAAAACATATTGAATTTCAAATTCTTGGAGACACAAAAGGAAATGTAGTACACCTTGGAGAGAGAGAATGTTCAATACAAAGGAAACATCAGAAACTTCTAGAGGAAGCTCCATCATGTGCTCTGGACGATAGTCTGAGAAAAAGTATGGGAGAAATGGCTGTACAGATTGCCAAAGCTGTGAATTATTATTCTACCGGAACTGTGGAATTTCTTCTTGATTCAGATAAAAATTTCTATTTCATGGAAATGAATACCCGAATTCAGGTAGAACATGCTGTGACAGAAGCCATAACAGGGATTGACCTTGTCGAACAACAGATACGTGTTGCAAATGGTGAGGCACTGGCATTCAAACAGGAAGATGTTAAACTTAATGGATGGGCTATAGAATGCAGGATAAATGCAGAAGATGTACAAGCCGGTTTTGCCCCTGCCCCAGGCAAAATTGAAAGTCTGCATCTTCCTTCCGGACCACATATCAGGATCGACACCGGAGTACAGGCAGGTTCATCAATAGTTGCAAATTTCGACTCAATGATAGTCAAACTTATTGTTAAGGGGAAGAACCGGAAAGATGCAATAAAGAACTGCAAGCTGGCCCTCGATAAAGTTTGGATAAAAGGGACAAAAACCACACTCCCATTCTTCAGGATGCTTGTACGTAACCAGAAATTTCAGGATGGTAATTTCACTACTGCTTTTATAGAGAATCTTGACAGGTATTACCTGAACAGTGAATATGAAGAGATGCTTGCTGCATGGCTTGCCACAAAACTTTTCATCGAGGAGAACCTTAATGAAGACAGCATAAGTATCGACTTTAAAAACGGTAAGGACATGAGTCCATGGTTGTTAAATAAAAGGATTAACCAATTTTAAACCTGCAAATTTAAAATGAAAACAAATCAGCTTCAGGTTAAAAAATTATATTCACTTTCATCAGAGAAAAAGAAATTCAGTTTCCCTCTTCCTCTTAAGAAAACAATCAGGATAGGGAAAAGAGAGTATGAAGTACAACTTAAATCTGATGAAAAACTTGGAACTTATATACTTTGGAAAAACCGTAAATACCCTGTCGAGATTGTACGTTCGCGTCAGAACAAATACGAAATTCTCTTTAACGACATAAGTTATACGTTCACTGTGGAGACTCCTTTCTCCCTCCAAAGGATGAAGGTTCTTAATTCAAAAATGGGAAAAGCCGATAAGGAGGAGATCAAGGCACCAATGCCGGGTAAGATAATAGATGTACTTGTGAGGGAAGGCTCAAGTGTTCTCAGAGGGGAGCCTGTTGTAATACTCGAAGCAATGAAAATGCAAAATGAAATATTGTCACCGGTAAATGGAGTAGTTGCAAAAGTTATGGCAAAGGTGAACTCAAATGTAATGAAAGACGATCTGCTGGTGGAAATCAAGTTATAAAAGCAAGACATAGGAGACAAACCTTCGAACGTAAAATATTTTTCCTTCCGTTATAAAATGACAGGTTGATTCCTGCCATTTGTAAAGTCATTCCTGCCATTTGTAAAATTGATACCGGTAAATCGGGTTATTTTTGCTAACTTTAGTCATGTTTAATTGGATTCAGATTCAGACTTCAATTCTAAATTTGAATTCAATAAATCATTTTAACATAGTACTCACTAATTATGATCTACTATGAGAGCCGCAAGATTTACCCCAGTATTTTTCCTTTTGCTGCTAATATCATACATATCAGCGGAAGGTTCAGATTCCTATACATCGGCGATGGAGATATCTTTCAAAAAGAAAACACCCTCTCCTGGCGACACCGCTAAGCTAAACAGATATATCAGGAATGCGCTCATCTTTGGAACAAAATCAAAAATGGTTTATAATATTAAAGCTAACATTGATTCAGCTGAATCGATCTGCCGTCATGAAGGAATTGAATTTTCCTCATCGCTGCACCTTGCCCGTGCCGGATATTTCCTTCATGTAAGTGATTTTATTAATGCCGCACAGGAAGGATCAATAGCGATGAAGAAAGCAGAAGCTGCAAAAGAAGAGGAAGTTCTTGTTCGTATCATGGTCTTTTTCGGGCAATATAATCACCGCACCGGACTATACAGCGAGAGTATTGATTATTTTACCAAAAGCATCACCCTTGCGGAAAAATTCAAGCTAAAAGGTTATATCCCCGGCAACTATTATAATATTGCTGATGTTTACAATTCAATGGGGAATCTTAAGGATTATCGTGCAACATTGCAAAAAGTTATTGACGCCTCCAAAGAAGTAAATGATACATCCTACCTGGAATTAGGCTATTTCAGGCTTGGAACCTCATATACTGAAAAAGATCGTAATTACCATAATGCTGATTCACTTCTAAGAAAATGTCTTGAAATTTCTCTTATAAAGAAAGATTCAGGATATATAGCCCTTTCACTGGCAAATCTGGGATGGAATTTTTATCTGGAAAAGAAGTACGAGCCCTCCATTAAATCATACAATAAATCACTCTCCTACAGCCTCCCGGCCAAAAGATATTCAATGGCGGCCAATGCTTTGGGAAATCTTGGTACCATATATCGCGATCTGGGGAACACTGAGAAATCGTTAGAATATTATAACAAATCAATAGAACAGTCAAAGAAGGTTGAAGATGTCTATAACCTTTACTGGGTATATCAGGATATGAGTGAAATGTATATCAGAAAAAAAGATACGGCAAATGCATATTTGAGTTATGTGCTTTTTAAAAAATACAGCGATTCATATTTAAAAGCAAGCAGCATCCAGGATCTCTCAGAAGCGAAGATACGGTATGATGCAGATTCTCACAAGAAAGAGCTTCAACTGTTGTCATTGCGGATAAGGAACCAGCGTTTACTGATTTTTGGTAATAGCGGATTGTTTGTATTAAGCCTTGCCGTTCTTATACTTCTTCTAAGCAGGTCAAAGATAAATGCAAAGCGTCGCATCAGCGAAATGAACAGGAAGATCTCTGAAATAACCCAGGCAAACCTAAGACAGCAGATGAATCCTCATTTCATCTTCAACACTCTTAACTCCATTCAGTATTACATGTATCAGCATGATAAACTTGCAACAAACAATTACCTGACAAAGTTTTCAAGTCTGATGCGGAAAGTTCTTGAAAACTCACAACACACTTCGGTCCCTCTCCGTGACGAACTGGATGCCCTGAACCTGTATCTTGAGCTTGAGACTATCAGGTTTAAGAATAAGTTCACATATGAAATAAAAGTTGATGAGGATATCGACACCCTTTTGTATAAAATCCCCACCATGCTCATTCAGCCATATGTTGAAAACTCCATTTGTCATGGTATTATGCCGGCAACGGGTAATGGGTATATAAGGATTGACCTAAAGCTTAACTGCGAATGTATTAACTGCACTATTGAAGATAACGGAATAGGAAGAGAAGCTGCAAAAGAGAGAAAAATAAAGAATGAGAATCCGCGCAATTCTCTGGGTACACAAATCGCATCTTCACGTCTGGATCTTGTAAATGCCCTTTATGGAACAAGTTTGAAAATAGTATATACTGATCTGAAAAACACTGACGGAGAACCTTCAGGTACCCGGGTTGAAATTCATATTCCGATAATGACATGAAAAATAAATTAACAACTGTTATCATCGATGATGAGCCAGATGCAGTGAATTTCATTGCTTCAATTATTGTGGAATACTGTCATACCCTTGAAGTGGTAGGCA